>JBJMJS010000123.1:0-21170 GCA_045806225.1 Gaiellaceae bacterium
CAAGGCGCTGTCGGTCCCGACGCCCGAGTTCGGCCTCGACGGGAACGCGCCGGAGATCGTCGCAGCGATCGAGGCGGCCGTGCGCGACGGTATGGACGTCATCAACTGCTCGTTCGGCGAGGCCGAGATCGATCCCGCACGGGACATCGCGGTGCACGCGATCGACGCCGCCGCGGCGGCAGGCGTCGTGCCCGTCGTTTCGGCCGGAAACGACTTCAGCGACTTCGGCAACGGCTCGGTCGGCTCGCCGGCCAACGCCCCACGCGCGATCGCCGTCGGCGCGTCGACCGGCGCGCACGGGTCACCGCGCCCGGACCGGATCGTCAGCTTCTCGTCCGGCGCACCCACGCCGTACTCGTTCCAGCTGAAACCCGAAGTGGTGGCGCCCGGAAGCGGCGTGCTCTCTTCCGTCCCGACGCGCGAGGGAACATGGGACCAGTTCAGCGGGACGAGCATGGCTGCGCCCCACGTCGCGGGTGGCGCGGCCCTCCTCCGCGAGCGACATCCGACCTGGACGGTCGCGCAGATCAAGGCCGCGCTCGTCCTGACGGGCGCGCCGGTCACGAACGGGACCCGCGAGGTGTCGCCGATGCGTGAGGGCGGCGGGCGGATCAACCTCGTCGCTGCCGACAAGCCTCTCGTCTTCGCGGCGCCCAGCACCGTGACGTTCGGTCTGCTTCGCCCACGCCGGAAGGTGACGCGACGCGTCGCATTGAGCGACGCGGGCGGCGGCGCCGGCCGCTGGAGCGTCTCCGCCGGACCTGGGGTCTCGGCGGCGAGGACGATCACCGTGCCGGGAACGCTGAGGCTCGTCGCGTCCTCGGGCAGCCGTCCGGAGAGCGACGTTTCCGGCTTCGTCAGCCTGACGCAGGCAGGGCAGCGTCGGCGTATCCCGTACTGGTTCCGCGTCGAGCGCCCGCATCTCGGCCTCGATCGCACCACACCGCTCGCCCGAGCCGGCGTCTACGGAGGAACGACCGTCGGCGCTCCCACGCGCGTCGCGGCCTACCGCTACCCCGATCTCGCCGGTGCGAGCCTCGGCTTCGCCGCGCGTCTCCCCGGACCGGAACGGGTGTACCGGTTCCGCTTGCGGCGCCGGGTCGCGAACTTCGGTGTCGTCGTGATGCGCGGCGGCGTGCAACCGCGTGTCGTGCGCGGTGCCGACGAGAACCGGCTCGCGGGCTACACCGCGCTACCGCTCGATCTCAACCCGTACCGGAACGCTTACGGGGAGGCCCGGCCGGTCGCGGGCGTCGTGTTGCCCGGCGTCGGCACGTACAGCATCGTCTTCGATTCCCCGCGCCGCGTCGCGCGCGGGCCGTTCAGCTTCCGATTCTGGGTCGGCGACACAACGCCTCCGACCGTGCGCGTCGTCTCGCGCACCGCCGCAGCGGTACGGATGTCCGTCCGCGACGCCGGTGCCGGCGTCGACCCCAAGTCGGTCCGCGCAACGATCGACGGCCGCGCCCGCACCGTTTCCTACGCGCGTGGCACCGCGACGATCTCGCTCGTGGGACTGGGGGCAGGAAGCCACACGCTGGTGTTCCGCGCGGCGGACTACCAGGAGACGAAGAACATGGAAGACGTCGGCCCCGTCCTCCCGAACACGCGGACGCTCGAACTGAAGCTTGCGGTCAGCGGCTAGCGGCTAGCGCTTCCGACGGTCGGACTCTTCGATCGTCGGGAGCTCGGCGAGGTCGCGCTCCACGCTTGCCGCAAACTCCTCCGTCTCGCTGCGCACGATCTTGAGGCCTGCCTTCCGCCGGGCACGCTCGCGACGCGCACGCGCCTCGCCCCCGAAGCGGCCCATCAGCCTCGGCCATTCGGCTCCGACCACCGCGGCGACCGCAAGCGCGAGCAGGGCGATCATCAGCCAGCTCACAAGCGCCATTCTAGCCCGGTGCTACAGTCGCCCGATGCGCCTGCTGACGCGCCTTTCCGTCCTGGCGGCGCTCGTCACGCTCGCATTTCCGGCCGGCGCCCTCGCCCAGATCCGGACGCTCGTCTTCACATCCGCACCGATCTCGATCGGCCGATACGCGGTGGCGCAGGGCGGCCAGCTGGCCGCGTCGCCGCAGGTCGACGGGAGCGTCGTCGGGATGAGCGCCGACGTCGTCGACATGCTCGGGAACCCGGTGCCGCCGACGGACGTGATGCTCCATCACATCGTGTTCGCGAAGATCGGCGTCCCTGACACCACGTGCAGCGGGATCGAGGACTACAGCGGCCGCATGGCGCCGTTCCAGGCGCAGCGGTTCTGGGCCGAAGGGGAGGAGCACTTCTCGCTCGATCTCCCGGATCCCTACGGATACCCGAATCGAGCCGGCGATCCGTGGGGGATGCTGTACATGCTTATGAACCACCACGCGCGGCCGTCGGTGGTCGAGGTTCGCTACACGGTGCGATACGCCGTCGGCGAGACGCGCACGCCGGTGACGCCGATCTGGCTCGACGTCCGCAACTGCCGCGCGGATCCCGTCTTCAACGTGCCGGGAACCGGCGGGGCCGGCTCGACGTACGAGCAGCGCGCCGACTGGGTGGCGCCACGAAGCGGCGTTCTCGTTGCCGGCGGCGGGCACCTCCACGGCGGCGGCATCTCCGTCGACGTCTCGGACACGAACTGCGGCTCGCTCTACACGTCGTATCCGAGGTGGGGCGGGATCGAGCCGCGCCCGGTGATGCACGAGCCCGGCCCCGTCGCTATGACCGGGCTCAGCGATCCGGTCGGCCGGCCGATCCGGGCCGGCGACACGCTCCGGATCACGGCCACCTACGACAATGCGCGACCGCACGTGCGAGCGATGGGGATCGCGATCCTCTACTTCACGCCGCAGCCGGTCGCGACGTGCGGCTCGTACTCGTCGCCCGTTCCGGCGCCGACGAGGCCGGAGCGCGTGTCCGTCGCGCTGCTCAAGCAACCCGTTGGGCCGGTCAAGCACGTGACGAGCACGTGGGTCGGCGACTACACATTCGGTGCGCAACGCGTCTCGATCCGCCGTGGGACGCGCTTCACCTGGCGGTTCATCGGCCGCGTCGCACACGACGTCACCCTCGCGAGCGGGCCAGTCGGCTTCTCGTCCCCGAGCGTCTCGAGCGGGACCTTCTCGTACCGCTTCACGCGTCCCGGGACCTACCGGCTGTTCTGCTCACTCCACCCCGCGCTGATGACCCAGGTCGTCCGCGTCCGCTAGCCAGGTTCTCAATCTTTCCGCGGCGGCGGCCGATAAGGCTCGCATGACCGCACAGCTGATCGTCCCGTACTTCGTCCTCTGGGCGAGCCTGATGCGCGGGCTGCTCGTCGCCGCGAAGATCCTGCCGCCGACCTGCGGCCGCTGCGGCATGAATCTCGAGCGGCGCAAGCTCGGCGAGCAGATCTGCAGCTGTCACACGAGCTGAGACCCCTGCTGCTCTGACTACGATGGCCCCATGCGGGAGCTGTCCGGAGACCTCGATCGCTGGCGCGCGCGGGGCGAGCGCATCGCGCTCGCGCGCGTCGTCGCCACACGCCGCTCGGCGCCGCGGCCCGTCGGGTCGAAGCTCGCGGTGTCCGAGGGCGGAGAGCTCGCCGGTTCGGTGTCCGGCGGCTGCGTCGAGAACGAGGTGGTCGACGCGGCGCGCGAGGTCCTTCGCGGCGGCTCGCCGCGGCTCCTGAGCTTCGGGATCTCCGACGACCTGGCACTGAGCGTAGGGCTCCCGTGCGGCGGCGAGATCGACGTCTGGGTCGACGTCCCGGCGTCGGAGCTCCTTGCGGACCTGCAGCGTATTGCGGCCGAGAACGTGCGGGCGGTTCTCCTGACCGACCTCGAAGACGGGTCGCAGGAGCTCGTGCGCGAAGGGGTCGAGGAGCACGCAGACGAGTTGATCCGCGGCGGCCACAGCAGAGTCGTCGAGCTCGACGGCCGTCCTGTGTTCGCCGACGTCTACGGCCCGCCGCCCCGGCTGCTCGTGTACGGCGCGGTGGACACCGCCGACGCGCTCGCAGCGGCAGCACGGACGATTGGCTGGCGCACGATCGTCGCCGACGCACGCGCGAGGTTCGCGACGCGGGAGCGCATCCCGAGCGCCGACGAGCTCCTCGTCGCGTGGCCCGACGAGACGCTCGCTCGGGTGCAGCCGGACCACGCGACGGCGATCGTCGTCCTGTCGCACGACGACAAGTTCGACATCCCCCTCCTCGTAGCAGCCCTCGCCGGCGATGCGTTCTACGTCGGGGTGATCGGCTCACGGCGTAATCAGGAGCGGCGGCGCGAGGTGCTGCTCGAAGCCGGTGTCGACGAGAGCGCGCTCGAGCGCCTCGCCGGGCCGGCGGGACTCGACATCGGTGCGCACTCGCCGTCGGAGACGGCGATCTCGATCCTCGCCGAGATCCTTGCGGTCCGCGCCGGACGCACCGGCGGGCCGCTGAAGCGCGCGCACGGCCGCATCCACGCCGAGCTCGCATGAGCGACGCCGAGCCGCGCGACGCTGTCGTCATCGCGCCGTGGCGATCGCCCGCCCCCGCCGTCCTGGAACGGTTCGTCACGGTGCTGTCTGCGGTGCGCCGCGGCGTCGTCGGATTCTCGGCCGCCGGCGGCCTCGCCGCGGCGCTGATCACATATGCGCTGCTGCGCCACGGCTGGCCCGGTGGTGCCGCGCGCGAGGTCCTGACCGTCCTCGCGCTCGCGCTCCTCATCACGCCTCCGCTCGTGCTGATGGTGTTCTGGCAGATCGTCGGCGACGTGGCGAGCCTGCCGGAACGCATCCGTCGCCTGCCGCTGACCGGCCGCGAGCATGCGGAACACCTGGGCCGGATCGTCCGCGACGCACGAGGCCGCGGCCGTTCGGCGTGGTTCCATGCGCCGCTGCTGACGTGGCGGCTGACACGGTTGACGGCGTCGTCGCGCGACGCGCTCACGCCGTATGCGCCCGTGCTGCCACTCCTGAGCGTGCCGTTTCTCGCGCTCGTCGCAGCCGCGGTCGCCGGCGTCATGCTCGAGGTCGCGATCGCGGTCGTCGTCGCGATCGTCCTGCTCGTTACGTAGGCCGCTCGCTCGCGTCGAAGATCCGCATTGGCAGCCCCGCCAGCGGATCGCCGCCCCTGTCGGTCACGAGCCACGTGTCCTGCATGTAGAGGCAGTCGCGCCCGTTCTCCGCGATCACGTGCGGATGCATCGAGAAGACCATGTTCGCCTGCAGCTCCGTCTCGATGCCCTCGCCGATCTTCGGATGCTCGATCATCGTCATCCCAATCGAGTGGCCCGTCACATGGCCGAGGTGGTAGCCGCGGTCGGTGAACCCCTTCGACACTGCACGGTGCGCGTCATGCGCCGTGGCGCCAGGTCGAAGCGCGGTGCGCGCCGCGTCGTAGTACTCCTGGTATGCCTCGAGCATCCTGCTCACCTCGATGTCGGCGGTGCCGATCGCGCGCGACACCTCGACCCAGTGCCCGCCGGGGCCGGCGATCTCGAGCGACGGGATGCAGAAGTCGCCGAGACGCATGTCGCCGCGGGCGATCGCGAACTCGGCGCCCACGAGCACCATGTTCATCGTCAACCGACCACAGCCGCGCTCGACGAACAGTCGCTCGGCCGGGGCGAGCACCTCGGCGGCGCTCTTGCCCGGTGCGAACGCGTCCAGGAACGCCCAGAAGCCGTCGGTGTTGATCCGCACGGATTCGCGCACCGACTCGAGCTCCGCATCGCTCTTCACGGCGCGGGCGAGGTCGAACTCAACGTCGAACGGGACGACGTCGACGTGCGCGCTGAGCGCGGCGAAATCGCGGACGGCCATGACGTAGTCGAGGCCATACACGCCGATACGCTGTCCGGCCAGGCGCTCGCCCAGCCATTCCCCCGGTCTGTCCGCGAACACCTGGTCGGCGATCCAGGACGTCCCGTGCTCGCCGACGTAGCGCGCCTCGGCCGGGAACACGATCGACGGCTCGCCCTCGATCGGCAGCAGCACGTACGCGTAGCGATGAACGATCTGGAACCCGGATATGTACGTGACGGCACCCTCGAAGCCGCTGTACTCCGAGCCGGCGACGACGATTGCGTCGAGGTCGGCCCTCGCCATCGCCTCGCGGACGAGCCGGTAGCGGCGATCGATCTCGTCCGGCGTCACTCTGCCCACGACCGCTCCAACCCTTTCATGAGCGCCCAGATGGCGGCGTTCAGCGGCGTCGCGACGCCGTGCTCGGTGCCGAAGCGCACGATGCCGCCGTTGAGGTAGTCGATCTCCGTGGCTCGGCGCGCCTCGACGTCCTGCAGCATCGAGGCCTTGTGGTCGTAGGCCACCTCCGGCCTCGCCGCGTGGTCGATGAGGACCTCCGGGTCGCCGTCGAGCGTGATCCCCTGCGCCGCGGCGACGGCCTTCCCCTCGTCGACGAGGCCGCTGACGAAGCGGCGAAGCGCCGTGTCCTCGCACACGCGGCCGTGCGTCAAGCCGGTCAGAGCGCCGACCGGGTTCGTCGACGCGTTGAAGATCACCTTGCGCCATTGGGGGCCGCGTGCGTCCGCGACGGCCGTCGTCGGCATTCCCGCGCGCGTGCACGCATCGGCGAGTCGTTGCACCTCCTCGAGCGGGGCGGGGCGTGGCTCGAAGGGGCCGAGTGTCGTGTCGCCTTTCACGTCCCATTGCACGTGACCGGGCGCAACGATCTTGCCCGCCGGGAACGTCGTCCCGCGGATCACGCGCGGAACGTGCGCCGCGATCACCTCCTCGTTGCCGATGCCGTTTTGCACCGTCGCGACCGCGCCGTCCGCGAACGCGTGCGCGGTCGCGCGGATCGCCGGCTCGGTGTGCATCGACTTCGTCGCGACAATGCCGAAGTCGCACGGAGGCAAATCGTCGGCGTCCGTCGTCGCGTGCAGCCGCCCGACAACCTCGCCGGCGCCGCTCAGCCGCAAGCCGTCGCGGTTGATCGCGTCGACATGCCCGCGCGCGAGGTCGTACGCCCAGACCTCGACGTCGTCCAACTGCGCGAGGTTCGCCGCAAACAGCGAGCCGACCGCCCCCGAGCCGACGACGCACACCCGCATTTCAGCCACGTCCACCCGTCCCTTTCACCCAGGTCCCGTGTCTGACCCGGGCCGTGGCGTCCTGGGCCACGTCGGGGTCGGACTGGAGGCCGCTGGCGCAGCGGCTCCTCGGCTGCTTCGGCCACGGCCGGGGTCTGACCCCAGGCATGTCGCAAAGGGTCACGTGTAGGACGCCTCTTTGGCCTTGACGAGGCGGTACATGGCGGTGTGGAGCGGCGCGTCGACCCCGTGGCGCTCGGCTTCGCGGACCAGGGCGCCGGTGATCAGGTCGATCTCGGTGGGGCGCCGCGCGTCGACATCTTCGAGCATCGACGGATAGTGCGCGCTTCCCCGCTTCGTCGCGAGCACGTTCATCTCCCATGGATCATCGTGCAGCTCGACGCCTGCTGCGGCGGCGACGCGCTTGCCCTCGTCGACGAGGTCGTGGACGAGATGACCGAGGTCGGACACGCTCTCCTCTGTCGCGAAATGCCAGTCGTGCGGGAGCCCCGTCAACGCGGCGACCGCGTTGACCGTCGCGTTGAAGATCAGCTTCGACCACTGCGCCGGCCGCAGGTCGGCAAGCGCCTCCGCCTTCAAGCCGGACTGCACCAGCATCGCCGCGATCTCCTCGACGCGTCCGAGCGGCGTCCTCTCCCACGGCCCCAGCCACGTCGCGGTGTCGAGGATGTATTCGACGTGGGTGTCGGAGTGCTTCGTCCCGCTCATGAACGTCACCCCGGACACGACATCCCACGTGCCGTGGCGCCGCACGACCTCCTCGGCACCGAGGCCGTTCTGCACCGTCATGACAGCCGCGGCGGGCCAATGACCGGCGAACGAGCGCGTCGCGCCCTCGAGGCCCGTCGTCTTCGTCGCGACGATCACGAGCTCGGGCTCCGGCAGCTCGTCGGCAGACGTCGCGGCGGTCACGCGTGCGACGAATTCGTGGCGGCCGGAGACACGCAACCCCTCGCCGTTGAGCTCCACTGCGTGCTCGTCGCGGCGCGTCAAGACGAGCGCCTCGCCGACGCGCGCGAGGTGCGCGGCGTAGAGGCTCCCGATCGCCCCCGCGCCGACGATGCACACCCTCATCCGAACTTCGACGTCAGATAGTCGAGGTACGGCTGCGGATCGAGGTCGGCCCCGGTCACGCGCTGCAGCAGCTCTCGCGGCGGGTACATGCTGCCGAGGCGGTAGACGTTCTCGCGCAGCCACTCCCGTAACGGCGCGAACTCGCCGCGCGCGAACTGCTCGTCGAGATCGCCGAGCTCCTGCTCCGCGCGACGCCAGATCTGCACCGAGAGCACATTGCCGAGCTGGTAGGTCGGGAAGTAGCCGACGAGCCCGATCGCCCAGTGCATGTCCTGGAGGACTCCGTGCGCGTCGTCGGGAACCTCGACGCCGAGGTAGTCGCGCACGCGCGCGTTCCAAGCCTCCGGCAGGTCGCGGACCCCGACGCGCCCCGCGAGCAGCTCCTGCTCGAGCTCGAAGCGGAGGATGATGTGCAACCCGTACGTCACCTCATCCGCGTCGACACGGATCAACCCCGGCCGCACCGCATTGACGGCGCGCACGAAGCGCTGCTCGTCGACGCTCCCGAGCTGGTCGGTGAAGATCGACTGCAGCTGAGGATAGAACCAGCGCCAGAAGCCGGCGCTGCGGCCGACGAGGTTCTCCCACGTCCGGCTCTGCGACTCGTGCACCGCGCTCGAGGTCCCCTGGTGCAGCGGCGTCCGCGCGAACGCCGGATCGACGCCCCACTCGTACACCCCGTGGCCGAACTCGTGCATGGTCGAGAAGAGCGCGTGGAGATCGCTCTGATCGAACGCCGTCGTCAGGCGCACGTCGCCGAGGCCCGGGCTCGACGCGAACGGGTGTGTCGTCTCGTCGAGCCGCCAGCCGTCCGCCGCGAACCCGAATGCGTCGAGGATCCGCGCGCACGCGCGCTTCTGCCCCGCGATGTCGAACGGCCCGCCCAGCAGCCCCGCGTCGCCACTCTCGTCGCGCAGGCGCTCGACGAGCGGCACGAGGGTCCGCTTCAGCGTGTCGAACACCTCCGCGACCTGCGCCGTCGTCATCCCCTCCTCGTACTCGTCGAGGAGAACGTCGTACGGCGTTCCCACCTCCGGGAAGCACGCGACGTAGCGATGCTTCAGCTCGAGCTGCCGCTCGAGGTGCGGGATGAACGACTCGAAGTCCGACGCCGCCTTCGCCACGTCCCACGCCGCGACGGCGATGCTGCTCGTCCGGCTCATCTCCGCCGCGAGATCCCCGGGCACTCGCCGTTCGCGCTCCCAGCCGCGCCGTGTCACGCGGATCAGTGCGCCGTCGACCGAGTCGTGCCCGAGCTCGTCTTCGACCGGGCGAAGCTCGTCGAGGAGCTCGCCCATCTCGTCGGAGACGATCAGGTCGTGCGCGATCCGCGCCAGCGTCGCCGATGCATCGGCGCGCGCGTGCGCTCCACGGTGCGGCATCGAGACGCGAGAATCCCAGTCGAGGATCTGCGTCGCGTGCTGGAGATCGGCGAGCTTCCCGAGCAGTGCTCGGAGCCGGTCGACCGGCGGCGATTGCGCGGCGACGCTCAAGCGGGCTGCGGCGCGAGCTTCTCGCGCAGGTACCGCACGTACGGACCGGCGTCGATCTTGCTGCCGGTCACGCGCTCGATCGTCTCCTGAGGCGTGTACTTGCGGCCGAGCACGTAGAGGTGCGAGCGTAGCCACTCGCGAATCTCGCCGAACTCGCCGCGCTCCATCTGGTCGTCGACGTCGTGCACGTCGGCGGTAAGGCGATCCCAGATCTGCACCGAGATGACGTTCCCGAGCGCATACGTCGGGAAATAACCGAGGCTCCCGCCCGCCCAGTGCATGTCCTGGAGAACGCCGCGCGCGTCGTCGGGGACGTCGATCCCGAGGTACTGGTCCATCCGCGAATTCCACTCCTGCGGCAGGTCGTTCAAGTCGACGCGACCCTCGATCAGCTCCTGCTCGAGCTCGAAGCGCAGGATGATGTGCATGTTGTACGTCACCTCGTCCGCGTCGATCCGGATCAGCGACGGGTGCACCTTGTTGACTGCCCGGTAAAACGCTTCCTCGTCGACCGACGCGAGCTGCGGGAACGCCTGCTGGAGCCGCGGGTAGAAGTGGCGCCAGAACGGACGCGAACGGCCGACGAGGTTTTCCCACGACCGGCTCTGTGACTCGTGGACGGCGAGTGAGACGCCGCTGGCGAGCGGTGTCCGGTGCAGGTCCGGCGCGACCCCCCACTCGTAGATGCCGTGGCCGAACTCGTGCATCGTCGCGAAGATCGACGTCAGGTCGTTCGGGCGGAAGTTCGTCGTCAGGCGAACGTCATGCGCGCCGGGGCTGCACATGAACGGGTGCGCCGTCGGATCGAGGCGCCACTCGTCGTCGGTGAAGCCGAACCGATCGAGGACCTGGAGCGAGAACTCCCGCTGCGCCGCCGGATCGAACTCGCCGTGCAGAAATGACGCATCGACCTCGCCCGCGTCGGCGATCTCACGGATGAGCGGGACGAGCTCGAGCTTGAGGTCGTCGAAGATCGCACGGACCTCCGCCGTCTTCATCAACGGCTCGTAGTCGTCGAGCAGCACGTCGTACGTCTCGTCGCCCCGCTCGAAGCACTCGACGTACTTGTGCCGGAGCTCGAGGTTCTTCTGCAGGTACGGAAGGAGCGCGGCGTAGTCCGCGTTCGCTTTGGCGGGACCCCACGCAGCGACACCGAGGGCGCTCTGGCGCTGTACCTCACCGGTCAGCTCCGGGGGGACACGCACCGCCTTCTCATAGTCGCGACGCGCGACGCGAATCAGGCTCGCCTCGAGGGAGTCGTAGTCGTACTCGTTCTCCTCGAGGTCGTCGAGGAGCTTCCCGACCTCCGGCGCGACGAACTTCTCGTGTCCGAGCCGCCCGACCGTGGCGCTCGCCTCGGCTCGCGCCTGGGCGCCGGCCGACGGCATCATCACGCGCTGGTCCCAGAAGAGCACGGTTGCGGCCCGACGCAGGTCGTCGACCTCGCCGAGCAACTCCTTCAGACGATCGAGCTTTGGATTTGTCATCGCGCGGATCCTATGCGAGGGCGTCGCGGCAAGCCCAGCTCGCGGCCGCCCGTCAGACCACTCGGCCGCAGGATCAGGACGAGCGCCATCAGCGCGCCGACGACGACGATGCGCGTGCCCGACGGGAGGTCGACGTTCCATCCGGCGAGCGACACGCCGTTCTCGGCGTTGGCAAGGAAGGAGTCGACGCCGCTCACGGCGAGCGCGCCGACGACCGCCCCAAGCAGGCTCGTCGTCCCGCCGATCACGAGCATCGCCAACGTGATGAACGTGAGGTTCAGATACAGCGCCTCCGTGTTGAGCGGCAGCAAGTGGACGTAGATTCCGCCAGCGAACCCGGCGAGCGCGCCCGACAGGCCGAAGGCGACGAGGCGCTGGACGTACATCGAGACACCGACGGCACGGGCCGCCGCGGGATCCTCGCGCGTCGCACGCAGCACGCGGCCGAAGCGGCTTCGCTGGTAGCCGTAGGCGATGCAGACGGCAAGCAGGGCGCCGACCGCGGCCTGGAGGAGGCCCGTCGTCTCGGGCACGGACGAGAACGTGTTCAGGCCCGGTCCGATCTTCTCCCAGTAGCGCAGCACGTTGTGCGTGATCTCGAGGACGCCGAACGTCGCGATCCCCGCCGCGAGACCGGAGAGGCGCATCAACGGGAGGCCGACCACGAGCGCGAACGCCGCGCCGACCCCGGCCGCGATCGCGAGCGACGGGACGTTGGCGACCGTCGTCGTGCGGAGCCCGTGCGCGAGGTTCGGCATGATCGCCGGCTTCTCCGCCGTCGGGACGGAGAGGACGCCGGCCGTCCACGCGCCGAGGGCGACGAAGCTGATGTGTCCGAACGACACCACGCCGGAGTTCCCGATGAACGAGTACAACGCGACGACGATCGCGACATTCACCAGCGCGCCGATGAAGTAGGTCTGCGTCGCGTGCGAGAAGACGGTACCGAGGAGGCCGGCGGCGACAACGAGCAGCGCCGGCCCGCCGAGCTCGACCAGCGCTCCTGCGAACCGCCTCATACCCGTTCCACCGCCTGTTGCCGCGATCGCGTGAAGAGGCCTTGCGGCCGGACGAGCAGCACGAGGATCACCGCCGCGAACAGGAACGACGGCAGGTACTGGCTCTGCGCCGTCGGAAGCGCGCCGCCGAGGAGGCCGGACGCAAACCCGATCGCGAAGCCGCCCAGCGTTGCCGAGCCGAGGCGGTACATCCCGCCGAGGACGACCCCGGCGAGCACCAGGATCGTGTCGCGGAGCGCGAAGTCGGGCGTCACGAGCGGGGACTGCACCGTGAGCAGGACGGCGACGGCGGCCGCCAGCACGCCGGAGATCAGGACCGCCGCACCGATGACGCGGTTCGCACGCACCCCCAGGAGGCGCGCCGTCTGGAAGTCGATCGCCGCTGCGCGCATCTGCAGGCCGACGTTCGTCCGCGACAGAAGCGCGACGAGTGCCGCGAGACAGACGACCGCGACGATGGTTGCGACGATCGCGATCTTGCGGATGTCGACGCCGCCGATCGTGACCGGCTGCTGGAGGTACGCGAGCGAAGCGGCGATCTTGCCGAGCGACCCGAACCAGATCAGCGCGATCGCCTCGAGCAGAAACGCGACCGCGAACGTAGCAACGAGCATCACGGCGGGCGACTGGCCTCGCAGCGGACGGAAGACGACCAGCTCCATCAGCGCGGAGAGGACGAGGACGGCGGCAAAGCACAGAGCGACGCCGGCCCACACGGGCCAGCCCCACTGCGAGGCGAGCGCCAGCGCGAACGCGCCGGCCATGATCAGCTGGCCGTACGCGAAGTTCACGAGCCGAAGGACGCCGAAGACGAGACCGATCCCGACCGCCATCAACGCGTAGACCGAGCCGAGACCCACCGCGTCGGCAAGTGTCTGCCAGTCGATGTTGAGGACCGCGATCACGTGAAGTAGGCCGCGACCATCGTCTCCGTGTCGTCCGAGTCCTTCGGTTCGAGCGTCAACCCGAGGCGGCCGTTCGAGAGGACGTGTGACCGGTCGGCGAGCGCGACAGTCCGTTGCGCGCGCTGCTCGACGAGCAGGACCGCGATTCCTCGGTCGCGAATCGAGCGGAGCGTGTCGAAGACGGCGTCGACCATCTGCGGCGCGAGGCCGAGCGACGGCTCGTCGAGCAAGAGGACGTCCGGTTTCGCGATCAGGGCACGTGCGATCGCGAGCTGTTGCTGCTGTCCGCCCGAGAGGGCGCCGGCCTGGCGCCGGCGCGCTTCCTCGACGACGGGAAAGAGGTCGTACAGCTGCCGGATGTCGTCCGCCAGACCGCTTCGACCGCGGCGAGCGGCGAGGCCGAGGCGCAGGTTCTCCTCGACCGTGAGCTCACCGTAGATTCGCCGGCCCTCCGGCACGAGCGCGACGCCGAGCCGTGCGATGTCTTCCGGCCGTCGGCCGGCGATCGAGCGTGTCTGGAGCCGAATCTGCCCCGCCGCGGGACGAACGGCTCCCATCATCGCGTGGAGGGTGGATGATTTTCCGGCGCCGTTCGGGCCGATGAGGCCGACGATCTCGCCGCGATCGACGTGCAGGGACAGCCCGTCGACCGCCGTGACCGCGCCGTGGCGTACGACGACGTCCTCGAGCTCGAGCAGCGGCACGCTCATTCGACCACCGCGCTCTCGCCGAGATACGCCGACGCGACGTCGAGGTTCTCGCGGATCTCGGCAGGCGTGCCCGCGGCGAGTGTCCGTCCCTGGTCGAGCACGTGAATGCGGTCGCAGATCGACATCACGAGCGCCATGTTGTGGTCGATCAGCAGGACGCCGGCGCCGTGGTCGTCGCGCACGGACCCCACGACCGCCGCGAAGCCGGGGACCTCAGCTTCCGGCAGACCGGCCGCCGGCTCGTCGAGGAGCACGAACCGCGGCTCGGTCGCGAGCGCACGCGCGACGCCGAGCCGGCGTTCGTCCCCGTGTGCGAGGACGCCTGCAGGCCGGTCCGCATCTCCGGCGAGGCCGAGAACTTCGAGCAGACTCTCGGCTCGTGCGCGCGCCTCGCGGGCACTGGCGCCGACGCCGAGTGCTGCCACCTCGACGTTCTCGCGCACGGAGAGCGAGCGGAACGCGTGCGAGTGCTGGAACGTCCGGGCAAGGCCGCGCCGTCCGCGCCGGTGCGGCGTCCAGCGGGTCACGTCGCGCTCCTCGAGCTCGACCGCGCCGCTCGTCGGGCGGTCGAACCCGCTGAGGACGTTCACGAGCGTCGACTTGCCGGCGCCGTTCGGGCCGATCAGCCCGACGATCTCGCCGCGCGCCACCTCGAGCGTGACGTCCCGGAGGGCATGCACGCCGGCAAACGACCGCGAAACGGCGGAGGCCCGGAGCGTTCCCCCGGGCCTCCGCGAGTCGCCGTTGAGCTTCTCGTCGGACAACGCTCTCGCGTCAGATCTTCACGACTCGCTTCGCGACGATCGTTCCGACGACCTTCGGGACGTTGTCCTGGATCCGCACCACCCGGTATCTCCGGCCGAAGACCGAGTGGAGGTTCTTCGAGAAGCTGACGAGCCCCGAGATCGTCGGCACCTTGCGGAACTTCTCCATCGTCTTCGCGAGGACGAGTCCGTTGGTCGAGCCGTGCGCGCGCCTGATCGCCGTCACGACACCGTCGACGGCGGCCGGGCCGGTGATGAAGCCGCCCGTGCCGGCATGGATCTGCTTCGCGAGCGCGTTGACCGCCCTGCTCGGGTCGTCGCCGAAGACCGACGCGTAGGTGAGGAAGTAGTAGTTCGTCACCTTCGGGCTCTTCGGGAGCCAGTACGTGCCGTCACCAGCCCACGAGTTGATCACGGCGGTGTTGTCGCCGAGCGACCGCAGACCGGAGATCAGCGTCGACAGCGCACCGAACGCACCGGCGGTCGAGGTTACGACGACATCCGCCTTCACGCCGTTCAACCGCGTGACGACGTTCTGGACGTTGTTCCCGCCGAGCGACTGGTATGTCTCGCTCGCGACGACCTTGCCGCCGAGCTGCTTCCAGCGTGCCTGGAATGCCTGGACGACGTTCTTGAAGTAGACGATGACCGTGTCGGTCGCAAGCGCCGCCTTCCGCCAACCGCGCTTCCACGCGTAGTCGGCCATCGCGGACCCTTCGTCCTGCGCGACGTTCCCGAACGTGAACGCGAGCCGTCCCTTCTGCCCGAATCGCTTCGGGCCCATCTGGTCGGTTCCGATGCAGGACGCAACGGCGAGCTTGCCGCGGTTGATCGCCTCCTGCACGACCGGCGCCGCGAGATCGACGTCGCACGTCGTGAACATGACGTTCGCGTGCTGACCGAGAAGCTTGACGGCGCACGCCTTTGCGATGTCCGGCTTGTTGCCCTGCGTGTCGCAGGTATTCAGCTTGAGCTTGTGGCCGAGCACGCCACCCTTCGCATTCCAGTGCGCGATCTCGATCTTCGCGGCGGCGAGCGCCGGATTGTCGAACGGCGCCATCGCGCCGCTACTGTCGAATGCCCAGCCGATGACGATCGGCTTCTTCGCCGCAGTACTGCCGTACGTCGCGGTTGCCACGGCCGCACACGCGACCGCCGCAACGGCAATCAGTGCGGCCAACCACCTACCCCGCTTCATCTGCACTCCTCCCGGTCGTGATGACTTCATGCACCGTGCGCGCCCTCCACGCACGGTCGAACGTCTCCGTGCTGCGGCGGACGAGCTCCGCCGCTGGAACCTCCCAGAGGGAATCCGGCCACGAATTCCCAAAGGTCCCGTTGTCGCTGAAGATCTCCAGGTCGTAGTACCCCTTCCAACCGGCGCTGTCCAGCGCGCCTAGCAATGCGGGGAGGTCGGCGACGCCGTCGCCGGGCAGGACACGGTCAGCCCAGCTCCGCGTCGGCTCGCGCCAATCGGCGACGTGGACGCCGACGAACCTGCCGCACTCCCGCTCGATGTCGTCCAGCACCGTCTCGCTGTTCCATAGGTGCCACGTGTCGAACTGGATTCCGAGCGCCGGCGCGCCGGCCGCGTCGACGAGCTCGAGTGCGTCCGGAATCGACGACACGAACGTCCAGTCGTCGCCGCCGGTCCTGTTGATCGGCTCGAGCCCGACCCGCAAGCCGAGGCGTCCCGCCTCCTCGCCGATCGTCCGGAGGCCGTCGACGACGACGGCGCGCGCCTGATCGAGCGAGAGCGACTGCGCCGGACCGGTCAGGCAGACGACGCTGGACGGCCGGAACGGGGCGAGCCGCTCGAGCGATGCGCAGATCGCATCGATCCGCTCCTGCGGATCGACAGGCCCGTCCATCAGCGGTAGGGGCAGGATCGACGGGATCGCCGGCACCGCAGCCGCAGTGCCGAGGCCGCTTGCCTCGAGCACCTCGAGCGCCTCGGCGTCGCCGCCGTCGGCGAGCTTGAGCTCCCAGACCCCGATCGCGTCGACCTCCGCGGCGCGGTACACCGCGACGTCGTCGGCGAAGCTCGAGCTCAGCGTCGTGATCTGGGAGATCGAAAACGCCGGTTTGGAGTCAGACAAGCGCCGGCTCCGCGTCTCTCGTCTGGGCGCTCTTGAAGTGCGGCATTACGTGCGCGGCAAACAGCTCCTGCGCCTTGATCGACTTCCAGTGCTCCACGCCGCCCGGGTTCACCGTGATCGCCACCTCGGTCAGGCCTTCGCAGACGTCGCGCACCGCTTCGATCCGCTCGATCACGTCCTGCGCTGTGCCGACCCAGACGATGTCCTTCTCGATCATCTCGTCGTATGGCATGTCGGAGAGCTGTTCCATGATCCCGGATGCGTAGAAGCCGTAGCCCGAGGCTGCAAGCCGCTCCTTCGGCGCGAGCTCGTCCGGGTGCTCGAGCAGCACCGACGCATTGCCCTTGAGGAACCCGCGCATCATCTGCTCCGCTTCGCGCTTTGCGGTGTCGCGGTCCTCGTCGATGTAGACGGCGTGGATCCAGACGATGTCGGGCTCGTTGCCGTGGCGCGCGCACGACTCCCGATAAATGTCGAGCTGCGAGCGCAGCGCCTCGTACGGGAGTAGTGGCGGAACGACCATCGCATACCCGCGCTCGCCCGCGAGCTCGTAGGTCGAGTCGCTCGTCCCGCCGAGGAAGATCCGGAACTTCCGGTCGCGCGCCGGCCGCGGGACGATGTGCGAGTCCTCGACCTTGTAGTACGTGCCGTCGTGCGAGAAGCGGTCCTTGTCGAGCGCGTCGAGCAGGATGCTCAGCGACTCGTCGTACCGTTCGCGCGTCTCCTCGACCGGCACGCCCGCCTTGTGCGCGATCCACGCGTGCCCGCGTCCGACACCGAACTCGTAGCGGCCGTCGACGAGCACGTCGAACGCTGCGATCTGAGACGCGAGGACCGTGGGGTTGTGGTACGGCAGCACGTGCACGAGCGTCCGGAACTTGATCGACCGCGCCCGCTCGGACGCCTTCGCGAAGAACGCGAACGGGTTCGGAGACGCGCCGAACTTCGAGAAGAAGAAGTGCTCGATGATCGCGTACGCGTCGTAGCCGAGACGGTCCGCGTTCACGCACTGTGCGAGCGCCTCGTCGTAGACCTGCTTCTGCGATTTCCCGGGCCAGCTTTGTAGCTCGGAGTAGATGCTGAACTGCATCACGTTCCTTTCGAAGGGAAAGCCGCCGGTTTGCAGGTCTTTTATCTCTCGTTCCGGGCGCCGTGTCAACGGCGAACCGTCGCGAGCCGTTTGACCTTCGTCAGCGCACGGCGCGCAGCCGGTGGCCGGAGGAGGTCGTGCGCGACGAGCGTTCCGGACCCGGCGCCGAGGCCGGGCCCCGGCCACGTGCTCGCGCCGATGTGGAAGACACCGTCGATCGGTGTGCGATGGCCCGGCTGCGCCGCAAACGGCCGCCAGAGGAAGTTCTGGTCGAGCGCGAGCGACCCGCCGTAGGGATCGCCGTGTGCGAGGTTCGGATTCGCCGCCTCGAGATCGGCCGGTGAGAGGGCGACCCGCGCGCGGATCGAGCTGTCGAACTCCGGGACGTGCGCTGCGATCCGCCGTTGGATGCGATCCGCGTACCGCTCGCGCAGCTCGGGCGTCCACCGTCCGTTGCCGGTGTCGATCTCTTCCGCCGCATCGCCCTTCACGTGCCACGGAAGCTCCTGGAGCTGGACCCAGAGGATCGACTTGCCGTCTGGCGCTCGCGTCTCGTCGATTGTCAGCGGCTGGCCGACCACGACGGTCGCCTCCGCCGGCAGCAGCCCGCGTTCCGCTTCGTTCACTGCACGGGAGACGCCGTCGAGGCCGGGCGTCAGGTGCAGGAGCGCGGTTCGCGCGAGCCGCTCGTCACCGTCCCACGCCGGCGGTCGGTCGAGCGCGAAATGGATCTGCATCTCCGAGCGGCCGAACCGAAACCGGCGCGCGGCCGAGTCGACGGAATGCGGTACGCCGGTGTCGCGCAGCAACCGGCCGTAGAGCTGCGTCGGCGTGACGTTGCAGAGGACGGCACGCGCGGCGGCAATGTGTTCGCCGTCCGTCGTCTCGACGCCGCTCGCGCGTCCGCCCATGGCCGTGACCCGGTCGACCTCCCGGCCGGTCTCGAGCGTTCCGCCGTGTGCGCGGATCAGTGCCGCGAGCGCGTCGACGAGCCGTGCGCCGCCACCGCGCGGGATCGGCATCCCGCCGAGCTCGATCGCGACCGCGATCACCGTCGTCATGAATCCGGACGTCGCCGAATCCGGGCCGAGACCGGTGTGCAGCACCCACGGGGCAAGCAAGCCGTGCACACGTTCGGAGGCGAACGTCTCGGTCAGCCAATCGCGTGACGATTGGACGACGCCGCCGCCGAACTCGGCGAGCCCGCGCCGGCCGAGCCGGCGGTACGCCTTCAGGGCGAGCGCGGCCCCGGCGGGCGACCACAACTCGGTGCCGAGGACGCCGAAGGCGAGGTCGGAGTTCGGCATGAAGCCGGCCACGACCTGCCGCCATGCAGCGCCGTCGCCGTCGGCGTGCCGGTCGAGCTCGGCCGCGTTCCCGTCGGTGTTGGTGGTGAGGAACGCGGCGACGCCGTCGGGGTACAGCGTCCCGGTCGGATGCTCGGTGTTCAGATACTCGAGCCCGTGGGCGCCGAGAGCCTCGCCGAGCTCCGCATGGGCCGCCCCGCCGACCCAGAGGGGATGCCACGCGCTGAACACGTCGTGGACGAATCCCGGCTCGGTGAGCTCCGAAGTCTTGATCGCGCCGCCGAGCTCGTCGTTCGCTTCGAGGACGCAAACGCTCCAGCCGCCGCGGGCGAGAAGCGCTCCGGCGGCGAGTGAGTTGATCCCGCTGCCGACGATCACGGCGTCGTAGCTGCTAGCCACCGGCGAGGTCCAGGAATTCCTGGTCGGTCACAAGTCCTCGCTTGCTCGTGCCGAGCTCCTTCACCCGCGCGAGCAACGCGCGTTGCGCGTCGTCGTCCAGAACGAGCCCGAGCTCCTCCGCTTTGATCCTGATCGAGTCGATGCCGCTCTTCTTGCCGAGCACGATCCGTCGCTCGGCGCCGACGACGGTCGACGCATACGGCTCGATCGCCGGCGGGTCGTGGAACTGACTCGCGACGGCGCCGGATTCGCGCGTGAACAGGTTGTCGCCGACAAGCGGTTTGTACGGCTCGAGCTCGTATCCCGACAGTCCGCGGACGCGCTCGGAAAACGCACGCAGCCGGTCGAGCCGTAGATCGGTGTGGACGCCGTACAGGCCGCGCAGCGCGAGCGCTATCTCACCGAGGTTGGCGTTCCCTGCGCGTTCGCCCATGCCGTTGATCGTCCCGTGAATCCAACGGGCGCCGCTCCGCGCAGCGGCGACCGCAGCGGCGGTGGCGAGCCCGAAGTCGTTGTGGCCGTGCCAGTGGATCGGGATTCCCGGCCCTACCCAGTCCTGCGTTTGCTTGACAAGGAACGCAGCCGCTTCGGGCGTCGCGATCCCGATCGTGTCGACGACGACCAGCTCTTGCGCGCCTGCCTCGACCGCAGCGCGGTAGACCTGCGCGTAGTACTCCGGCTCGGCACGTGTCGAGTCGACCCCGAAGAACGCGACACGGATGTCGTGCTCGACGGCAGAAGCAATCGCGCCGGTGATGCGCTCGAGCATCTGCTCGCGGCCAACGCCGAGCGCAGCGAGCTTGAGGTCGGAGATCGGCGACTCGATCACGCTCGCGCGAACCTCGAGCTCGACGAGCGCTTCGACATCTGCGCGAACGGCCCGCGAGAATCCCCAGACCTCGGCGCGGAGGCCCGCCTTCGAGATCAGCTCGACTGCGCGCCAGTCGTCGGCGGACACGCGCGGGAATCCCGCCTCGATCCGCTCGATGCCGAGCTCGTCGAGACCGTGCGCGAGCTCGAGCTTCTCCTCCGGCGACAGGACGACGCCGACCGTCTGCTCGCCGTCTCGAAGCGTCGTGTCGTAGAACCCGACCTGCGCGTCGAAGGCGAACCCTTCGTTCAGGCCGCCCGTCCAGAACTCGCCGCCGCTCATCCGACGACGACCCCGTCGGGGAAGGGCGAAAGCTTTTCGGCGCCGCGCTCCGTGATCAGGAAGTTGTCCTCCACCCGCAATCCGCCGCCACCTTCCCAGTAGACGCCGGGCTCGATCGCAAGGACCATTCCCTCCTCGATCGTGCCGCCGCCGGCCTGGTGCGCGTAGGGCGGCTCGTGGGCGCGGGCGCCGACGCCGTGGCAGATCGGGTGGCTCGGCTGCCCGGGATACCCGGCGTCGGCGAGGCCGCGGCGGACGCGCGTGTCCAGCTCGGCGAAGCTCCTTCCGGGCGCGCACCATTCGACGACGGCGGAGTAGACCTCCATCAGCCGGCGCTCGAGCTCCACGTAGTCGAGTGCCAGCTCGCCGGGGCTGACGTTCTTCGTGTGGTCGCACCAGTAACCGTCGGCGCACACCCAGATCTCGAAGAGCGTCGGCTCGTGCTCCTGCACCGGCCGGTCGGCCGTCGCGGTGAAGGTGCGGATACCGGAACCGGACCACACGAGCGAGTAGCCGCGCGCCAGCTCGACCTTTCCCTCCCACCCCGTCCCGGCCCCGTGGACGTAGCTCTCCCAGAGAGCCGCGGCCTCGCTCTCCTTCATGCCGGGGCGCAACTCGTGCCGGACGTGGTCCATCGCCGCCGCCGCGATC
>JBJMJS010000124.1:0-11415 GCA_045806225.1 Gaiellaceae bacterium
CCGGCGCCTTGCACGCCGTGACGAACCACGCGAGCTGCGGCCCGTCGTACGGGCGGCAGACGTTGCGGAACCCCTTCCAGATCAGGTGGTGGTGGAACGCGGCCCAGCCACCGGTCCAGTCGATGCGGAAGCGAACCTGCGGGACGGTCTGGCTCGGCGGCAGCGCGTTCTTCGCGCCCCACACGAGCGCGTGCACCGTCCGCCCGCGTGCGCGGTACGTCACGAGTGCGATCCCGCGCTTGCTGACGGCGAGCCGGACGTGGGTCGCATCGACGTCGAGCCGGTCCGAGGCGGATGCCGCGGTCGGCGCGACGAGCGCGACTGCGAGCGCGATCAGCGTGAGGCGGCGCACGGCGGCCGCAGGGTAGCGGCGATGTCCCTCGTTCGGGTGAATGAGATATGGCTTGAAAGACCGATTCCGTGGACGTGCGCCGCCTCGCCGTTGCCGCCGCCGCGTCGGTTACCGCCGTCATCGCCGCGCTCGCGGGGCCGGCCGCCGCCTCGCAGCTGATCGACCGGGATGCGACGAGCGTCCACCTTGCGGCCGACGCTCAGGGCGAGGCGCTCGTGACCTACCGCGCACGGGGGCGGACGTGGCACGTGCTCGCGTGGGGCGCGCTCGGCGCGCGCCGGCCGAGCTCGGGGAAGCCGCAGGTTCGCTTCCGAAAGAACTACTCCGGCGGTGCGTGGCAGACGTTCCGGAATGGATGCCGTCCCTACGACGGCCCTGCGATCCCGTTCCTCGTGACCGCATGCCGCGCGCCCGACGGCAGCTACTGGGCGTTGCAGAGCTGGCAGACGCCGCTTCCCGACCTCGGCATGACGGCGTGGCTTCCGGTCCAGCGCGCGTGGGAGCTGCACCTCTCGCACTGGCGCGGCCCGCTCGCGCGACTCGAGGTGTGGACGGACTGGATCTACGGAGGGCGCTTCCACGATCTCTTCGGCCGGCTCACGTACGCGGGCCATCCGGTCTACGGCTTCGGAACGACACGCGTCGGCGCGCCGACCGACGGCTACGGGCGCCTCGTGTACCTCGACACGTTCAACTCGCGGTACGGCCAGGGGTGGCGCCGCGAGAACTCGTTCGTGTCGCACAACCCGACGGGCATTTTCTGTTACGGCTTCTACCCGTTCAACCCGACGAAGGGCTACCCGCATCCGGCGGGCTATCCGGCGACACCGCGCGGGCCGGGCAACGGCGCGAAGTACCGGCTCACGGTCAACGGCCCCGGCGTCACGCCCGACGTCACCGTCGTCGTCCCGGGGCTCCATGACTTCGACCGCGGCAACGCCGCCGACGTCGCGTACGAGCAGCAGCAGAACGCGCTGCTCGACTCGATCATCGGCGTCGACAGGCTCTGCCGCCAGCACTGAGTCGCCGGCGCTAGCCTGGCCCCGTGGACGGATGGCGCAGCCGCCATCGACAAACCCCTGACGGCGCCGTCGAGTCCGAACAGGAAGCAGGACTGTGGGCCCCTGTCGTCCCATTCGACGAACACGGCGCGGAGCGTCTCGGCCGCGCGTACTGGGCGGAGGTCGAGCACTCGACGCGCCATGTCATCCGGGCGCGGGAGCGCGACGGCCGGACCGAGCTCCGTCTGCTCGGCGGTCCGGTGCTGCTGCGGTTCGACCGTCCTCGCCTCGAGTCGTCGTCCGGGCTCGCGCGCTGCACGTACCCGATCCTCGGCGGCTTCCTCGCACGGCGCCGAGCAGGAGAGATCTCGTTCGCGCAGATCGACGGCGAAGGGCTTCGGCTCCGTTCGTCGATCCGCGGCTTCTTTCCGCGCCTGGCGGCGCGCGAGGGCGAGCCCGACTGGACGGGCGCGCTCTACGACCGCGTGCAAAGCCGCATTCACGTCGCGATCAGCCGTCGCTACTTCGCGCGCCTCGTGGCGGGGGCCGGCCGGTGAAGGTGGTCGTGTTCGGCGCGACGGGCACGATCGGGCGTCCACTCGTCGAGCGTCTCGCGCGCGACCACGACGTCGTTGCCGTATCCCGAAGGCTCCGACCGAACGAGGGTCGGATCACGTGGGCGGCGGCCGACGCGACAGATGCCGGCGCCGTCGCCGCGGCGGTCGAGGGCGCGGAGGTCGTGTACTACCTCGTGCACTCGCTCGGGAGCGACGACTTCGAGGAACGCGACCTGACCGCCGCGGCAACCACGGCCGGCGCGGCCGAGCGTGCCGGCGTGCGGCAGCTCGTCTACCTCGGCGGTCTCGGTGACGACGCGTCGGATCTGTCGCCACACCTCCGGAGTCGCAGCGAGACGGGAAAGCGCCTGGCATCCACGTCGGTACCCGTGACGACACTGCGCGCGGCGATGGTGGTCGGGAAGGGGAGCGCCGCGTTCGAGACGATCGTCGCCCTCGTCGACCGGCTGCCGGCGATGCTCACGCCGCGCTGGGTCTCGACGCCGACGCAACCGATCGCGCTGGCGGACGTCGTCGCCTACCTCGGCGAGGTCGGCGGCGTCGAGGCGGCGTTGGGCGAGACCTACGACGTGGGTGGGCCGGAGGTCATGACGTACCGCGAGATGATGGAGCGGATCGCCCGGTTGCGCGGCAAGCGTCCGTTGATCGTCGAGGTCCCGGTGCTCACGCCGTACCTCTCGTCGCTCTGGCTGCACCTGGTCACACCGGTGAAGGCCGGCGTCGCGCGGCCGCTCGTCGAGGGGTTGAAGAACGAGACGACCGTCCGTGACACGCGCATTCGCGAGCTCGCGCCGATTCCGCTCACGAGCTTCGACGCCGCTGCGCGCTCAGCGCTCGAGTAGTTCGGTGAACCGTGCCGCGTACGTCGGCGCCGTCGGCTTTTCCTCGTGCCGGAAGTATGCGTACACCGGCACGTCGATCGCGCGCACGCACTCGGCCCACCGCGCCAGGTCGTCGTCGGAGTACGGAGGGTCTCGAAAGCGCAGGTACCGGAACGGCGCCTCGTGCTCGAGGTCGTTGACGCGGACCGCGCCGGCCTCGGCGAGGCGCGGCTCGACGCCGTCCCACGACTCGTGGCCGAGATCGAACGCGAGCCGCAGGTCCGGGTCGAGCGAGCCCAGCAGCAGCTCGAGCATGCCCTCGTCGCGCGCGTTGATCAACTGCACGCGCACCGGGCCGAGGTGCTCGCCGAGCGTTCGCGCACGCGCGGAGAACTCGCCGACCGTGCGCGCCCGGTTGCCCGGCAGCTTCGGCGCGAACGTGAATCCCTCCGGCACCTGGTCGGCCCACCGCCGGAACTGTTCCTCCGCCGGAAGGCGGTAGCCGGTCGTGTTCAACTCGACCGTGTCGAAGCGCTGCGCGTAGAACGCGAGGAAGTCCCGGGCGTCGGTGCCCGCGGGGTAGAACCCGGGCTTCCACGACGGGTACGACCAGCCGGAGGCGCCGACATGCACCCCCGTTACACTCGCCGGCGAGGTGGCCACGACGGAGAGAGTCATAGCCGAGGACGCGATCCGTGTCCTCGACCACGGGTTCGTCCGCCTCGACGACGCGATGGCGAGCGACCTCTCGGTCGTGAACGCAGCACGCGTGAGCTTCGCGCGGCGGAAGGAGACGATGGACGAGTCCGACGAGGGCCTGATCCGTTTCCTGATGCGGGACCGGCACGGCACGCCTTTCGAGCACAACGCCTTCCGCTTCCATGTCCGCACGCCGATCTTCGTCGCGCGCGAGTGGTTCCGTCACCGCGTTGGCTCCTTCAACGAGTTCAGCATGCGGTACGCGAAGGCAACCGACGACTTCTACGTCCCCGATCCCGAAGACGTCCGCTCGCAGGTCGGAAAGCCGGGCGCGTATTCGTTCGAGCCCGTCGACAGCGACCTCGCCGAGCGCACGCGTGACGAGTTGCGTGAGGTCTACGAGGTCGCGTTTGCAACCTACGAGAGGCTTGTCGAAGCCGGCGTCGCGCGTGAGCTCGCGCGCGCCGTGATGCCGGTCGGCGCGTACACCGAGTTCTTCTGGACGGTCAACGCCCGCGCGCTGATGAACTTCGTGTCGCTCCGCGCGGCCGAGACTGCGCAGCGCGAGATCAGGCGGTACGCCGAGGCCGTCGAGCAGTTCTTCGCGCAGCAGATGCCCGTCACACACGCGGCGTTCGTCGCCGCGGGCCGCGTCGCGCCCTAGCTAGGTCGACATGACGAGCGGAGCGTTTCGCTCCGGCGTTCCGCCGACGTGCTGCGTGACGATCCAGCCGTCGAACCCGCCGTCGTGCAGCGGGTAGGCGGCGCTGAGGCGGACGACCGTGTCCGCATTGGCCCGCGTGTTGAACGAGCCGCAGAGAAAGACGGGCCTGCCGTGTTTCGAGAGCCAGAGGTCGTAGTACCCGCCGTTCCGCGCGGGCGGCAGGTCGGAGACGTTGAGCTCCATCGGCCAGTTGCCGTCCACGCCGGCGCGTCCGACCTGGATCACGGCTGCCGCGTTCGTGGCGTTGCCGACGCCGTGCATCTTCACGGTGCGCTGCGTCTCGAACGAGCTGTTCTTCGAACCGCCGAGCCCGCCGATCAGGAATCCGATCAGCAGGCAGGCAGCCGCGGCAGTCGCGTACAGGAGCCACGGGCGAGGCTTGCCGCGGCGCGAGGGCATGCGGATCAGGCCGAGCGGCGCAAGCGCCTCCTCCGGCCACGGGACCTGCTCGAGCTCGGGCGAGAGCTCGGGTGGGGGATCGGCGCGGAGGAGAAGCTCGTGGACGCCGTGGAGCCGGGCGCGCTCGACCGGCGAGACCTCTCGGCCGACCAGGTCGTCGAAATCCGGCGTGCGCTGCCTGCTGCTCATCGAAGCTCTCCTTCCAGAAGGTCGGCCATTCGGCCGAGCCCCGCGCGTGTGCGCGTCTTGACCGTCCCCAGCGGAATCCCGAGGAACTCCGCCACCTCACTCTGCGAAAGCCCGCCCCAGTACGCCAGCTCGAGCACGTCGCGCTCGTTCCGCGGCAGGCCCTCGAGCGCGCGATGCACGCGCCACGACACGTATCCGGCCTCGGCGCGGTCGGCCGGCCCCGGCTCGTCCGACGCCAGGTCGGGGATCTCGCCGGGCGTGTCGGTCTTGTGCCGCGCGCGGTCGACGATCGCGTTCCGGGCGACCGCGTAGAGCCACGGGGCGCCGGGGCCGCGATCCGAGCGGTACGTGCGCGCGGACCTCCAGATCGCCGCGAACGTCTCCTGGACCGCGTCCTCGGCCCGCATCCGATCGCCGAGACGTCGCAGCGCCAGCCCGAACACCGGGCGCGCGAATCGCCGATACAGAACCTCGAAGGCGCCTGCGTCGCCGCGGCCGACCCGCTGGATCAGCTCGCCGTCGGTCGTCTCCGCCCGCAGGGGCTCGGCCGCCGGGTCGTCGGACTCCGTGGCCTGCGGGACTGCCGCAGGGAAGGCGAGTGTGAGCCCCATTTCCTCTGGTTCTCTACGCATGCGCCGTCCGCTCGGTTTGCGCCATCGCCGTGTCATAGCAGGCGAACACAACCCTTACGAACCTTTTACCCTGCCGTCGGGTCTTATCTCGTGCAAGCCAACCACGCGGGCGGAGGGGGTTCCGACAATGCGCAGGCTGCTAGTGGCGGTGATTTCGGTCGTCGCGCTGACGTTCGCCGGCTCGGCGAGCACGGCGACGAATGCGACCGTCACCGTCCAGATCAAGAAGGGCGGCTTCTCGCCGGCGACCGCGTCGATCAACCAGGACGACGCCGTCACCTGGCGGAACGTCGACACGGTCAACCACCAGGTCGTTGCGAACGGGGGGCAGTTCGCCTCGCCGATCCTCGGGCCCGGGAAGACATACACGTTCACCTTCCGGCACGGCGGGACGTTCCATTACCACGACGGTCTCCGCCCGACGCTGAAAGGGACTGTCACCGTGAAGGGCGCGCCGCCGCAGGTGGCGCTCGCGGCCTCGGCACCCGTCGTGAAGTACGGGACGCAGGTCGCGCTCACAGGCACCGTGTCGAACAAGCGCGCAGGCGAATCGGTCACGCTCGTCGCGCAGCCATACGGCGCGACGACGAAGCAGGTGGTCGCGACGCTGCAGACGACGACCGGCGGCGCGTTCGCGTTCAACGTGACGCCGCAGATCGGCACGACGTACCAGGCGCAGTGGAAGGGCTCGGAGAGCTCGGTTGTCCTGCAGGTCGCGCCGATGCTGAAGCTCCCCTCGCCGTCGCGGAGCGGCTACTGGCACTTCTACGTCACGGCGAGCACGTCCTTCGCGGGCAAGTTCGTGTACGTGCAGCGCTTCACGCAGTTCCACCAGTGGATCAACATCGCGAGGTTGACGCTCGGCTCGAAGTCGGGACGCCTCGTCTCGATCGCCTCGGTCAGGCGCATCATTCCGCGCGGGCGCTGGTCGGTCCGCGTCGCGATCCCCGCCGACCAGGTGGGACCGGGGTATCTCGAGTCTGCGAGCGGCTCGCAGCCAGTCGTCCGGCGCTAGCTCTTGCCGGAACCGGAGGGAGCCGTGAGGCGTCGCGGCTCCCTCCACCCCTTGCTCGTCAGCGGCCGCCGGCCGCCTTGTCGTACTGCTTCTGGACCGCGCTCCAGTTGACGACGTTCCACCATGCTTCGAGGTAGTCGGGGCGGCGGTTCTGGTACTTGAGGTAGTACGCGTGCTCCCAGACGTCGATGCCGAGGAGCGGCGTGCCGCCGTCGAGCAGCGGTGAGTCCTGGTTCGCCGTCGAGCGGACGGCGAGGCCGGTGCCGTCGTGCACGAGCCACGTCCAGCCGGAGCCGAAGCGCTTGACGCCTGCGTCGTTCACCTGACGCTTCAGCTCGTCGAGGCCGCCGAACGTCGATTCGATCGCGGCACCGAGCGACCCGGAGGGATCGCCGCCGCCGTCCGGCGACATGATCTCCCAGAAGAGCGCGTGGTTCGCGTGGCCGCCGGCGTTGTTTCGCACCGGCGCTTGTTTGTCCGGGGGAAGCAGCTCGAGGTCGCCGAGGATCTGTTCGACGGGCCGATCCGCCCACTCCGTCCCCGCGAGCGCCTTGTTCGCATTGTCAACGTAGGCCTGATGGTGCTTGTCGTGGTGGACGCGCATCGTCTGTTCGTCGATGTGCGGTTCCAGCGCGTCGTAGTCGTACGGCAGCGGTGGTAGCTCGAGAGGCATCGTCGCTCCTTGGTCGCGTGACTCGAAGCCGAGGATATGCTCCGCGCGCCGGTTCAGTCCACGAGAGGGGAGAAGGTGGCGACGCTCGCATTCCAGTTCGAGGAGATCGGCGCACGGGAGCTGAAGCCCGAGCTGTTCGAGCTCGACGGGATCTCGCGCGCGGCTGTTGAGGCGCACTACAAGCTGTACGAGGGGTACGTGAACAAGCGGAACGAGATCCTGGGGAAGCTCGACGGCATCGACCTGGCGTCGGCGAACCAGGTCTACTCCGAGATCCGTGCGCTGAAGGTCGAGCTCTCGTTCGCGGTCGGCGGGATCAAGAACCACGAGATCTACTTCGAGCATCTCGGCGGCGGCGGGGGCGATCCCGACAGCCTGATCGGCGACCTGATCAAGCGCGACTTCGGGTCCGCAGCCGACTGGCGGGCCGACCTCAAGGCGACCGCGATGGCAGGCCGCGGCTGGGCCTGGACCGCGTACGACTGGGACGAGGGACGGCTCTTCAACTATCTCGGCGACACGCAGAACACGTTCCCGATCTGGAACGCGACGCCGCTGATCGCGCTCGACGTGTACGAGCACGCGTACTTCCTCGACTACCAGACCGACAGGGGTTCCTACATCAACGCGTTCTTCGACAACCTGGACTGGCGCACGGTCAACGACTGGGTGTCGAAGTACCAGATCCAGAAGTAGCCACCGCGGCCGCAATAGTCGCCGGCTATCTCGCCGGGTCGATCCCGACGGGATACTGGCTCGTCCGCGCCGTGAAGCACGTCGACATCCGGACGCTGGGCAGCGGGAACATCGGCGGCACGAACGTGTGGCGCGTCTTCGGGCGCACGCTCGGCTTGCCCGTGGTGTTCGTCGACACGGCGAAGGGCTTCGTCCCCGCGCTGCTCGCGACCGTCTACATCTCGCACCTCGCCGGCGTCCTCGCCGGCGCGGCTGCGATGCTGGGCCACTGGCGTCCGCTCTTCCTGCGTTGGCAACGCGGCGGGAAGATGGTCGCGACCTGCGGCGGTGCGTTCCTCGGCGTTGCGCCGATCGTCGGCGGAATCGGCGCCGGCGTCTGGATCCTGTGCTTCCTCGCGTTCCGTTACGCGTCGCTCGCGTCGATGGTGGGCGCGTGCTCGTTGCCCGTGGCGGCCGCGCTCATCGGCGAGCCGTGGCCGGTGATCGCGTTCGCGGCATTCGCCGCCGTCGCGGTCGTCGTGCTCCATCGCGCGAACATCGCACGTCTGCGCGCCGGAACGGAGAACCGGTTCCACTTTCGCCGCTCTCGGTCGCGCAACACCCCCGAGCCTGCGAAGTAGGGCGGCTGCTACTAGGCGCTTGCGAGCCAGGCGCGCAGCTCGGTGTGCTGCGCCGCCGTCTCGTCGCCGCGCAACTCGGCGCGCAGCTCACCGACCGTTCCGAATCGCTCCGCGAGCACGTCGTGGTTGTGAATCGTCTCGAAATTGAGCTGGCGAGCGAGTACGAAGTCGTCGTCGTCGAGCTTGCCATAGCGCTCGAGCACGGACTTCAATGCGATCCGAACCGAGTCCTCGACGAAGCGGGGCTGCAGATGGGCGTGCTCGACGACGAACAGCTCGTCGGGCCGCTTGAGAAGCTCGTAGATCGGCGAGGACATCGAGCTTTCGACGATGCCGACGAGATCCTCCGCGTTGAGCCGCGCGCTCGTCCCGACGTACAGCGTGCCGCGACCGCGCTGGTTGTGCGTCGCGAGCGGCACCAGCTCGAGGATGCGCTCGACGTCGGGCTCGTCGAACCCTGCGTCGAGGAGGCGGTCGGATGCGCGGCTACGCACCAGCCCTTGCGCGCAGGGGCACGCGTTGATCCCCGTCGCCTCGACGCCGACGATCCGCCGCGACGACCGCTCCGACGCGGCCGCGATCCCGACGAGCGCCACCATCTCCTGCGTCGCGAGGTCGGTGACCGGCGTGCGGCGCTCCAGGGGGTATCTGGCGGTGATCTGTACCTCGGCGCGACACGCCCCCTGCCGTGCGACGACCGTGGCCGCGATGTGCTCCGCGAGGTCCTCGACGAGGAAGGCCTCGCCGATCACGGTCTCCTCGATCGCCTCTTCGAACAGCTCGGGGAAGCGCGACATGTGCACGCCCTTCTGGCCGGAATCAAGGTCGACCGTGCAATCGATCTCGGCGGCGATCAGCTTCTCGGCGTCCCCCCACCGCAGGCGGATCGCGGTGCTGACGCCGCGCACGCCCGCGCGCGACAGGCCGAGGCGAACCTCGGGCCGGGATGCCTGCAGGTCCTCGAGGAGCTCGCGCGGTTCGCTCACGCCGACAGGTTAGTGTCAGCACTCGCCTTTGTCCCAGCAGGAGACAACTTTCGCGCGGCTCGTCTCGCTCGCCGCCCACGACCTCCGCACGCCGCTTGCGACGATCCACGGCTTCGCGCAGACGCTCGTGCGGATGGACGATCTGGGTGAGCCGAGACAGCGCTACGTCGAGATGATCGACGCCGCCGGCCGGCAGCTCGCGGAGCTGCTCGACGAGCTGTCCCTGGCCGCGCGAATCGAGTCGGAGCGCTACGAGCCGAATCTGCAACCCGTCGACACGCTCGAGCTCGCGCGAGCGGCTGCCGCCCACCTCGGCGAGGACCGGGTACGGGTCGACGGAGAGGGCGGCACCGTGCGCGTCGACGTCGACGCGACAAAGCGCGGCGTCAGCGCCCTCGTGCAGGCCGCGCTTCGCCACGGCGGTCTGGACGAGGTGACGGCGCGCGCGGACGGCGCGATCGTGCGGATCGCGCCCGTGACCGACTCGTCTTCCGCGGTGTTGCTCGGCGAAGACCTGCGCGATCTCGGCGCCGCGGTCGCGGTGGCCCTGGTGACCGCGCTCGGCGGCTCGGTCGCGCGTGAGGGCGACGCGATCGCCGTTCGTCTCCCGGAGTGACGCGGGCGGCGGAGGTCAGCCTTCGGCGCTGGTTGCGCCGTCAGCTCGCGCAGCCGCTGCCGATGCGCGAGCGACTGGAAGCCGCCGTCGCGCACGACGATCCGGCCGAAGTCCGCCGGCTGCTCGCCGACGTTCCGTTCACGGAGCAGCAACGGCGCCATGTCGAAGGGCTGCTCGACGCGTGGGAGGCCGAGGGCCGATGACTGATCAGCCCTCGGCGCCGTGGTCGAGGAGGAGTTGCTCGACGCGCTTGTCGCCGTTCTGACGCGCGGCGTCGATCGCCCGGAAGCCGCCGCCCTGCGGGAGGTTCGGATCGGCTCCGTGCTCGAGCACGAGCTTGACGAGCTCGTACCGTGTCGATTCGTCGGCGCCGGTCGCATCCGACGCCGCAGCGGCGTGGAGCGCAGCGGTCTGGATGTGCTCGTTGCGGGCCAGCAGGTTCGCGTCGGCGCCGTGGTCGAGCAACACGCGCGCTGCGTCGACATGGCCAAAGAAACAGGCGAGTCCGAGGGGATGGAACCCATCGTCGCCGAACGCGTTCGCGCGCGAGCCGTCTTCCTCGAGCAACTCGTCCAGCCGGTCGGCGCGGCCGAGCGCCGCGGCTTCGAAGATGTCGAGCTCGGGGCCGGCGGCGAGCAACTCGTCGACCTGGGCGCGGTCGCCGCGATAGAGGGCTTCGAGCAGTTGCGACATGTCGTCCTCCCATCGTTGTACTATTTAGTTAGGCTAACTAAATGGATTCAGCGTTGTCAACCGTCGAGGCTGCCGACCGTTTTCACTCGGCCGCGATCCACGCATTACGGCACGTCCGCCGTGAGGACCCCGCGAGCGGCCTCAGTGCGGCGCGGCTCTCGGCGCTGTCCGTGCTCGTCTTCGGCGGCCCCAGAACGCTCGGCGAGCTCGCCGCAGCCGAGCATGTCCGTCCCGCGACCATGACGCGGATCGTGCAGGCGCTCGAGGCCGACGCTCTCGTCCGGCGCGAGGCGGACCCCGACGACGGCCGCGTCAGCCGGCTGCGGGCGACCGCGAAGGGCGAGCGGGTGATGTGGCGTGGCCGCGAGCGCCGTGTCGCAAATCTCGCGCGTCTGCTGTCGCGCCTGTCGCCGTCGGAGCTCGCACGCGTGCACGAGGCGGCCGAGCTGATCGAACGCGCTCTAGCGGAGTAAGCGCGACAGCCGGCGGTCCTTCAGCACGCGGCCACCCGTCTGGCACTCGGGGCAGTAGTAGATCGTGTGCTCTTCGAAGTCCACGCGCGCGATCGGCGTGCCGCATACGTAGCAGGGCTCACCGAGCTTGTTGTGCACGCGATACGTCTTCTTGTCGTTCGCCCCGCGCTCGCGCAGTGCCAGACCGCGTGTGAGCTCCGCGTCGATCGCGAGCGCGAGGCGCTCGACCGCGTCTCCGTCGACCTCGC
>JBJMJS010000125.1:0-23443 GCA_045806225.1 Gaiellaceae bacterium
CGGCGCGGGTGTCGGCAACACAGTCAACATCCAGGAGCTCATCCGCAATGTCGCGCAGGAGCACGGCGGCGACTCCGTGTTCGCGGGCGTGGGCGAGCGGTCGCGTGAAGGCAACGACCTCCTCCACGAGATGACCGAGTCGGGCGTCATCGAGAAGACCGTCATGGCGTTCGGTCAGATGAACGAGCCGCCCGGCGCGCGCTTGCGGGTGGCCCTCACCGGCCTCACGTTTGCCGAGTTCTTCCGTGACGAGGGGCGCGACGTCCTCCTCTTCATCGACAACATCTTCCGCTTCACGCAGGCAGGATCCGAGGTGTCGGCGCTGCTCGGCCGGATGCCGAGCGCCGTCGGGTACCAGCCGACGCTCGCGACCGAGATGGGGCAGCTCCAGGAACGGATCACGTCGACCTCGACCGGCTCGATCACGTCCGTGCAGGCGATCTACGTGCCGGCCGACGACCTGACCGACCCGGCGCCTGCGAACACGTTCGCGCACCTCGACTCGTCGGTCGTGCTCACGCGGACGCTCGTCGAGCAGGGGATCTACCCCGCCGTCGACCCGCTCGACTCGTTCTCGCGCGCGCTGCAGCCGGGGATCATCTCCGACGAGCACTACCAGACCGCCACGCGCGTGCAGGAGATCCTGCAGCGCTACAAGGACCTGCAGGACATCATCGCGATCCTGGGGATGGACGAGCTCTCCGACGAGGACAAGCTCGTTGTCTCGCGTGCGCGGAAGGTTCAGCGGTTCCTCTCGCAGCCGAACTTCGTCGCCGAGCAGTTCACGGGCACGCCGGGTCAGTACGTCAAGCTCGAGGACACGATCAAGGGCTTCCAGGAGATCATCGACGGCAAGCACGACGAGCTCCCGGAGCAGGCGTTCTACATGGTCGGACCGATCGAGATGGCGGTCGAGAAGGGCCGGCAGCTCGCCGGTGGGAGCGACGGCGACGCGCGCGAGGAGAAGGCCGAGGACGCGGAGATCGGCGAGGACGCGCGCGAGCCCGAGCCCGCCGCCGTCTAGCGCGCCGTGGCCGGCAAGAAATTCGACGTCTCGCTCGTCACGCCGGAAGGGCCGGCGTACGAAGGCGAGGCCGAGATGATCGTCGTTCCCGGCCAGGCCGGGGAGATCGGCGTCCTCGCGCGGCACGCGCCGCTGATCGCCACGCTCAAGGCCGGCTCGACGCGCGTGTACCTCGACCGCGACAGCGACGACGTGCGGGAGTTCGCAACGGGCCCGGGTTTCTTCCAGGTGCAGCTCGACCGCGCGATTGCGCTCGTCGACGACGCCGTGCTCGCAGCGGATGTGGACGACGCGCGCGCGCGGCGCCAGCTCGAGGAGGCGCAGGCCGAGCTCGAGCGGGTCGATCGCGGCGAGTCGAGCGCCGACCGCTGGCAGCTCGAGCAGCGGATCCGCCACGCCGAGAACCAGCTGACGGTCGCGGGGCGCGGCTGACGCCGGCGAGTCGTCAACCGGCGGGCGCGGCCTCTGCGTTCCTCGCCGGTGCGAGCATCTGCACCTGCGGCTCGAAATCGACGTCGCGCCCGTAGCCGAGCGCACGCGCGAGTGCCCCGCACTCGGCGTCGATGAGCGCGGCGTCTGCGTCGGGCACGCGCGCGCGCCACGGGTCGTCGAGCAGCGGGTACCACTTGGTGTCGCTCGGAAGCGTGCCGAACGGCCGCTGGTGCGCCGGGTCGGGTACGAGGTCCGGGTCGTACGCGAGGCCGGTGAACGCGCAGATCGCCTCCACGACCGCCGCGGGGTCGCGGACGAAGTCCTCGAACCGAACTGCACCGAACCGTGGACTGCGTGCACCGTCCTCCAGCGCGGTGCAGTACGACGCGCGCCAGTGCTGCGCCGCGATCCGAAGCTGCTCCTCGTATGCCGGCGCCCTGATCCACTGCGGCGGCTTCCGGCGCACGGCGCGGAAGCACGTCGTGTAAGGGTTGCGGACGACGAGGACGAAATACGGGTCGCAGCCGTCGAGCAGCGCCTCGAGGTACGGGACCTTCAGCGAGTACGTGTGCGTCTTGTCGACGAAGCGCGCGTTCTGCGGGTCGCGCGCGTAGACGTCGATGTGCTCACGGATCACGCGCTTGAACACCGCTGCGTCCTCCGGCGTCGCGTCGTCTGCGGTGTTGCGGTAGTGCGGAAAGAGGTCGTGCGACGCGTAGGCGGAGTCGTGGTTCGATCCGAATTGCGACCCGTCCATGTCCGTGCGGCCCTGCGCGCTCCAGAGGGTCCGCGGAAGGCGCGCCATCCGGTTGCGGACGAATCCCAGCTCGTCAGTGGCGACCCAGAAACTCGAGTTGCCGCCCATGCTCACGACGGCCGGGTGGCGCAGGAGGCACCGCGTCACGAGCGTCGTGCCGCCGCCCTCCAGGCCAAGGACGAAGATCGGGCGGTCGATCGGGATGTCGTCGACCGACCGGCGTCGCCGCCGAACCGACCAGCGCCAGCGGTCGCGCTGATAGAGGCGCACCGCGCGGACGGCGACTGTCCGCGGGTACGCGACGTCGGCGGAACGCGCGCGCGAGAACAGGTACGTCACCCCGGGCGGCACCAGGCGCACGCGACGATCCTACGTGCGGCGGCGGCCGAAGACGGCGCGACCCTCTGGTACGCTGACGCTCCCGGAGAGCTTTGAACGGCAGCTTGGCGACCGGGTTACCAAACGCCTAAAGAGCCCGCGTGCACATCCCGCGCACGTCCTCTCTAGGCCAGGGAAGCAGGCTGGGTAGAAGGAGCGATGGTGCAGGACGCGCGGACACGACTGGAAGCACTTCTCGCCGACCGGATCGCGGTGCTCGACGGGTCCTGGGGCGTGCTGATCCAGCGCGAGGTGCGCGGCGAGGAGGCGTACCGCGGGGAGCGGTTCGCTGATCATCCGCGCGACGTCGCGGGCGATCCCGACCTGCTCAACCTGACGCGGCCGGAAGTCGTCGCCCGCATCCATCGCGACTACTTCGCAGCGGGTGCGGATATCGCGACGACGAACACGTTCACGGCGACCTCGATCGGCCAGGCGGACTACGCGCTCGAGCCGTACGTCTACGAGATGAACGTGGCCGGCGCTCAACTCGCGCGACGCGCGGCGGACGAGGTCGGCGGATTCGTCGCCGGCTCTGTCGGCCCGCTGAACGTGACGCTGTCGCTGTCCCCACGCGTCGACGAGCCGGCGTTCCGAACGCACACGTTCGATCAGGTGCGCGACGCGTATGCCGAGCAGATCCGCGCACTCGCAGAGGGAGGGGTCGACTTCCTGCTGATCGAGACGATCTTCGACACGCTCAATGCCAAGGCTGCGATCGCTGCGGCGCAGGACGAGGCGCCGCAGTTGCCGCTGTGGATCTCGTTCACGGCAATCGACAAGAGCGGCCGGAACCTGTCCGGCCAGACGGTCGAGGCCTTCTGGCTCTCGGTCGAGCACGCGAAGCCGTTCATCGTCGGAGTGAACTGCGCGCTCGGCGCGACCGAGATGCGGCCGTTCCTCGAGGATCTCGCGCGCGTCGCGCCGACGTACGTGTCGTGCCATCCGAACGCCGGGCTCCCGAACGAGATGGGTGCCCACGACGAGCAGCCGTCCGACACGAGCCGCTTCCTCGGCGAGTTCGCCCGCGACGGGCTCGCCAATGTCGTCGGCGGCTGTTGCGGAACGACGCCCGAGCATGTCAGCGCGATCTCGAATGCGATCCGCGGTCAGGCGCCACGCCTCGTTCCGAAGCGGCGCGTGACGACGGCGCTGAGCGGCCTCGAGCCGTTCGAGATCTTCGAGGACGCGAACTTCGTGATGGTGGGGGAGCGCACGAACGTCACCGGGTCGGCGCGCTTCCGGCGGCTCGTGGAGGGCGGCGATTTCGGCGGCGCGATCGAGGTCGCGCTCGAGCAAGTCCGCGGCGGCGCGAACATCCTCGACGTCAACATGGACGCCGACCTGCTCGAGTCGGAGCAGGCGATCACGACCTTCCTCAACTACCTCGCAACCGAGCCCGAGGTCGCGCGGCTCCCGATCATGGTCGACAGCTCGAAGTGGTCCGTCCTCGAGGCCGGCCTGAAATGCCTGCAGGGCAAGGGCGTCGTCAACTCGATCTCCCTCAAGGAAGGCGAGGCCGCGTTCCTCGAGCAGGCGAGGCGCGTCAAGCGCTACGGCGCCGGCGTCGTCGTGATGGCGTTCGACGAGCAGGGCCAGGCCGACACCGCAACGCGCAAGGTGGAGATCTGCGAGCGCGCGTACCGGCTGCTCGTCGACGACGGCTGGGCGCCGGAAGACGTCATCTTCGACCCGAACGTCCTCGCCGTCGCGACCGGGATCGAGGAGCACAACGAATACGCGAAGGCGTTCCTCGAGGCAACGCCGGAGATCAAGCGTCGCTGTCCGGGCGCGAAGATCAGCGGTGGCATCTCGAACCTCAGCTTCGCGTTCCGCGGCAACGACGCCGTCCGCGAGGCGATGCACGCAGCCTTCCTGTACCACGCGATCAACGCCGGCCTCGACATCGGGATCGTCAACGCGGGCCAGCTTGCCGTGTACCAGGACATCGAACCCGAGCTGCTCGAGCGCGTTGAAGACGTGATTTTCAACAGGCGGCCCGACGCGACCGAGCGCCTCGTCGAGTACGCGTCGCGAGTCAGCGGCGAGGGGACGAGGCGCGAACGCGACCTCGCGTGGCGCGAGGCGCCGGTCGAGGAGCGGCTCGCGCACGCGCTCGTGCACGGGATCGTGGATTTCATCGAAGCCGACGCCGAAGAAGCGCGGCAGAAGCTTCCGCGCCCGCTCGACGTGATCGAAGGACCGTTGATGGACGGAATGCAGATCGTGGGCGACCTGTTCGGGTCGGGCAAGATGTTTCTGCCGCAGGTCGTGAAGAGCGCGCGCGCGATGAAGCGCGCCGTGGCGTACCTCGAGCCGTATATGGAAGACGAGAAGGCGTCGGGGCGTACACAAGGCAAGGTCGTGCTCGCGACCGTCAAGGGCGACGTGCACGACATCGGCAAGAACATCGTCGGCGTCGTGCTCGGCTGCAACAACTACGAGGTCCTCGACCTCGGCGTCATGGTCTCGGCCGACAAGATCCTCGAGACGGCGGTGGCCGAGCGCTGCGACATCGTCGGCCTGTCGGGGCTGATCACGCCGTCGCTCGACGAGATGGTGCACGTCGCTCAGGAGATGGAACGGCGGCAGTTCGAACTGCCGCTGCTGATCGGCGGTGCGACGACGTCGAAGCAGCACACCGCGGTGAAGATCGCGCCCGAATATTCGGCACCGACGCTGCACGTCATCGACGCTTCACGCGTCGTCGGCGTCGTCAGCGACCTGCTCGATTCGTCGCGGCGCGTCACGCTGCAGCAGGACAACGCCGAGCTCCAGGAGCGCCTCCGTGCGCAGCACGCCGAGCGCGACCGTAAGCCGCTTCTGCCGCTAGCGGGCGCGCGCGAGAACAGGGAGCGTCTCCCGTTCGACGATCTCGCGGTCCCGCCGTTCACCGGCATCCGCGACGTCGCGGTCGACGTCGAGACGCTGCGCGAGTACATCGACTGGCAGTTCTTCTTCCACGCCTGGGAGCTGAAAGGGAAGTTCCCGGCGATCCTCGACCAGCCCGCCGCGCGCGAGCTGTACGACGACGCCCTGGCGCTGCTCGACCGCGTCGACCTCGAGCCGCGCGGGGTCTACGGGTTCTGGGGCGCCCGCTCCGACGTCGACGACGTCGTCCTCGACGAGGGGACGCGCTTCTGCTTCCTGCGCCAGCAATCGGCGTACGGCGACTCGCGGCCGAACCGCAGCCTCTCCGACTACGTCAGCCCGGACGGCGACCACATCGGCGCGTTCGCTGTCGCCGTGCATGGCGCGGACGAGCTCGCCGCGGAGTTCGAGCGCGAGCTCGACGACTACAACGCGATCATGGTCAAGGCGCTCGCGGACCGGCTCGCCGAGGCCTTCGCCGAGTACCTCCACCATCGCGCGCGGATCGAGTGGTACGCACCCGACGAGCACCTGACCGGGGAAGACCTGCGCGCGGAGCGGTTCCGCGGGATCCGGCCGGCGTTCGGGTACCCCGCGTGCCCGGACCACACCGAGAAGCGCAAGCTGTTCGCGCTCCTCGACGCCGAGCGTGCGGGCCTCGACCTGACGGAGTCGTTCGCGATGCGCCCCGCCGCCGCGGTGAGCGGGATCTACCTCGGGCATCCCCGCGCGCGCTATTTCTCGGTCGGGCGCGTCGGACGCGACCAGGTCGCGGACTACGCCCGCCGCAAGGGGATGACGCTCGAGGAAACGGAACGCTGGCTCGCGCCGAATCTCGCGTACCGCCCGGAGCCGGTCGCCGCACCTGCGTAGGCGGTCACGTCTCGCAGAAGCCGTGCGCGCCGGGCAGCGCGAAGCGGATCACGAGCGACGTCCCCCACAGCCCGAACACGAGCAGCGGCCACAGCCAGAGCAGCTGCGAGGCGCGACGCAGGACGAGGGCGCCGACACCGACGTAGACGGCGGCCGCGACCCCGAGCGCGAAGATCGGTGCCGCGCCGCCTCCGCACAACTCGTGATCGATCGAGATCGCGTAGTTGGCCAGGAAGCCGAGCGCGAACGCCGACAACGCGAGCACCTCGCCGCCGAGCACCGCCGCGCGCGCGCGGCCGGGGTCGACGTCGCTCCAAATCGCCGGCGCGCGGAGCCAATACGCCCCGAGCCCGATCCACGCGACGATCGCGATCAGGATCGCGGGCACGTTTCCGGAGAGCGCGACGATCGTTGCGATCGGCGCCGAGAGCGCGACGATCAGGAAGCCGCCAACCGCGAGCGGACGAAGTCTCATAGCGATCGTGCTATTCATAGCAGGATTGCTATGCCGGGCGCAACACCGGTTCGGGGGACGGGCGTGCAGGCCGGCTCGCCGATACCGTCAGCGTGACGCGCCGCCTCGTCCTCGCAGTCCTCGCCTCGCTCGCGGTTGCGGGGACCGCCGTCGCTGCGAACCCGCACGACCCGCAGAAGCGGTTCAACGCCGCCGATCAGGCGTGGGCGCGGCGTGTGTCGATCCGTGCGGCCGACCTGCCCGGTGGCGGCTGGACGGCAACGAAGGCGAACAGCGACTCGAGCACCTGCAGGTCGTTCAACCCGGACGAGTCGAACCTCGTCGAGACCGGCGAGAACAAGTCCGCCGACTACACGCGCGGCGGCGGATTCGTCACCTCCGCCTCGTCCGTCTATCGGACGACCGCCGATGCCGAGGCGTCGTGGAACCTCGAGGTCCGGCCCGCGATGCTGGCGTGTCTCGACGAAGGCTTCAAGACGGCGGGCTCGCCGATCAAGGTCACGGTCCTGTCGAGGGGACGCCTCGCGTTCCCGCGGTTCGCCGAGCGCTCGGCGGCGTTCCGCGTGCGCGTGCGCTACGACGTCCAGAACCTGCGCATTCCGGCGAACCTGGACGTGATCCTCGTCGGCGCGGGACGCGTCGACGCAGCGCTGTTCCTCCAGTCGCCGGGCGCGCCGCTGCAACCGCTGCCGAGCGGCCTCGAGCGGACGCTCGCGCTTCGGCTCGCGACGCGACTCGCGCGCTAGTCGCTCCAGCCGCAGACGAGGAACAGGACGCCCCGAGGACACCGCGGCTAGGGTCGCGTGATGGAGCACGCCTTCGGCCGGAGCGCGCCGTTCACGGTCGGGATCGAGGAGGAGTTCCAGCTGCTTTCGGCCGAGAGCTACGAGCTCGTGCCGCGCTTCGACGACGTCGCGGCGGCCGCCGAGGACGGCCGCGTGCGGCAGGAGCTGATGACGTCCGTGTTGGAGACCGCGACCGGCGTCCACGATCGTGTCGGCTCGGCGATCGACGAGGCGCGCGAGATCCGGCAGCTGCTCCACGACGCCGCTGCGCAGAACGGCGCGTTGATCGCGTCCGCAGGGACGCATCCGTTCTCGCGGTGGGAGCACCAGGAGATCACCGGGACCGAGCGCTACCAGGGCGTCGTCGACGAGCTGCGCTGGGTCGCCGAGCGCGTCGCCATCTTCGGCCTCCACGTGCACGTCGGCATGCCGTCACCCGACGTCGCCGTCGCGGTCGCGAACGCGCTTCGCACACACGTCCCCGAGCTGCTCGCGCTGTCCGCGAATTCGCCGTTCTGGCAGGCGCACGACACGGGGCTGGCGTCGACGCGCAGCAAGGTGTTCGAGACGATGCCCCGCAGCGGCCTGCCGCCTCGTTTCGAGACCTTCGCCGAGTTCGAGGAGCTCGTCGCGCGAGGCGCGTCCGTCGGCTTCTTCGAGGACTACACGTACCTGTGGTGGGATGTGCGGCCGCACCCGAAGCTCGGAACGGTCGAGGTGCGCGCGTTCGACGCCCAGACCCGACTCGAGAACGTGAGTGCGCTCGCGGCGCTCGTGCAGAGCCTCGCCGCGACGTTCGCCGATGATGCACCGCGCCCCCAGCCGAGGACGTTGATCGCGGAGAACAAGTGGCGCGCCGCCCGGTATGGGATCGACGCGGAGCTCGTCGACCTCGGCAGCGGGCGCCCCCGGCCGGCCCGCGAGGCCGTCGCCGAGCTGGTCGAGACGGGCCGCGAAGCCGCGGACCGGCTGGGGTGCGAGGCCGAGCTCGAGAGCCTCTCCGAGCTGTGCGAGCGCGGCGGCGGCGCAGATGAGCAGCGCCGGGTCCAGGACGCCGACGGCAGCCTTCTCGCGGTCGCACAATGGCTCGCGCGGACGACGGTCGATGCCGTGGCCTGACCGGCCCCTGAGCTATCCTGCAGCCGGCTGGCGCCCGACTCGGGCGCCGCGTCGTTTCCGGGCCGAATGAAGACCACGCTCAAGAGAGGAATCGGCCGGGGCGCCGCGCTGAACGGCAACGGCCGTTCGATCCTGCCGCCGGGCCCGCGCGCGCCGATGACGCGGTACCGCCAGCCGGAGCCGCCACGGCGCGGCCCGGGCGCGCTCATCCGCCTCGTCGCGCTCTGGACGGTGCTGGCGGCGCTGATCGTCGCCGGTGGCGCTGCGGGGGCCGCGTACCTTCGCGCGCACCGCTTCGTCGAGGCCGTCGCGCCGAAGACGAAGCAGGACAAGGCGGCGGCGAAGGAGCTCGACGTCGCGATTCCCGGCCAACCGACGACCGCGCTCGTGATCGGGACCGACAAGCGCCGGGGCCGCGAGGCGGCGGACACGGGCCGCTCCGACACGTTGATGCTCGTCCGCGCGGACCCGCGAACGGACTCGCTCTCGATGCTGTCGTTCCCGCGCGACCTGATCGTCACGGTCAAGTGCCCGGGCCATGCGGACGTCCGTGACCGGATCAACGCTGCGTTCTCCGACTGCGGCACGGTCGGCAGCGTCGACACCGTGCGCGCGCTGACCGGCGTCCCGATCAACTACTTCGTGACGGTCAATTTCCGCGGCTTCTTGCAACTCGTCGACCATCTCGGCGGCGTCTGGGTCGACGTCGATCACCGCTACTTCAACAACCAGACGGGGCCCGGCGGATACTCGGCGATCAACCTGTGGCCCGGGTACCAGCGCCTGCGTGGTTACGACGCGCTCGCGTACGTCCGCTACCGCCATTTCGACTCCGACCTGTACCGCGTCGCGCGGCAGCAGCTGTTCCTGAAGGCGCTGAAGCAACAGATCAAGACGCAACTCGATCTGCAGACGCTGCTCGACATCGTCGACGCGATCGAGAAGAACGTCATCATCGGGCGCGGCGGCAACAAGGCCCTCGACCTGAAGACGCTCAAGGACTACATCTACTTCGCGCAGAACCTGCAGGGCGGGCACATCTTCCAGTCGCGGATCGAAGGTCTTACGGGCTACGCCGAGCTGAGCACCGACCCGTCGAACATCACTGCCGCGGTGCGTGACTTCGTCCAGCCCGATGTTGCCGCGCCGGCGAAGGCGCGCGACGCCGCACTCGGGATCCGCCGTCGCACGTCCGCGCTGCGGCCGGCGCACATCAGCGTGAGCGTGCTGAATGGAAACGGCGTCCAGGGATCCGCGGCCAACGCGGCGTACGCGCTCGGCCAACGCGGATACAAGATCGTCCTGCCGCCCAGCGGGCGGCCCGTCAACGCACCGACGTCCGATTACTTCCGCACCACCGTCCTCTATGACGCAACGCAGAAGCGGTCGCACGCGGCCGCGCAGCAGCTCGCGAACCTCTTCGGGGACGCGGACGTGAAGCCGCTCCTCCCGTCGCAGGCTGCACTGCAGTCGCTCGCGAACGGCGCGATGACGACTGTTGTCGTCGGCGCGAACTTCCACGGCACACTCGCACCTGCGCCCGTCGACAAGACGCCGCAGCGCCAGCCAGCTGCGGTCGTCCCGAACGCGGCCGCAACGCTGCCGTACCTCCGGTCGCTGCGCCGGCGCGTGCCGTTCAAGCTCGAGGTGCCGCGGCTGATCGAGCGCTCGTCGCGGCCCGAGCCGCTCGCGCCGGTCCGCCTCTACCGCCCTGTCCGCGATCACCGGGCGGTCAGGCTGACGTTCCAGACCGGCGCCAACGAGTTCTGGGGCATCCAGGAGACCGACTGGCCCGACGCGCCGCTCCTCGCTGACCCGAACTTCTCGCAGACGATCCGCGGCAGGCACTACGACTTCTATTTCTCCGGCCCGCACCTCCACATGGTCGTGCTGAAGGAGAACGGCGCGACGTACTGGGTGATCAACACGATCCTCGACACGCTCTCGAACGAGACGATGATCGCGATCGCGAAAGGTCTCGCGCCGGTCGGCCGGTAACCTCCGCGCGATGGAGGACTCGCGGACGATCGGGATTCTCGGCGCCGGCTGGGTCGGTCTCGTCACCGGTGGCTGTTTTGCCGAACTGGGCCACGACGTGATTGTGCGCGACGTCGTGCCCGACCGGATCGACGCGCTCGCCGCGGGACGGATGCCCTTCCACGAGCCGGACCTGCCGGACGTGCTCGAGCGCAACCGCGAGCGTCTCCGGTACACGCTCGACGCCGGCGAACTTGCGGCGGCCGACGTCCTGTTCATCTGCGTCCAGACGCCGCCGACATACTCCGGCGACGCAGATCTCTCGTTCGTGTGGTCGGCGCTCGACGACCTTCCCAACGTCGACCGCCGCCAGACCCTCGTGATGAAGTCGACCGTTCCCGTCGGAACGGGTGAGAAGGTTCGCGCCGCGCTCGAGGCGCGCGGGCTCGACAACGTCGGCTACGTGTCGAACCCCGAATTCCTTGCCGAGGGGCACGCGGTTCGCGATTTCCTCAATCCCGACCGGATCGTCATCGGCGCGTTCCACGAGGTCGACGCTCGCTCGGTCGAAGCGCTGTACGGCGGCATCGACGCGCCGATCGTGCGCACCGACGTCGCGTCGGCGGAGATGATCAAGCTCGCCGCGAACGCGTTCCTGATGACGCGAATCTCGTTCATCAACGAGATCGCGAACGTCTGTGAAGCGGTCGGCGCCGACGTCGCCGAGGTCGCGCGCGGTGTCGGGCTCGACCACCGCCTCGGCCCACACTTCCTGCGCGCCGGCATTGGCTACGGCGGGTCGTGCTTGACGGGTGAAGAGACGGTGCTCGTCCGAGTAAACGGCCGCACGCGCCTCGTCGAGCTCGAGCGGCTCTACGCGGAGACGGACGATGCCGACGCGATCGAGGTCGCTGCGTGGGACCCGGCGACGCGACGCACCCTGTTCGCCCCCGTGGCAGCGTTGACGCGTCGTGAGATCGACGGCGAGATCATCGACCTGAGGACGAAGATGGGCCGCCGCATTCGATGCACGGTCGACCATCCCTGGCTCACGCGCGACGGCGTGAAGCTCGCAGGAGAGCTGACGGACGGCGATTGGCTACCGCTCGCGGCTCCCATAGTGTCCGAGGACGAGCAACGGTTCGACGTTCTCGGAGCGGCGCTGGCGACGGGACTCTCCGAGGACGAGATCATCGTCCGGCCCCCACCGCTCGCCCTCGACGTGATCGGCGCGAAGGGGTTGCAGCCGACGCTCATGCACCCGCGCGGAGCGGTGGCGCGCTCACACGACATCGTCAGGTGCGGCGCGCTGCGTCTGCCGGAAGCGCGTGCAGCCGACGTCTCGCTCGCCGGCGCGAAGCTCGGGACGTGTCGGAATGGCACGTACGTCCCCGCCACGCTGCAAGCGAGCGAGGCCTTCTGGCGGAGCGTCGGTCTCTACATCGCGGAAGGCCACTGCACGACAGACGGCTCGCGCTCGCGTCTGCAGTGGTCGTTTCACCCCCGCGACGAGTACGACCTCGTCGAGGAGGTGTGGGCGTACTGGGCGGCGAACGGCGTGAAGGCAACGGTCGGCCAGCGTTCTACGACGACGTGTGTCTCCGTCTCATCCCGGATCCTCAGCGCGTTCTGGCTCGACGAGCTGGGGCTCGGCCGAAACTGCTACGAGCAACGGATCCCGGACGCGATCTGGTCCGCGCCGCCGCAGCATAAGCGCGCGCTGCTCGCCGGGATGTGGCGCGGGGACGGCTCCTGGTCGTTCGTCAACGGCGGGCCGAGCGTCGTGCTCGAGTATGGAACCGTCAGCCGCCGCCTTGCCGACGGACTCCTTCGCCTCCTCTCGGAGCTTGACATCGTCGGTTCGCTGCGCGTCGGCCGAGGGGCGAAGTCGACGTGCGATACCTACTGGATCCGTGTCTCTGGCGCAGACCAGGTGCCGGCGCTGCTCGACTGCGTCCCGGAGCGCGACCGGGCTCGGATCTCGGCCGCGCTGAGCGAGACGAAGCGGATCGCGCCCACCGGCTATCGCCGCGAGCGCGCGACGGCATGGGTCCGCGTCACCGAGGCGGCGCCGAAGCCATTCTCGGGTGCCGTCTACTCGCTCGAGGTCCCTGGATTGCACACGTTCGTGACGACCGGCGGCCTCGTGACGCACAACTGTTTCCCAAAGGACTCGCTTGCGCTCAAGCAGCTCGCGTCGAACTCGGGGTATCACTTCCAGCTGCTCGCGGCGGTGATCGAGGTGAACGAGCTGCAGAAGCGGCGCGTGATCCAGAAGCTGCAGAAGCACCTCGGCCGGCTCCGCGGCAAGAAGGTCGCGCTGCTCGGGCTCGCGTTCAAAGCCGGGACGGACGACATGCGGGAAGCGCCGTCGATCGTGCTCGCTTCGCGGCTACTGGCCGAAGGCGCGGAAGTGCGCGCGTGGGATCCGGTCGCGCGGCCCGGTGAGCTGTTGAAGGGCGCGGTGCTCTGCGAGACGGTGCTCGAAGCCGTGACCGGCGCCGACGCGGCCGTCATCGTCACCGAGTGGGACGAGCTGCGCGCGTTGGCGAGCCCGGACGTCCGCGACGCCATGGCGCGGGCGCTGATCATCGATGGGCGCAACCTCCTCGATCCCGCGGAGACGCGGGCCGCCGGCTTCGCATACGAGGGGATCGGGCGCGGCGGCTCGCCGTTCGAGACGCTGCCCGAGATCGCCGAACCGGCCGCCCCGCTGTCCACGAACGCGGACGAGGGCCGAGCCGCGGTCGTTCGCCCCGACGCGGCGTCCTAGTGGAAGCGATCATCCTCGCCGGCGGAAAGGCGACCCGCCTGGGGGACGCGGCGCGCGGCCGGCCCAAGGCGCTCGTCCCCGTCGCCGGACGCGCGATCGCGGCGCACCAGGTGTCGCAGCTCGCGCGCGCGGGCGTCCAGCGCGTGATCATCAGCTGCGCCGCCGGCCAGGAGCTCGTCTTCTCGGAGCAGCTGGACGGCCTCGGCGTCGAGGTGGTCTGCGCGCCTGAGACGGAGCCGCTCGGGCGCGGCGGCGGGTTGCGCCTCGCGGCGGCTGCGCGCGAGGAGCGCGGCCCCGTGTTCGCGCTGAACGGCGACGAGCTGCACGACGTCGACCTCGACGCGATGCTCGACGGGCACCGGACGCGTGGTGCGGCCGCGACGATCGTCGTCGCGCCGCTCGTCTCCCAGTTCGGCGTCGTGGATCTCGCCGACGACGACCGCGTGACGGGCTTCCGCGAGGCGCCGCGCCTTCCGCACTGGGTCAACGCCGGCATCTACGTCCTCGACGACGAGGCGATCGCGCGTCTTCCGGAGCGTGGCGACCACGAGCAGTCGACGTTCCCCGATCTGGCGGCGGAAGGGAAGCTGTACGCATTCCGGCACGAGGGCCTCTGGATCACGGTCAACACTCCGAAGGACCTCCAGCGGGCGGAAGACGCGTTCGCGCCCCGTCCGGCCGACGCCGCGACGGCGTAGGGAACGCGCGCTCGAAACGGCGTAGAGTCGCGCCGGTGAGCGTCGATTCGCCGAACCTCGGAGGACTGGACGCCTGGGCATTCGAGTCGCGCCGAGTTGACAAACCGTGGGGCCACGAGCTGATCTGGGCTCACGCGGAGGACTACGTCGGGAAGGTGCTCTTCGTCAAAGCGGGGGAGTCGCTCTCGCTCCAGTTCCACCGTGAGAAGGACGAGTCCTGGCTGATCCAGGCGGGTCGTGCCAAGGTCGAGCTCGGCGCGGTCGGAGCTGCGATCCTGAACGAGGAAGTCGTCGGTCCCGGAGCGACGTTCCGGTTCCGGCCGGGGACGGTCCACCGCGTCACCGCCCTGGACGACACGACGATCGTCGAGGTCTCGACGCCGCACCTCGACGATGTCGTCCGGCTCGAGGATGTCTATGGGCGGGAGGGCACGAGCGAGCCTTGACACGCATGTGTTAAGGTGCCGCGCGTGGAGCCCGTGACGGTTGGGGAGGCGGCGGCCCGGACGGGCTGGTCGCCCCGAATGCTCCGCTACCTCGAGCGCACCGGCCTGGTCGTGCCCGCCCGCGGCGGCAGCGGCTACAGGCTCTACGGGATCCTCGAGTTGAACCAGCTGCGCTCGCTCCAGGAGCTGCGGCGCCGGTTCGGCGTCGAGCTCACCGACGTCGCATTCGCGGCTCGGCTGCGGCGCGACCCGGCGGTCCGCGCCGCGGTCGACACCTGGCTCGCCGGCACCGAGATCGCCGCACTCGATTGGGAACAGCGCAAGCACGAGCGGCTGCTCGCCGCCTAGACAGCAACCAGAGAGGACTCATGGCTACGACGAAACGGCATGACGTGAAAGACCTGGCGCTCGCGCCGGAAGGGATTCGCAGGATCCAGTGGGCCGACCGGCAGATGCCGGTGCTCGCTGCGATCCGCGAGCGCTTCGAGAGCGAGCAGCCGCTCGCCGGCTACCGCATCTCGGCGTGCCTGCACGTGACGACGGAGACCGCGAACCTGGCGCGCACGCTCAAGGCGGGTGGCGCCGACGTCGTGCTCTGCGCGTCGAACCCGCTGTCGACGCAGGACGACGTCGCGGCTGCGCTCGTCGACGAGTACGACATCGCTGTCTTCGCGATCAAGGGCGAAGACAACGACACGTACTACTCGCACATCGAGGCGGCGGTCGACCACAAGCCGCAGCTGACGATGGACGACGGCGCCGACGTGATCGGCGTGCTGCACAGCGCGCGCCGCGAGCAGCTCGGCGACATCATCGCCGGGACCGAGGAGACGACCACGGGCGTCATCCGCCTGAAGGCGCTCGAGCGCGACGGCGCCCTCGGCTTCCCGGTCATCGCGGTCAACGACGCCGACACGAAGCACCTCTTCGACAACCGCTACGGCACCGGCCAGTCGACGATCGACGGGATCATCCGCGCGACCAACGTGCTGCTCGCCGGCAAGCGGTTCGTCGTCGCGGGCTACGGCTGGGTCGGGCGAGGCGTGGCCCAGCGCGCGAAGGGACTGGGCTCGCACGTGATCGTCACCGAAACCGATCCGATGCGCGCGCTCGAGGCGGTGATGGACGGCTACGAGGTGCTCCCGATGGAGAAGGCGGCGCCGATCGGCGACATCTTCTGCACCGCGACGGGCGACAAGTCCGTCGTCCGCCGCGAGCACATGGAGAAGATGAAGGACGGCGCGATCCTCGCCAACACCGGCCACTTCAACGTCGAGATCGACATCCCGTCGCTTCGACAGCTTGCGAAGGACACGCGTGAGGCACGCGCATTCGTCGACGAGTTCACGCTCGAGGACGGACGGCGGATCTACCTGATCGCGGACGGCCGCCTCGTGAACCTCTCGGCCGCCGAAGGCCATCCCGCGCTCGTGATGGACATGTCGTTCGCGAACCAGGCGCTGTCGGCCGAGTTCGCGATCCAGCACGCAGCCGAGCTCGAGCGGAAGGTCTATCCCGTTCCTGCGGAGATCGACCGCGAGATCGCGCGGCTCAAGCTCGACACGATGGGCGTCGCGATCGACCAGCTGACGGAGGAGCAGGCGAAGTACCTCGCCTCCTGGGACGAGGGGACCTGAAAGCGCTGATCCTGGCGGCCGGATACGCGACGCGTCTCCGGCCGCTCACCGAGAACTTCCCGAAGCCGCTGCTGCCGGTCGGCGGGCGGCCGATGCTGGACTGGATTCGCGATCGCATCGACAGGGTCGACGAGATCGACGCGACCTACGTCGTGACGAATGCGAGGTATGCACAGGAATTCGAGCGCTGGGCCGAAGACGCGGCAGACGTTCACATCGTGAACGACGGCACGACGTCGAACGATGACCGGCTCGGCGCGATCGGCGACATCCGCCTGACGATCGACCGGGCACGGATCGACGACGACCTCATGGTGATCGCCGGCGACAACCTGTTCGACTACAGCCTCCGAGACTACGTCGCGTTCTGGCGCGACAAAGGCGCTGCGAGCGCCGTCGCGTTGTACCGGGTGCCGGATCCCGAGCTCGTCAAGCAGTACGGTGTCGTCGAGCTCGACGACACCGGCCGCCTGATCTCGTTCGTCGAGAAGCCGCCGAATCCGGCGAGCGACCTGGCGGCGACCGCAACGTACATCTACCACCGGCAGCACGTGCCTCGGTTCGACGAGTACATCGACGCCGGGAATCCTCCGGATCAGCCGGGGAACTTTGTCGCGTGGCTGCTGCATCGCGAGCCCGTCTACGGGTACGAGTTCCAGGGCACGTGGCTCGACATCGGCGACCGCGACCAGTTGCTCGAGGCGGACAACGCGCTGCGACGCGAGCACGGATTGCCCGAGCGCTCCGAATACGCGATCGACAACTGACACACTTCCGCGCGCGTCGCGGGCGTACCGTCGGAACGTGGTCGTCGATCTGCTCCTGCCGCAGCGCTGCGTCGTCTGCGGGCGCAGCGGCGTGCACGTCTGTCCCGCGTGCGCGGACGCACTGAGGCGCATCCGCGCACCGCTCTGCGCGCGTTGCGGCGCCCCGACGGCGTGGCCGGTCGCGCGGTGTCGAGAATGCGTCGGCCGACGGCTCGCGTTCTCGAGCGCGCGCGCGGCGGTCGAGTACGACGACGCCGCGCGTGACGTCGTCACTGCGTGGAAGGAACGCGGGCTCAGACGGCTCGGCGGCTGGGCCGCCGGCATCGTCGTCGCTGTTCTCCCACGGCCATGCGTCGATTTCGTCACCTTCGTGCCCGCCGACGAGAGCCGACGGCTGCGGCGCGGGCATCACAGCGCCGAGCGCCTCGCGGCGGCGCTCGCGGTTTCCTGGGAGCTTCCGCTCGACGAGCTCCTCGGCCGGACGCGGCCGGTCGCTCGCCAACGCGGGTTGGATCACGTTGCGAGGCGGCGAAACGTCCGCGGCGCCTTCGCTGGGAAGGGTCGCATCCCCCGGCGAGTCCTCCTGGTCGACGACGTCTACACGACGGGGGCAACCGCCAATGCGGCCGCCTCCGCATTGCGCTCCGCGGGCGCCCATGACGTGGCCGTCGCGACATTCGCCCGGGCGATTCGCGTCCGGTAATGTCGCAAGCTCCGACCCGAGAACAGGAGACGCGATGCGGCTTCAGGTGAAGGGAAAGAATCTCGAGGTCAGCGAGTCGGTCCGTCGCTACGCCGAAGAGAAGCTCGGGAAGCTGAACCGCCACCTGCACGAGTTGACGCAGGTGGAGCTCGAGCTCTGCGTCGAGAAAAACCCGTCGATCTCGCAGAACCAGGTTGCGGAGGCCACGGTCTGGACGAAGGGCCCGACCCTCCGCGCGCGAGAGGCGTCGACGGATATGAAAGCGTCGATCGACCAGCTGACCGAGAAGCTGCTGCGGCAGGTCGAGCACTACCGCGCGAAGCGGAGCCGCCGCCCGGCGCGCGGAAACGGCATTCCACCCGGAGGTTCAATGAACATCGACGACGAGGTCGGCGCGAAGATCGTCAAGTCGAAGCAGTTCAGCGTGAAGCCGATGAACGCCGAGGAGGCGGTCCTGCAGCTCGAGTTGATCGGCCACGACTTCTTCGTCTTCCGCAACGAGGAGACGGACGATGTCAACGTCATCTACCGCCGGCGCGACGGCGGCTACGGACTGATCGAGCCGCAGACCTAAGCGCATGGGGCTGTTCCGCCGCGAGCCGGTGCACCAGCGACTCGCGCGGGAGGCGGGCATGCTCGCGCCGGACGTCGAGACCCTGCGCCCTTCGTGGGACAAGGTCGGCGTTCACGGCATGTCGCGCCCCCGCACGTGGGACGCGGTCGTCACGACCGAGGCCGAGGGGATCCAGGGCGATGCGGTCGAGTTCGTCACGCTCGCGGACGGAACGGTTGTGGTCGAGCGGGAGGACGGCGACGCGGAGCTGGCGCCGCTCGCCGACGCCGTCGAGCTGGAGGTGTCGCGTCCGTACCGCGCACAGGCGGTGCGAAAGTCCGCGTCGCTCTGGGCGGTCGCGGCGCGTCGCATCGACGTCGCGCAATTCGCGGCGCAGGGAGACGAGCTCGAGCTGACGGCGCACGAAGGCGAGCGGACGCTGCTCGTCGACGGGCAGCGCGCTTTCGGCTCGGTTCCCGAGCTGGAGGCGCTCGGGGAACAACAGGGGCGGTCGTATGCCGCCCGCGCGCAGCGGATCGACGGCGACTCGTGGGAGGTCCGCGTCGACGCGCTCTGATCAGCGCGGCGCCGGAACCGACGCGACCGCTGCGAGGAGCATCAGGGTGCCGCCCGGCGTGAGCAGGCGGCGTGCGTCCCCGGTCGTGCCGTCCCACCGCTTCGTGAACAGACCCTTCGTGTCGCGCGCGTTCGCGAGTGCCTTCTTCGCCCAGTTGTCGGCAAGGGCGTACCAGCGCGGGTTGCGGTCGATCGCGTAGAGCGTCAGGAACCAGCGGTAGTAGATCGCGTCGGTCTCGGTCGCCCAGTGGTAACTCGGCGGGAACGCCTTGACGGACGCCGCCGCGAGCTTCTCGGCCTTGGTGCAGTACGACTTCTTGTGCAGGACGCGGCAGAGCGTCGCGTGTGCGCCGATCATCATCCCTTCGACGTAGTTCATGACGACCGCGTCGGTGGCGTTGCGCTGGTAGAGGCCGCGCGTGCGATTCCATGAATGCTTGTTCGCCCACGCGAGCAGTTTCAGGCTCTCGTTCAGGTACGCACGCTGATGTGTCGCGCCGTACAGCTCCGCGGCGAGCAGGATCTCGGCCGCGAGCGGCTCCGACGTCGTCCGCGTGTGGTCGGTGTCCCACCAGACGCCGCCGCCCATGTTCCCCGCCCACCCCGCGATCGCGATCGTGCGATAGGCGCGGATCGCGTCGGTGAGATAGCGGCGGTTGTGCGTCGCGGTGTAGGCGTCGAAGAACGCGAGCCCCCACCAGCCGTTGTCGTCGAAGAACGCGGTCGCCGTCGGCCGCTGAAACGGGAGATAGAAGTACGCGCCGACGGGCTTGATGCCAGGGTTCCAGTAACGCTCCGCACCGCGTGCGATCGCGTCGACCGCGGCCCGGCGCTTGGCGTTCGGCCGGGCGATCGCGACGAGGTCGACCGCCTCGAACAGCGGGAAGACGTCCCACAGCGTCGCGACGTCCCGTGGGCCGTCCGTCGGGACGTGCTGTCGCTGGGCGTACCAGTTCGCCGCGGGATTCCACCAGGCCGCCTTCGTCTGGGCGATTCCGTTCTCTGCCGCGCTGAAGTACGTGTCGGCCCTGCGCGACGCGGCGCCGGCAGCGGGGAGCGAGAGGGACGCGGCAGCGAGCGCGACGACCAGCACGGGCCGGGCGGATCTCAGCATGCCGAGCGCTCGGCGAAGCTCGTCGGAGGAGCGAGGATCGCGTTGCCGTCGAGGGCGGCCGACTCGAACGTCGCGGCGAGCGGCTGCAACGTCTCGCGGTCGACGATCAGCGACGCACGCGGAAGCGCGGAGCCGAGCTCGACCTGGTACGCCGGGATGCCGTTGTAGGTCGTTTCCTCGCGGATGATCCGCGACCCGCGCTCGAGCTGGATGCGCAGCTCGGTCGCGTACAGCTTGTAGCTGCCCGCGAGGTCGGCCTGGGCGACGCGAAGCAGCGGAGAGTCGACGTGCCTGTTCGCGAGATCGCGTGTTGCGCTCCGTTGCGCCGTGCGCCGTGCCGGCTTCGCCGCGCGGATGTGCGAGCCCGCGAGCACGAGCGCGCTCCCGTCGCTGAACGAGACGAGGCTTCGGCGGCGTGACAGGCGCTCACAGCGAGCGACGATCGACCGCCCCGCGACTGCGATCGTGCTTCCGACACCACGGTGCGTCTCGAGGACGTCCAGCAGCCGGACGCCGGTGCGATCGCCACGCGTCGGCTGCGGGAATGCCGACACCATCGCGAACGCTGCCGCTGCGATCGCCGCGGCCGTCGCGATGGCCGCGGCAAGCGGGATGAGACGCCGGATCACGGCCATCGCAACAGGATCGTCGCGGTTGCGGCAACGAGGAGCGTGACGCTGATGACGCGGATACCGATGTCGGCGATCCGATTGCGGCCGAGGCGTGCGAGCCCGACGAAGATGGGTGGTGCGACGACGCCGAACCGCGCGTCCGACGTGAACGATCCGCTCCAGATCGGCAGCAGGACCATCAGCGCCGCCGCAACCGTCCACGCCGGCGGGACGAGACGCGCCGCGGCGACGAGCAGCGCGATGTAGAGGACGCAGAAGATCGCGTCACGGAGCAACCAGACGTTCGTTGTGCCGAAAGAGTCGGCGAGCTCGCGCACGGCGCGGCCCACGCCCCCGAGCTCGAACGCGCGGCCCCACGCGCGCTGCGCGCTGCTGAACGCAAAGGGGTCGCCGAACGCCCGCCATTCGTACGCACAGATGCCGGCGACGGCGGCAGGCGCGGCGAGGACCGCTGTGGCGGCGCGCCACCGGCGGCGCGCGTCGAGCGCCGGCCACGAACGGAGGGCGAGCACGCCGAGCGGCAGGACGAGCAGCAGTGCCTCGGGGCGCGTCAGCGCGGCGAGCGCCGCCGCGATCGCAGCGCCACCCCAGCGTCCGCGCGTCGCGAGGAGCGAGGCGATCGCCATACCCGCCAGCACCAGCGCTTCCGGGTAGACCATCGAGAAGACGTAGCCGATCGGGAACAGCGCCGCGTACACGGCAGCGCGCCGTGCCGTCCGCTCGTCGGCCCAGCACCGCACCAGCTCGTAGAGCGCGACCAGCGCGACGAGCAGCGCAGCGTTCGCGATGATCAGACCGGCCGCGTTGAGGGAGAGGCCGACAGCGTGGCCGAGCCGAAGGAGCGCCGGATACAGGGGGAAGAAGGCGGTGTCGCTCTGGTGCCGCGGGATCGCCAGGTATCCGCGGGACGCGACCATCCGGTACCAGCGACCGTCCCAGGCAGTCAGGAGCGCGAGCGGGCGGTCGACGAGCGGCCCGACCCAGCGGCCGTGCGGCCACCGCTCGGCCTGGACGACGATCGCCGTCACGATCACGACCGCACGCGACCCGAGCCACCAGCCCGCGATCGCGATCCACGCTCGGCCCCGAACGGACGACCGCACGGCGGCCAGAGCGCGGATCTGCCACGGCGGTGCAGGCGCGGGTGCCGGTGCGGCGACCGACGCGGCCGGCGCCGGAAGGGGCTGGAGCTCTCGCCGCGCCGCGACGTCGTCTGAGACCGGCATTTCGCTCCTCTCGGCGCTTCCCCCGGCGTTCCCCCGGAACCCTAGACGGGCGCGTTGCCGATTCGGCTTACGCTAAACACTTTCCGAACATGCGCGACCCACCCGACCGAGGGACGCCCGTAAGGTGTGCCGGCGGCCAGGCGCTACCCTAGGACCCGATGGCTCAGCAGTTCGGCGCGTTCGAGAAAGCCCTCCGCTTCGGCGAGGGCCGCCGCATGAAGCGGATCGCCGAGCAGGCGGCGTACATCACCTCGATCGAGCCCGACTTCCGGTCGCTGTCCGACGACGAGCTCCGCGGCAAGACCGCGGAGTTCCGGCAGCGGCTCGAAAACGGCGAGACGCTCGAGGAGCTCCTGTTCGAGGCTTTTGCCGCCGTCCGGGAAGCGCGTCTGCGTGAGTCGGACCAGCGCATGTTCGACGTGCAGCTGATGGGCGGCATCGTCCTCCACGAAGGCGACGTCTCCGAGATGAAGACGGGGGAGGGGAAGACGTTCGTCGCGAGCCTCTCGCTCTACCTCAACGCACTCCCGGCGACCGGTGTTCACCTCGTGACCGTCAACGACTACCTCGCCCAGCGCGACGCCGAGTGGAACCGCGGCGTCTACGAGCGCCTCGGAATGAGGGTCGGCTCGATCGAGAACATGATGCCGTGGGCCGACCGCAAGGCCGCCTACGAGGCCGACATCACGTACGGGACGAACTCCGAGTTCGGGTTCGACTACCTCCGCGACAACATGGCCGTCTCGCTCGAGGGCGTCGTCCAGCGCGGCCATTCGTACGCGATCGTCGACGAGGTCGACTCGATCCTGATCGACGAGGCGCGGACGCCTCTGATCATCTCGGGCGAGCCGGAGACAGCCGCGCAGCTGTACTACGACTTCGCACGTGTCGCAAAGCAGCTCAATGCCGTCCCGCACGATCCGCTGCAGAAGGGAGAGCACCCCGACGCGGACTACGAGTACGACGAGAAGCACAAGACGATCGCGCCGACGCAGAAGGGCGTCGAGAAGTTCGAGCGCGCGCTGCGGATCGAGAACCTCTACGACCCGCGCAACTCGCAGCTCGTCAACCACCTGATTCAGTCGCTCAAGGCGCAGGCGCTCTACAAGCGCGACGTCGACTACGTGATCCAGGACGACGAGGTGAAGATCGTCGACGAGTTCACCGGCCGCATCATGGAAGGACGCCGCTGGTCGGAGGGACTCCACCAGGCGATCGAGGCCAAGGAAGGCGTGCGGATCCAGGAGGAGAACGTCACGCTCGCGACGATCACGCTGCAGAACTACTTCCGCCTCTACGAGAAGCTCGCCGGCATGACCGGTACGGCGAAGACGGAGGAGAAGGAGTTCGTCGAGATCTACAACCTGAACGTCGTCGAGATCCCGACGAACGTCCCGGTTGCGCGCCGCGACGAGCAGGATTACGTCTTCAAGACGAAGGACGGCAAGTTCAAGGCCGTCGCCCACGACATCAAGGAGCGCTACGAGAAGGGGCAGCCCGTCCTCGTCGGCACGATCGCGGTCGAGACGTCGGAGTACCTCTCGCAGCTGCTGACGCGGGAAGGCGTCCGCCACAGCGTCCTGAACGCGAAGGAGCACGCGCGCGAGGCCGAGATCATCAAGGACGC
>JBJMJS010000126.1:0-12287 GCA_045806225.1 Gaiellaceae bacterium
GCATCGTCGGCTTCAAGCCGACCTACGGTCTCGTGCCGAGCGACGGCTGCTTTCCGCTGGCGGCGAGCTTCGACCACGTCGGCCCGATGGCGTCGACGGTCGAAGCGTGCGAAGCGATGCTCCGGGCCCTCGCGCCGGGGTTCGAATCGACCGAGCTTCCGGCGGGCGTCCGCTGGGCGGTCGCGTGGACCGATCGCGCCGACCCGCTGGTCGCGGAGCGCGTGCAGGCGGTCGCCCGCCTGTTCGACGCGGAGGCGCTCGACTTTCCGCAGACGAGCGACACGTATGCGCTGTTCATGCGCGAGGTGGCGGACGTCCATCGAGACCTCTATGCCGACAACGGCGATCTCTACGGCGACGACGTCGCGGTGAAGATCGAGCGGTGCCTCGAGATCGGCGAGACGGACGCGCGCGCGGCTGCACGCGCTCGCGAGGAGTACCGGGTGTCGGCGGAGCGTGCGCTTGACGGCTACGACCTGCTGCTGACGCCGACGCTCGCGATGGTCGCGCCCGCGACGGGGATCGGCGACGCGGCGCTCCGTGAGCGGATGATCCGCTTCACGTATCCCTTCAATGCGCTCGGCTGGCCGGCGCTCGCGGTGCCATGCGGATCGGCAGAGGACGGGCTTCCGGCGTCGGTGCAGATCGTCGCGAAACACGGCGACGACGCGCTCGTCCTCGCCGCCGGGCGCGCAGTCTCGTCCCTCCTTCGAGGGACGCCTGCGGGTTCGTAGCTGCCGAAAACCAGGGAGGTATGCCGCTCGCTCGTCTCGCTACCGTTGTTCTTGCCGTGCTCGTGCTGGCCGGGTCAGCCCAGGCCGCGCAGCGTTCGGCGGCTGCCGCGGCGACGCTCCGCGCCCCGGCGAACTTCCACGCCTTCCTGCTCCGCGCCGACGAGGAGCCGTCGACATCGTTCCCGCGGACGCCCGCGTTCGCATGGAGCCCGACAGCCGGCGCGAAGCGGTACGAGCTCGTCCTTTCGACGAGCCCGCTGTTCCGGGGAAGCGGCCTCATCTGGGACGACGCGACCGTGACGACACCGGTCGGGGCGGTCCCGATCGCGCTTCCGTGGATCACGGGCAATCCACACTCGCTGTACGCACGGGTGCGTGCGATCGACGCGAAGGGTCATGTCGGGCCGTGGACCGCGCCGTTCGGCTTCGACGTGCGCTGGCAGACGGTTCCGGGTCAGCTGAGCGCGCCGGCCGGGCTCGTCCGCTGGACGCCGGTCGAAGGCGCGACGTCGTACCAGGTCTGGTTCCTGAACCTGAACATCGACGGCCAAGGGCTCAACCACTGGTTCGACACGACGACAAACGTCGCGGACGAGCGCGAGTACTACACGTTCCACCAGACCGCTCCGTTCATGGGCGCCGTGCAATGGCGCGTACGAGCTGTGCGTCAGGTCTACGGCAAGACGGTGAACGGCCTGCCGGCCGTCTCGTACGGGCCGTGGTCACCGGCGTTTACCTCGACGAACCCGGCGTTCGCGGGCGGTGCGTTCGGGAACCTCACGACGACGTCGACGACCGAGGCGAGCCCGCACCAGCTGATGCCCGGCTTCTCGTGGAACGGCGATTCGGGCCGCTACGGACGGACGGAGCTGTATCGCGTCGCGGTGTTCACCGACAAGGATTGCCTGAACCAGGTATTCGAGAGCCCCGCCGTCGGAAGCCCGGCGTACGCGCCGCGCCTCACGGCGACCGGACTGAAGCTGCCAACTGACACGGACGTGCTGACGGTTGCGCGTGGCCAGAACCTCGCCCCCGGCCCGGATACGGGCCATCGCGCCGACGGCACGGCGGTCGCCCCGAACGAGCTCGGCACCCCGGCGACGTTCACGCCGACGACGATCGGCGCGCCCTCGTCCGGCTCGTCGAGCAGCGGCACGCAGATCCCGCCGATCACGCCCATGGGCGGAGCAGTCGACCTCTGGGACGTCAACTGGCCCGAGGGCGAGTACTACTGGACAGTGCTCCCGGTCCGGTGGTCGATCCTCACGCCGGCCGTCTCGAGCCCGAACCCCGCGACGCCGCCGACGACCCCGCCGACCGGCCCGCCGCCTCCGAAGCCGATCGGCTACTGGGACGACGAGATCCCGCAGGACGCGTGCGCAACCGGGCGGAGCGCGACCTTCGGCAAGGAGAGCCAGCAGCCGGACACGGGCGGCGCCGTCCCCTACTCGTCGGGCCTCTCGCCGAAGGGGCGGCTCGCACCCGCGAGCACGCGCAAGCCGACGTTCTTCGGCGCACCGCTCGTCGCGTGGAAGCCGTCACTCGGCGCACAGCTGTACGAGGTGCAGTGGAGCAAGACGTCGTATCCGTGGCGGCCGGTGGGCAACCTCTACACGTACTCCACCGAGACGACCCTCCCGCTGCAGCCCGGCACCTGGTACTACCGCATCCGCGGCATCGATCTCTTCATCCCCTCGGGCGCCGCCCAGATGGCGTGGTCCGACAACACCCCGGTCGTCGTCGCGAAGCCGAAGTTCCGCGTCGTCCCCGGCGGCAAGTAAGCCCGCTCGGGCGCCCACCGACGGCCGCTCGGCCCACTTCAGACATGTCGCACCCGAACACGGCCCGGGTCTGACCCGGGACGTGCGCGGTTCGGGCATGTCGGGGTGCCGGGAGCGGTCATGGCCCGCATGGCTGGTGACGCGCGCCGCGAAACGGCTCCCGCTGCGGGATGCAGCTCCTGGACGTGTCGGAACCTCGCACGGCCCGGGTCTGACCCGGGACCTGTCGGAAGGGGACGGCTGAACTGGAACGAGTGTGTGCCGGAAAGGTGCGGCTACTGGATCGCGCGGAGGACACGGCGGCCGAAACGCTCCACCGAGGCCGGCAGCAGCCGGCGCTGTTTCTTCACCGCGGTCGAGCCGAGCCAGAACGCCGTTTTTACGCCGAGGACGTAGCGCGCGCGGCCTCGGTCGGCGAGCGTGTTGCGCGCGACCTTGCGCGCAACGGTCGTCGAGCCGACGACGAAGCGGACCTCCTTGAACTCGCGCGAGCGGTACACGCGCTCTCCGACGACGCGCCGCGGGCCGGCCGTCCACGTCGTGTCGTGGAACGCGACCCAACCGCCGTCGACGACCTTCGGGACCCACTTGTCGAAGTCCTCGCGGACGAGTGCCTCTTCGTGCGAACCGTCGACGAACAGCAGCTCGATCGGCTCGTGGAAGTCAGCCGCCGCCGACTGCGAGAGCGACGGAATCGGCGTCACGAGATCCGCGATCCCGGCCCGCTCGACGTTGTCCTTGAAGTCGCCGAACCGGTAGTCGGCGTGCGGGTCGACCGCGTAGATGCGGACGTCGTTCCCGGCGCGCGACCCGAGCCCGAGGCAGATCGTCGACTTCCCCTTCCACGACCCGATCTCGACGATCACGCCGCGCCCGCTGCACTGCTTCGCGAGCTCGTACAGCGCCTCACCCTCCTCGTCCGTGAGCCAGCCGGGGACGTCGGCGATGAGTGGCTTGACCGTGCGCGCGAAGTCCGACACGGCGCCGACTGTAACGGTCAGCTTTGCGCCGCCGCGCGAACCGCTTCCTCGTAGACGCGGTCGCGCGAGAACTGGTCGAGCTGCTCTGAGAGGAGGTCTGCAGGATCGGGAGCCGCTCCCGGCGGGAACGGCGTCGGGCTCCCGTCGACGTCGACGCCGACGAGACGGTCGGAGTCTTCGTGCTCGAGCGCGACGTCGTGGCCGAGCCGCGAGCGTAGCCAGCCCGCGAGGAGGAGCGCCTGCGCCGGCGTTCCGGTGACGCGCAACTGCCGGACGCCCTCGATCTCGGGCCACAGCGACGCAAGCTGCGACCGCCAGCGGCTCGTCCGCGTCCAGGCGATGTCGGAGACGGCGACACGATCGAAGATCTCGCAGAGCCGTGCGTACGGCGACGGCAAGCCGTCCCACTCGGTGCTGTCCACGATCAGGCGGTCGGCAACGTCGATCAACTGGCGAAATTGCTCGGATTCCCACTCGGGCTCGCCGCGCCAGCGCAGGAACACCGGCAGGTCGGACACCAACAGCGGTTGCACGACGCTTGCCGGCGCGTGCAGCGTCTCGCCGCGAAGACGTATGCGGACCGTCTCGGTGCAGATCGAACGATTCGCGCCGACGGGGAAGCAGTCGATCTCCACCTCCGCATCCAGCTGATCCCCCGCGTCCGCCTCCGGCAGCAAGACGATCGTCCGCGACGGGTGCCGCTCGGCCAACCCGGCGAGCACATTCTCGGCGGCGCCGACCCACGGCTCGGGAACCCATGCGATGTGCGTCATCACGCTCGTGCGCTGGTACGACGCGCCTCCCGCCGTCTCGGCGCCGCGCATCTGAGCGAGCTCGCGTTCGATCTCTGCGACGGAGGACGCCATCAGTTGCGTCGCCAGCTCCGCCCGTCCCGGTCCAGCAACTCGTCTGCCGACGTCGGGCCCCACGTTCCGGCGGCGTAGTTCGGGAACGACGGACGGTCGCGCTTCCACGCGGCGACGATCGCGTCGACGAGCTTCCATTGCTCCTCGACCTCGTCGGTGCGCGTGAACAACGTCGCGTCGCCGAGCATGCAGTCGAGGATCAGCCGCTCGTACGCCTCCGGCATCCCGGTGCGGAACGCGCCGCCGTAGAGGAAGTCCATGTGAACCGTGCGGATCGTCATCCCCTGCCCGGGGACCTTCGCGCCGATCGCAAGCGACACGCCCTCGTCCGGCTGGATGTGCACGAGCAGGACGTTCGGCCGGAGGCCGTCTCCGGCGGACTCCTCGAACGGCGGATGCGGCGCGCGCTTGAACTGGATCGCGATCGTCGTCTCGCGGCGAGCGAGCCGTTTGCCCATCCGCACGTAGAACGGCGTGTCCGCCCAGCGCCAGTTGTCGACGTAGAGCTTCGCCGCGACGAACGTGTCGGTCATCGACTGCGGATCGACCCCGTCTTCTTCGCGGTACCCGCGCACCTCTTCGCCTTCGACGAACCCGCGCCCGTACTGACCCCGCACGACAGATTTTGGCCCGGGCGTGTGCAGCGAGCGCAGCACCTTCACCTTCTCGTTGCGGACCGATTCGGCCGTGAAGTCGATCGGCGGCTCCATCGCCGTGATCGCGAGCAGCTGCAGGAGATGGTTCTGGAAGATGTCGCGAACCGCGCCGGCCGCCTCGTAGTAGCCGGCGCGCGCCTCGATCCCGATCGACTCGGCGACCGTGATCTGCACGTGGTCGATGAACTGCCGGTTCCAGATCGGCTCGAAGATGCCGTTCGCGAACCTCAGCGCGAGCATGTTCTGGACCGTCTCCTTGCCGAGGTAGTGGTCGATCCTGAAGACCTCGTCCTCGGTGAAGTGATGCTGGATCGCCTCGTTCAGCTGCTCCGCCGACTCGAGGTCGTGGCCGAACGGCTTTTCGACGATCAGCCGCGTCCAGCCCTTCGTCGAGCGACGCTCGCCGAGCGCGTCGACGACGGTTGCGAACACGGCCGGCGGAATCGCGAGGTAGTAGACGCGGTTGCCCTCGAGCTTCCGCTCCTCGTCGAGCTCGTTCAGCACGTCGGCGACATGGTTCTCACCGCTCGGGTCCGCGAAGTCCGTCGCCACGTACCGCATGCCGTCCGCGAGCTTGTCCCACACGTCGTCACGAAACTCGTCGCGCCCGTGGTCCTGCACCGCTTGCTTCATGCGCGCTTTGAAGTCGTCGTCCGTCTCCTCCGTCCGCGCGACGCCGACAACCGCGAACCGCTCGGGAAGCAGGCTGCGGAAGGCGAGCGAGTACAGCGCCGGGAACAGCTTCTTCTGCGTCAGGTCGCCGGACGCGCCGAAGATGACGAGCGCGCACGGATCCGGTGTCCGGCGAAGTTGCAGGCCTTCGAGCAGCGGGTTCTCGTGCGGGGCGGTCGTCGCGGCCATGGGGCGTTACCGCGGGTCCGGCGAGGCCTTTGCCTGCTCGACGGCATGGACCGCGTGCCCGCCGAACTGGTTCCGCAGCGCGGCCGTGACCTTCGCTGCGAACGAGCCCTCGGTCTGACGCGACGCGAAGCGTGCGTACAACGCGGCGCTGATCACGGGAACCGGCACGTCCTCGCCGATCGCCTCGGCGATCGTCCAGCGCCCCTCCCCCGAGTCCTCGACGTATCCCTCGATCGCCTCGAGCCGGTGGCCCTCCTTCTCGAACGCGGCGTAGAGGAGCTCGAGCAGCCACGATCGCACGACGGACCCGTAACGCCAGATGCCGGCGATCTCGTAGAGGTCGAGGTCGTACTCCTTCGACGCGCGCATCACCTCGAAGCCCTCGGCGTAGGCCTGCATCAGCCCGTACTCGATCCCGTTGTGGATCATCTTCACGAAGTGGCCGGCGCCGGAGGCGCCGACGTGCGCATACCCGTCCTCCGGAGCGAGCGTCTCCAACACCGGCTCGAGGCGCGACACCGGCTCCTCGTCGCCGCCTGCCATCAGACAGAAGCCGACTTCGAGCCCCCAGATGCCGCCGGACACGCCGACGTCGACGAAGTGGATGCCGTGCTCCTTCGCCTCCTCGTACCGCCGAACCGAATCGCGGAAGTTCGAGTTCCCGCCGTCGACGATCGTGTCGCCCTTGTCGGCGATCTCGAGCAGGCGGTGGAACGTGTCCTCCGTGATCTTCCCGGCCGGGATCATCATCCAGAACGCGCGCGGTGCCGCGAGCTGCGACTTGAGCTCCTCGAGCGAGGTCGCCGTGCGTTCCTCGACGTTCGGATCGTACGAGCAGACGTCGTGACCGCCCTTGCGCAGGCGCTCGGTCATGCCCGAGCCCATCCGGCCGAGGCCGATCATTCCGAGCTGCACCTACGCCTCCTCTCCGAGGCGGACGCGCACGATCGAGCGGCCGCGCTCCTTCAGTGACTGGAAGTCGCCCTCGGCCTGCGCCCGGATGAGGCGCCCGAAGCCGAACGACTCATTCGGAATCGGGATCTCGTCGCCGTAGTCGTCGACGACCTGCACGAAGAGCCCCGTCGGGGGGCCGCCCTTGTGCAGCTGACCGGTCGAGTGCAGGTACCGCGGACCGAGCCCACGGGTGACGACGCAGCCCGTCTCGTGTGCGCGGTCGATCAGCCGCTGCAGCTCGCGTTCGCGCATCGGATCGATGAACGCCTGGATCGCGATGTAGTTCGGCGGCTCCGCGCGCGCGAGTAGATCGTCGAGCGATCCCTCCGGCTCGAGCTCCGGGTCGCTTCCCGACGCGAGCACTTCCTTCGTCTTGTCCTTGGCCGCCTGCACGTCGGGCTGGTTGAAGACATTGACGCCGAGGATCGTCCCGGCCACGGCGACCGCGAACTCCCAGCGGAAGAACTCGCCGCCGACGGCGTACGGGTCGGCGATCTCGACCGAGACGGACTGCCGGTCCGGGCCGTCGGCCGACTCATCGGGCGCGGGCACGAGCCCCTTTCCCTGCTTGCCCGTCGACTCCGCGATCAGCTGTTCGGCCCAGAGGCCGAAGCCGCCGGGGTTGGGGTTGATCGCGACCTTGTCCCGTCCCTCGCGCCAGTGCTCGCCGAGCCGGAGCCCGAGTTGCAGCCCCGGATTTGCGTCGCCGCGGCACGCGTCGGACATCCGGACGGCGTTCGAAAGCAGACGCTCGACGTCGATGCCGGCGAGCGCGGCCGGGACGACGCCGAACGGCGACAGCGCGGAATAGCGCCCGCCGATGGTCGGCTCACCGGCGAAGATCGCGCGGAACCCGCGCTCGCGCGCCTGCGCCTCGAGCTCGGAGCCGGGATCGGTGACGGCGACGAACTGCGCGCCGTTGCCACCGGTCTTCTCCCAGAAGAAGTCCGTGTGCGAACGCGTTTCCAGCGTCGTTCCCGATTTCGACGCGGCAATGAAGAGCGTCTTCTCCAGATCGAGCGCCTCGAGCGAGTGGCGGATCATCGCGGGGTGCGTCGTGTCGAGCACGTGCAGCGCGCCCGCGCCGAAGCTCCGCTTCAGGACCTCTGGTGCGAGCGACGATCCGCCCATCCCGAGGAGCACGAACGTCGTGAACTCCGCACGCGCGTCGTCGGCGAACCGGCGGAGCTCGTCGATCCGCTCCTGCATCCGCTTCGGCTCGTCGAGCCAGCCGAGCCACCGGTCTTCGTCGTCGCCGGTCCAGAGCGTCGCGTCGCGCTCCCAGATTCGTTCGACGAGCTGCTGCTGCGACGCGATCGCCATCACGCGGCTGCGAGCTCGCCGCGCTTCGACGTGATCCCGTCGAGCAGCTCCGCAAACGAGTCGGCGAACTTCTGGACACCCTCCTCTTCGAGCGTCCGCGTGACGTCGTCGTAGTCGACGCCCGCCGCACGGATGTCGTCGAAGAGCTGATGCGCCTCGTCGAGCCCGTCCGTCAGCGTCTGCGCAACCTTGCCGTGATCCTGGAACGCCTCGATCGTCTCCTCCGGCATCGTGTTCACGGTCTCGGGACCGATGAGCTCCTCGACGTACATCGTGTCGCGGTAGTCGGGGTTCTTCACCGACGTCGACGCCCACAGGCAGCGCTGCTTCGTCGCGCCTTGCGCTTCGAGCTTGCGCCAACGCTCGGTCGAGAACGCCTGGAGGTAATGCTCGTACGCGAGCTTCGCGTTCGCGATCGCGAGCTTCCCCTTGAGGCGCGTCGCGTCGCCGCCGATCGCGTCCAGTCGCTTGTCGGCCTCGGTGTCGACGCGTGAGACGAAGAAGCTCGCGACCGAGTGGACAGTGCGTGCGTCACCTCCGCCTTCGACCAGCCGCTCGACGCCACGAATGTACGCCTCGACGACCTGCTTGTAGCGCTCGAGCGAGAAGATCAGCGTCACGTTGATGTTCTTGCCGGCCGCGATCATGTCCTCGATCGAGCCAATCCCGGGCTCCGTCGCAGGGATCTTCACGTAGAGGTTCGGCTTGTCGACCCACGCGTGCAGCCGTTGCGCCTCCTTCGTCGTCGCCTCGCGGTCGGATGCGAGGTTCGGGTCGACCTCCCACGACACGTAGCCGTCGAGACCCTCGCCCTCGTCCCACACAGTCCGCAGGAGGTCGGTCGCGTCGTCGACGTCGCGCGACGACAACTGCAGGAAGATCTCCTTCGGGTCCGTCTCGCCGGACTCGAGGATCTCCTTCAGCTGCTCGTCGTACGCGTCGCCGTCCGCGATTGCCTTCTGGAAGATCGTCGGGTTCGACGTGACCCCGACGACCGCGTCCTCATCCATCATCCGCGCGAGCTCACCTTCCTGGACGAGCTTGCGCGAGAGGTAGTCGATCCACACGCTCTGGCCGAGCGCGCTGAGCTTATGAAGGTTCGAATCAGGCATTTGCCACCGCTTCCTTTTCGAGTGCTGCGATCTTGTCCAGTCGTCTGACATAACGCTCACCGCCGTCGAACTCTGCCCCTGTGAATGCCCGGATCAGGTCGGCTGCAAGCGAGGGTCCGATCACCTCTGATCCGAGGCACAAAACGTTCATGTCGTCGTGCTCGACGCCCTGATGGGCGGAGTAGACGTCGTGACAGATCGCGGCGCGGATCCCGCGGAGCTTGCAGGCCGCGATCGAGGCGCCGACGCCCGAGCCGCAGACGAGCACCGCGCGCGCTGCGGCACCGTCGCGGATCGCCTCGCCCACCTCGCGCGCCTTGTCCGGATAGTCGATCCGGACCGCATCCGTATCGGTGCCGAGATCGACCGCCTGGTGGCCGAGCGCGGCGAGCGTTTCGAGCACGGCGTCACGGAGATGGACGCCGCGATGGTCGAAAGCCACCGCGATCTTCACCACCCTACGTTACCCCTCCCCGGGCTCGTAGACTCCCGGCATGGCCGACGCTGAGCACCTCCGCGAGCTGGGCCAGCAGCTCCGGGTCGACTCGATCAGGTGCGCGGCCGCGGCAAAGTCCGGCCATCCGAGCTCCGGCATGTCGGCGGCCGACCTGATGGCGGTCCTGCTCGCGAACTACCTCCGCTACGACTTCGACCAGCCCCACGACCCGCACAACGACCGGCTCGTCTTCTCGAAGGGCCACGCGTCCACGCTGCTCTACGCGATGTATCGCGCGGCCGGCGTCATCTCCGACGAGGAGCTGCTGACCTACCGGCAGTTCTCGAGCATCTTCGAAGGACACCCGACGCCGCGGATCCCGTGGGTCGACGTCGCGACCGGGTCGCTCGGCCAGGGACTGCCGTACGGCGTCGGCATGGCGATCGCCGCGAAGAAGCTCGACCGGCTTCCGACTCGCGTGTGGGTCCTGTGCGGCGACAGCGAGATTGCCGAAGGCTCCCAGTGGGAGGCGTTCGAGCATGCGGCGTTCTACGGGCTCGACAACCTGATCGCGGTCATCGACGTGAATCGCCTCGGCCAGCGCGGCGAGACGATGCACGGGTGGGACCTCGATTCGTACGCGAACCGTGCGCGCGCATTCGGGTGGCACGCGATCGAGATCGACGGACACGACGTCGACGCAATCGACCGTGCCTACGCCGAGGCGCTCGACGCCGGGAAGCCGACCGCGATCGTCGCGCGCACGATCAAGGGCAAGGGCGTCAAGGAGATCGAGGACAAGAACGGCTGGCACGGCAAGGCGCTCGACCACCCCGACGAGGCGATCGCGGAGCTCGGTGGTATCCGCAACATCCGCATCGACGTCGCGAAGCCGGATACGTCGGAGCAGCGCCACACGTTCGAGACTGCGGCGCTCGAACTGCCGCGCTACGACGTCGGACAGGAAGTTGCAACGCGCAAGGCGTACGGCGAGGCACTGGCGGCGCTCGGCAAAGCGCGCGGTGACGTCGTCGCACTCGACGGCGAAGTTTCGAACTCGACGTTCGCCGAGATCTTCCGGGACGCGGTTCCCGAGCGCTACTTCGAGATGTACATCGCGGAACAGCAGATGGTCGCGAGTGCGGTCGGCATCCAGGTGACCGGCTGGCGGCCCTTCGTATCGACCTTCGCGGCGTTCTTCTCGCGTGCGTACGACTTCATCCGGATGTCTGCGATCAGCCGCGCGAACTACGCACTCGCCGGATCACATGCCGGCGTCTCGATCGGCGAGGACGGTCCATCGCAGATGGCGCTCGAGGACATCGCGTCGCTGCGCGCGGTGCACGGCTCGACGATTCTGCATCCGTGCGATGCGAACCAGACGGCGAAGCTCGTCGCGAAGATGGCGGACTGCGACGGAATTTCGTATCTCCGGACGCTCCGCCCGAACACGCCTGTCCTGTACGACGCCGACGAGGAGTTCGAGATCGGCGGCTCGCGGACGATCCGCGACGGCGACGACGTCGCGATCGTCGGCGCGGGCATCACCGTCCACGAAGCGCTGAAGGCGGCGGACACCCTCGCGCAGGAGGGCATCGAGGCGCGCGTGATCGACCTCTATTCGATCAAGCCACTCGACGAGCAGACGCTGCATTCGCTGACGATGCCGATCGTCACGGTCGAGGATCACTTCCCGGAGGGCGGAATCGGCGAAGCCGTGCTCGCGGCAGTGGCCGAGGCAGACGAGCGTCCCCGCGTTGTTCGGCTCGCCGTGCGCGAGATGCCGCACTCGGGGAAACCGGACGAGTTGCTCGCCGCGGCGGGAATCGACGCCGAGCACATCGCGGACGCGGCCCGTCAGGTCGTGTCGGCTCCCGTCGCAACGCGGTAGAGCTGCCGCTGCCGCTCGTGAGCGGCGCGGTATGCATCGGCAACCTCGGGTCGCGGCTCGAACGTGCCTCGCAGTCGAGGCGCAGGCGCGCGCACGCCGAGTCGCTCGAGCGCGAGAACAGCCGCGCCGCGGAGCGAGGCCTCGTCAACCGCGGAGAGCTCGATCGGCCGGGCGAGCGCGTCGGCCATGATCTGGCACCAGTCTGCGTCCTTCATGAGCGCACCGCCTGTCGCGACGATCGCCTTCACTTCCGGCATCAGCTCGAGCACCTCGGCGAACCGGAACGCGATCCCTTCGAGCGCCGCTTGCCGGATGTCGAGTGCCGTCGTCTCGAACGTCAGCCCGTGGATCGCGCCGTGCGCATGCGCGTGCCACCCGGTGCTGCGTTCGCCGCCGAGCAACGTCACGAACGTGAGTCCGTGCGAGTCCGGGTCGCGGCCTGCGAGGCTGCCGTCGTTCGACTCGAGCGTCCGGCCGAGCCAGTGGTACAGGTTCCCGCCGTCGGAGAGCGCGCCGCCTTCGACAACCCGGCGCGCGTCGACGCGGTAGAGGAACAGTCCGGGCCGGGGCATCGGCGTCTCGGTCTCGTAGACCGTGCGCAGCGCGCCCGAGGTCCCCACCATCAGCGCCGCGCGCTCGCGTGAGACGCAGCCGGCCCCGACGTTCGAGCACGCTCCGTCGAGAAGCGCGGGA
>JBJMJS010000127.1:0-27511 GCA_045806225.1 Gaiellaceae bacterium
GTGACGGTCTCGCTCGTCCGGACGTCGTACGCCGAGACCGGTGAGCCCGAGGACGTCTCTCCCTATTACGGAACGGCCGTCGTGTACGCGAACGCGCTCCCTGCGGTCGCGCCCGTCGCGCCCGTGCCGGTCGCGCCGCTCGGCGCCGAGCAGAAAACGCCCGTCGTCAAGAAGACCGTCGTCAAGAAGACCCCTGTCAAGAAGACCCCTGTCAAGAAGCCTTCCGCGGCTCCGGTCAAGCCGTCGTCGACCTCGACCTCGTCGCCGTCGACGAAGCGGCCGCCGGCGTTCGTCGTCGCCGCCGCGCCGAAGGAGCCCCTGAAGGAAATGCCGCTCACCGACCGCGCACGCGTGTTGTCGACGTGGATCTCCGCCCATCCGAGGCCGACGAATGCGACCGTGCGTCACTTCCTCTTCCAGAACGCCTGGATCGTCACCGGCGCGAAGTTCGGCTGGTGGCACGGTGCCGAGGCGTTGCGCCTGCTGATCGCCGACGACCGGAAGGCTCAGCAGATCTGGGGAATCGGCCACAAGAGCGAGCTCGCCGCCCGTCACGCGCTCGCGGAGGTGGGACCGAGGTCGCATTGAGAGCCGTGACGCGACTGAGGGGCGACGAGGGTGGCTACAGCCTCGTCGAGATGCTCACGGTGATGATGATCATGTCGGTCGTCTTCACGGGGCTGACGACTGTCTTCACGTCGGCGTCGAAGGCCGACCTCGACATGCAGAATCGCTTCAACGCGCAGGTGAACACGCGGATCGCGCTCGACAAGCTTCGCACCGACGCGCACTGCGCGTACGACGTCTCGCCGAACACGCCCAACCCGTGGACGGCGTCTCAGAGCACGATCACCTTCAAGATCACAGCGTGCGGCGGCAGTGACGTGACGTGGTGCACGGCGCAGCAGAGCGGGTCGACAACGCGCTGGGATCTCTACCGCCAAGTGGGGACGAGTTGTAGCTCGTCGAGCCCCGCGATCCGCGTCGCGAAGTACCTGTCGACCGCGACGCCGTTCACCGCGTTCGCCCACGTCAGCGGCTGCGGCTGTCTTGCCTCTGTCGGCGTGACCTTGCCGATCGGTGTCAATCGCAACGCCGTCACCGGCCTCTACCGGCTCCAGGACACGATCTTCCTGCGGAACAGCACCCGGATCTAGGCGGAAAGACGATGAGACTATTTCAACGGTTGAAGACGGAACAGCGCGGATTCGCGCTCGTGCTCGCACTCGGCGTCACGATGGTGCTGAGCATGACCGTCGTCACGGTGATCGAGTCGACGACCGCGAACCAGCGCACGGCCGTGCAATCGAAGAACCGCGTCTCGTCGTACACGCTCGCGGAGGCCGGCATCAACCTCGCCGCATCCGTGATTCGGGCGACCTCGACACCGACCTACGCGAACTTGCTCCCTCCGACGACGACGACGTACGACAACGGCTTCGTGGTGTGGTCCGGAACGCTCGACGATGCGCAGCCGAACACGAACTGCCCCGGCTACGTCGCGTGCTGGATGCTGACGTCGACAGGTCACATCCGCAATCCGACCGGTGGACGCGACGTGATGCGAACCGTGACCGCGCGGGTTCCGGTCGATGCCATCTACTCACAGAAGCTCGTCAACAACGTCTACGACTATGTCTTCGTCTACGGGACGAACGATCCGTCCGGATGCGACTTCAGCAACGCCAACAACTCGTCGTTCGGGTCACGGCTGTATGTCCAGGGCAACCTGTGCCTCAGCGGCAGCACCGCGATCACGAGCGAGGTCGACGTCTGGGGCCACGCCGTGCTTGCCAACCCGTCGTCGATCGGTCAGAAGTCCGGGAACACGATCACGAACGACACGGCGGGCGTCCACATCGCCGGCGGTTGCAGCACCGTCGCTGCTGGTCCGTTCACGCCGTGGGCGTGCGGGACGGCGCAGGCGGTCTACGCGAATCCGGTGGCGGATGCGACGCCGACGTCGCTGACTGCTCCGGACGTGACCGGCAGCGCTCAGGGGTGGTACAAGCAGGCGAGCCCCGGTCCGTTCTCGCCGTGCAAGACCTCGAGCGGCCTTCCCAGCAACACATCGAACTGGGCGACCGCGTTCGACAACGACATTCCGGCCGGAACGGCGCCGACCTCTGCGTACATGAACCGCAGCATCGGCAGCGCTTTCGACCTCACGCCGTCTTCGGGTGCGTACTCGTGCAGGACGTCGTACGGGGAGCTGTCATGGGATCCGAGCGCGAAGGACGCGAACAGCAACGTCATTCCGACTCTGACGATCAAGGGAACCGTCTTCATCGACGGCAACGCCCGGATCGCGCCGTCGAACGTCCAGCTAATCCGGTACGTGGGCGTCGGCACGCTCTATATCTCCGGCTCGTTCGTCCTCAAGGGGACAAAGCTGTGCGCGGCCTACGTCTTCTCGTCGAAGGACTGCGACTGGTCCACGCCGGGGACGGGCCACTGGGACGTCTCGCAGAACTTCCTGCAGCTGGTCGCGGGAGTCGTGGGCGGCGGCGGGCAGTCGGAGACACCCGACTCGTCGACATCCGTCGAGCTGAGCTCCGCGGGATACCAGGGTGGCATCACCGCGAACCTGAAGACCGACATCGGCTCCAGCACCACGACGCAAGGCCCGCTCGTGCAGCGATCGATGACGCTCGGCCAATCGCTGGTCACGAAGGGGTTCGGCACGCTCACCGACGTGCCGACGGCGACGCCGGACAACCCGATCGCCGCCTTCAAGGTCAAGCCGCCGACGTTCTACAGCGGCTAGCCGCGCCTGCGCTCAACCGGGCCGCTTGCCCTGCCGATAGGAGGACCGTGGACTTCGCGCTGGCAGCGTTCGCGTTCGCGCCCGGCCTCGCGCTCGGGTCGTTCCTGAACGTGGTCGCCGCGCGCGTGCCGCTCAAGCGGTCGGTCGTGCACCCGGCGTCTGCGTGCATGAAGTGCGGCACTCAGATCCATTGGTACGACAACCTGCCGCTCGTCTCATATGCATTGCTCCGGGGACAGTGCCGGCACTGCTCCGCGCGGATCCCGCTCGTCTACCCCGCGATCGAGCTCGTCACAGCGCTGCTCGTCGCCGGCTGCGTCTTCGCGTTCGGCCTCCACGTCGAAGCGGCGATCGCGGCCTTCTTCTGCTGCGTCCTCGTGGCCGTGTCCGCGATCGACGCCGAGCACCGGATCATCCCGAACCGGATCGTCGTCCCGGCTGCGGCAATCGTGCTGCTGGCCAACACGCTGCGGACGCTGAGCCCGCAGTGGGCGATCGCGGCGCTCGCTGCGTCGGGATTCCTGCTCATCGCCGCGCTCGCGTATCCCGCCGGGATGGGAATGGGCGACGTCAAGCTCGCGCTGCTGATGGGCGCAGCGCTCGGGCGCAGCGTGTCGGTGGCACTGATGCTCGGGATGTTCGCCGCGGTCGTCCCGGGGATCTACCTGATCGCGAAGCACGGCAAGGCAGGCCGGAAGATGGGCGTCCCGTTCGGCCCGTTCCTCGCGCTCGGCTCCGTCGTCGCGCTGTTCTGGGGCGACGCGATCCTGCACGCGTATCTCGGCACGTTCCACTAGGCGCCGCGCACCTTCCCGCTCGGCCCGGCCACGCGCGTGGGCGTGACTGGGGCGTCAGCGCGTCAGCCCCGAGGCTCTGGCCCCTAGCGCGGCGATCCGACCTCGCCCGCGGCGGGCGATTTCGGCGCCAAAAGGGGGATGCACGTGCCGAAAGGCATCAAGGCCGGCCGACCTGATGCCGATGCCTCGAACGAGGGATATATGGACTACGAGCGTCCACCGAACCTGCGCACTGCCGGCGATCAGCCGACAAGCGCGGCGCCGCCCGGTGGAGCCCGCCTCGGCGGCCCCGCGCCGCCGATCAACGCGCTTGCCGAGCTCGTCGCCGATCTGATCGCGTCCACCGGGCTGGTCCCGGCGGACAAGCTCGCCGTCGTTCGAGGCGCCGCGGGCCCCGGATCGCTCGCGCAAGCGCTCGTCGAGGGCGGAATCGCGTCGAGCGAAGGGATCGCGCGCACCCTGGCCGCGCGCCACCAACTTCCGCTCGTCGATCTCGCGGTCAGCGGTGTCGCGCCGAACGCGGCGAAGGAGATCCCGCTGCACGTGCTCGAGCGCATCGTCGCCATCCCGTACGCGATCGAGAACGGCGCATTGCGCATCGCGATCGCGGACCCCGGCAACATCCAGGCGATCGACGAGCTGCGGCTCGCGACGCGCTACCCGCTCGACGTCGGAGTCGGCGCCCGGGAGGACATCCAGGCAGAGATCAGGCGGCTCGCCCGCGCGTCGGAGGCGTTCGGCGCGCGCGCCGCAGTCGAAGAAGAGCTCGCGGCCGAAGCGGACGAGGAGGACGCCGACGACCTCGAGGTCGACGACGGCATCTCGGACGCGCCGCTCGTCCGGCTCGTCAACTCGATCATCTTCCAGGCGGCAGAAGACGGCGCATCCGACGTCCACTTCGAGCCGCAAGAGGATTCGCTGCTCGTGCGCTTCCGTGTCGACGGCGTGCTGCAGGAGGTGCAGCGTGTCCCGAAGCGGATGACGGCCGGAGTCACGACGCGCCTGAAGGTGCTCGCGAAGCTCGACATCGCGGAACGGCGAAAGCCGCAGGACGGGCGAATCTCGCTCAACGCGGCCGCCGCGGGGCGCATGCTCGACATCCGTGTCGCGACGCTGCCGACCGTCGAAGGCGAGTCGATCGTCATGCGCCTGCTCGACAAGTCGAAGCGGGCACCGACGCTCGAGGAGCTCGGCATGTCCGACGAGATGCGGGCGAAGCTCTCGGAGATCATCCGCCGCCCGACCGGCGCGCTGCTCGTGACGGGGCCGACGGGCTCCGGTAAGTCGACGACGCTCTATGCGGGCCTCACCGAGATCAACCGGCCCGAGATCAACATCATCACCGTCGAGGATCCGGTCGAGTACCGGCTCGGGGGCGTCAACCAGGTCCAGATCAACCAGCGCGCGGGCCTGACCTTCGCCGCGGCCCTGCGCTCGATCCTGCGTTCCGACCCCGACGTCGTGATGGTCGGCGAGATTCGAGACGGCGAGACCGCGAAGATCTCGATCGAGGCGGCGCTCACCGGTCACCTCGTGCTTTCGACGCTGCACACCAATGACGCGCCGCAGGCGATCACGCGACTGAACGAGATGGGAGTCGAGCCCTTCCTGACCGGCGCTGCCGTTTCCGCAGTGCTCGCGCAACGCCTGGCGCGAAAGCTCTGCTCGCACTGCTGCGAGATGTACCAGCCGTCGGTGGACGACCTGCTGAAGGCACGCGTGTCTCCGGACGTCGCGGCGGCGGCGGACGGGATGGTCTTCTACCGCAAGAAGGGCTGCCCACGGTGCGGCCAGACCGGCTACAAGGGCCGGATCGGCATCTACCAGCTCCTCGAGATGAGCGAGACGCTCGAGCAGCTCGCGGTACAGAAGGCCTCGCGCGAGGACATCGAGCGCGCGGCGATCGCAGAGGGCATGCGCACGCTCTGGGACGACGGGCTCGCGAAGGTGGCGTCCGGTCTCACGTCGATCGAAGAACTGACTCGCGTCTCGATCTAGGACGGCGCGTCACATATCGTCTGCCGCGTGTCCGCACGGGCAGACGCGCAACTCGAGACGGCGGGTCGATCGCTCGATCGCTTCGACCGCTATCCGCTCCTGTTCGGCACGTCGCCGATCCACCGGCTCGAGCGTCTGACCGCGGAGCTCCGTGGTGCGTCGATCTGGGCGAAGCGCGACGACTGCAACTCCGGCCTCGCCTTCGGTGGGAACAAGCTGCGGAAGCTCGAGTACCTCGTGGCGGACGCGCTCGCGCAAGGATGCGACGCACTCGTTTCGATCGGCGGAGTGCAGTCGAACCACACGCGACAGGTCGCGGCCGCCGCCGCACGAGCCGGCCTGAAGTGCGTGCTCGTGCAGGAGTCATGGGTCGACTGGCCGGACGTCGTCTACGACCGCGTCGGCAACATCCTGCTCTCGCGGCTGATGGGCGCGGACGTGCGGCTGGTGACGGCGGAGTTCGGCATCGGCTTCAAGGAGTCGTGGGAGCAGGCGCTCCGGGACGTCGAGGACGCCGGCGGCAAGCCGTACGCGATCCCCGCAGGGGCGTCCGACCATCCGCTCGGAGGCCTCGGGTTCGCGCGCTGGGCGGCGGAGGTCGCGGAACAGGAGCGCGAGCTCGGCGTGTTCTTCGACACGGTGATCGTGTGCTCGGTGACCGGCTCGACGCAAGCCGGGATGGTCGCCGGCTTCGCGCTCGAGAACCGAGGCCGCCGCGTGATCGGGATCGACGGGTCCGCGCGCCCCGAGGAGACGCACGCGCAGGTGCTGCGCATCGCGCAGGACACGGCACGGAAGATCGGCGTAACGCGCGAGTTGGCGGCGGACGACGTGACACTCGACGACCGCTACCACGCCGGCACCTACGGAATTCCGGACGCCGCGACGATCGAGGCGATCCGCGTCGGCGCGCGCCTCGAAGGCATGATCACCGACCCGGTGTACGAGGGGAAGAGTCTCGCGGGGCTGATCGATCTCGTCGGCCGAGGTGAGATCGGGCACGACTCGAACGTCCTCTACGCGCATCTCGGCGGGCAGCCCGCGGTGAACGCGTATGCGGGCGCGTTCCTCTAGCGCTTCTCGACTTTCCGAGCCGTAACCGAGAAACCACCTCGCCCGTTGGGGAGACATGAAGCGGCGGGGTCTGGCGGCATCGGCGTGCGCTCTCGCGGCCGCGTGCTGCCTCGGGTTCGCCGGCGGCGCGGCGAGCGGCGCCGCGCGCGACACCGGTGCGTGCACCTGGGGCGCCTCGTCGATGACGGCGACGTACGTCAACGGCGAGCTTGTGCAATCACAGCCGCAGACGACGGGCTGCACTCCGTAGCGCGGTTGCGGCCCTAGGATCGACGCGTGGCAGGACCGCGCCGGCAGACCTACGCCGCGCTCTTGCGCGGCGTCAACCTCGGCAGTCGGAACAAGGTGTCGATGGCCGACCTCGGAGCCCTGGTCGCCGCGCTCGGATACGAGGATGTCCGGACATACCTGCAGAGCGGGAACGTCGTCTTCGTCGCGACGGAGCCGGGGGCGACGATCGTGCGTCGTCTCGAGGAGGCACTCGCGCGCGAGCTAGGAGTCCCGGCGTCGGTGCTCGTCAGAACGAGGACCGAATTGCGCCGCGTCGTCGACGCCAATCCGTTCGCCCGTCGCGAGCGCGATCCGAAGAAGCTGCTGGTCACGTTCCTCGCGGACACACCGAGCCGTGCCGCGGTCCGGGCGCTCGACCCGACGGAGCACGCGCCGGACGAGTTCGCCGTCGTGCGGCGCGAGGTGTACCTCCATTGCCCGAACGGCTATGGCCGGACGAAGCTCAGCAACGCGTACTTCGAGCGAAAGCTCGGCGTCGCAGGCACGAACCGCAACTGGCGCACGGTGACTGCGCTGGCCGAGCTTGCCGGCGGCGGCGTCGGCGGTCGGAAGGGTCAGGCGCGTCAGAGCGCCTGACCCTTCCTCCGCATCCCTAGCCCGTCGTCGCAGTAGCGGCGCGCATCTGCTCGCGCGGTCCGCGCAGGAGGAACCACGTCGTGCCAAGCGTCCAGATCGGGACGCCGAAGATGAGCGCAGCCCAGCCGATCGGGCCGATGACGAGCACGATCGCGATCAGGATCGCGAAGTACGCCCACCATTTCGGCAGGACTCCCGCGCGAAGCGCGACGATCGCCGCTCCGAGGAAGAAGAGGATCGCAGCGAGCTCGGCGCAGACGAAGAACATGTCGCCGGCGTTGTGCAACGTGCCTGCCGTCGCCGCGCTGATGTCGTCCTTGTTGATCGCCGCGCCGACGTCCCCTGCCGTTGTCAGCATGCCGAAGGCCGCCGCAGCGAGCGCGCCGCCGAAGCAGAGGTTGGCGAACGTGTGGGAGCCGCCTTCGACGGCCGCCAGTCGGCCGCGCAGGATCGCAGCGAACCACACGAAGGCGAGGCAGCCGAGCATCCACAGCCAGCCGCCGAGCAGGATGCTGTTCGTGTTCCCCTTGATCCAGGTGAGCAGTTGGGCGTCGCTCGGATTGCCGGGGATCTTGTCGCTGAACGAGTTCGTGACGACGAGACCGAGAATCCAAAGGACGACCGCGAGGGCGCCGGCGACGGCCGACGATCGCTCGAGACGAGAGTGCATCAAGCCCCTTTCCTCAGAGATTGATCCGCAGAAACGCGCCGAATATTGACGCGACGATCGGACGATTTCAATCCGCTCGCCTGACAGCTGCCGCGGATGTGGGCTTCGCCATCGCGTCCGGCGAAGCCGGAGCCGGACTTGACGCCGCTACGACGCGTGAACGTCGCAGCCGAGCACCATCAGGGCCTCGACCGCTTCGGTGACGAAGGCGGTCGCCTGGTGGGCGTCGGCGAACGTGTACGGGCCGGGCCGGCTCGCGCCTGCGCTCTTCGCGCCGGCGGGAAAGACCTCGGCCTCCACGACGCACGAGTCGCCGTGGTCGACCGCGCGGAGCACGGCCACCGAGCGGCCGTCCTTGCGCGCGTGACGCACGAACAGCTCACGAGGCGCGTGAGCGATGCCCGGCGGCATCGCCTGGCTCGGGCCTCGGAGGCCGCCGATCGGAGCCAGCTCGCTCACCCGCCCACCGTTGCGTTATGCGCGGCCTGGGCGACGGTGTCCTTGTCGACAAAGCCGTCGATGCGGACGACCAGCGTTGCAGGCCGGCGGTAGACCAGGATGGCGGGGTCGGGGAGGACCTGGCCGAAGTGCTCGGTCAGCCGACCGATGTCAGCCTGGCTGAGCACGTTGAGCGCGACGAAGCCGACGCCTGCTGCAGCCGCGCCGGTGCGTGCCTCTGCGTAGGCGATCCCGTCGACCTCCGCCTGCGGGTTCGTCAGCGCGACGACGACGACTGGGTTCCGACCGAGTGCGCGTGCGAGTGTGCCCGGGAGCCCGGCCGTCAGCGCGGCGACTTCGGCAGAGGGGCGCTCCGGAGCCTTCCGCGCGACTGGGGCGTGGGGCGCCGCGGCCTTCGCGACCTCACGCGGATGTGACGGCGTCGCGGTGTGTACGGCGGCCTGCTTCTTCACACCGGGGCCAAAGGGGTGGTGCACGATGTGCACGGGGGCGGCCACGGTCGGCGTGCTGCTCTTGTGACCGGCGAGCATGAACAGCCCGCCGAGGCCGAGCGCGGCGGCGAGGCCGACGATCGCGGCGATGCGAATGGGAGGGGAGACGGTCATGGTCACGTGTCTTCTATCGGCACCTCGAACGAGGGACTGAAGCCGAAAAACACAGAGGGCGCGGTCTCCCGCGCCCTCCGGATCCAGCAGCGTCTCTCCGTCTGTTACGGACAGGCTCCGCTGACGATGTCAGCACCCGGTCCGGCCTTCTTCCACGTCGCCGAGCCGACGGTGCTGTCGACGCAGTACGTGGTCGCGCTCGCGGACTGGATGTTCAGCTTGGTCGGCACGATCGCGGAGTCGTAGTTCTGCAGTGCCGAGATGGACATGCCGGCGTAACCACCCGACGCACCGGTACCGGTGTTGTCGGCGTTGTACGCCTCGACCGCAGGAATCGCGGCGCGGACGTTCGCCTTGGCGGCCGACTGGTTGGCGCGATCCTTGAACGACAGGTACGACGGGATCGCGATCGCCAGCAGGATGCCGAGGATGATGATGACGACCAGGAGCTCGATGAGGGTGAAACCGCTTTCCTCACGAGCCAGCCGCTTGTTGAGCATTTCGCGCATTGTGTTCTCTCTTCCTTCCGGGACGTTGATTCGAATGAGGTGCGGGAGCGCGCGTTCCCTGCGCTCCCCGCTCCTCGAACTCAGCCGCAGGTGAGGCCTACGGACACGCTCCAGACACGATGTCGGCGCCGGGACCCGCCTTCTTCCAGGTCGCGCTGCCGACCGTCGACTGGATGCAATAGCTCGTCGACGAGGCCGACTGAATCGTCAGCTTTGTCGGGACGATCGCCGAGTCGTACGCCTGAAGCGCCGACACGGTTGCGCCCGCGTAGCCACCGGATGCACCGGTGCCGGTGTTGTCGGCGTTGTACGCCTCGATCGCCGGAACTGCCGCACGGACGTTCGCCTTGGCGGCCGACTGGTTGGCGCGATCCTTGAACGACAGGTACGACGGGATCGCGATCGCCAGCAGGATGCCGAGGATGATGATGACGACCAGGAGCTCGATGAGCGTGAAACCCTCATCGGCCGCTAGACGCTGCCGGATCTTGCTGATCATGCAGAGTGCTCCTTCCAAGGGGAATCCAACGGAGTGGCCCGCTCCTCATCGTCGTATCCCCCACCGTGGGTAACACCCGAAGGAGTGATTGCCGGGGTGCCCCCCGAGCAGCGTTAAGGACCTGACAGCGGCTGCCGATAGCTCGTTCGAGTCATATGCCGCTCACGTATTCCATCGACGATTTGCTCGAGCAGATGGTCGCGCGCAGCGCGTCGGATCTGCACGTCACGACGCACACGCCGCCGGTCATTCGCGTGCGTGGAGAGATCGCGCGTCTCGACGGATACGAGCCGTTGACGTCGGAGGACACGCAGCAGTTGATGTACCGCATCCTTTCGAGCGAGCGGCAGAAGCAACTCGAGATCAAGCGCCAACTCGACTTCTCGCATTCGATCCCGGGGCTCGCGCGCTTCCGCGTGAACGTCTACTTCCAAAAGGAGTCGATCGCGGCCGCGTTTCGGCTGATCCCGGACGAGCTCAAGACGCTGGAGGAGCTCGGCATTCCGTCGTCGCTGCATCAGTTGGCGGAGAAGCCGCGCGGCGTCGTTCTCGTGACCGGTCCGACCGGTTCCGGGAAGTCGACGACGCTCGCGGCGCTGATCGACGAGATCAACCGAAACCGCTCGGAGCACATCCTGACGGTCGAGGATCCGATCGAGTTCCTGCACAAGCACAAGCGCTGCATCGTCAACCAGCGGGAGATCGGCCCCGACGCGACGTCCTTCGGCGAGGCGCTCAAGGCGGCGCTGCGCGAAGACCCGGACGTGATCCTCGTCGGCGAGATGCGGGACCTCGAGACGATCTCGACCGCGCTTACCGCAGCCGAGACGGGTCACCTCGTGTTCGGCACCCTGCACACGCAGAGCGCGCCGTCGACGATCGATCGCATCATCGATGTCTTCCCGCCCGAGCAGCAGGAACAGGTTCGCATCATGATCGCCAACTCGCTGCAGGGGGTCGTCACGCAGACGCTCCTGCCGACCGCCGACGGTGGCGGCCGCGTTCCCGCGCTCGAGATCCTGCTTCCGGACGACGCGGTCCGGAACCTGATCCGCCAGGGGAAGGTCGAGCAGATCTATTCCGTGATGCAGACGAACACGAAGCGCGGCATGCAGACGATGGAGCAGGCGCTCGCGAACCTGATCACGACGCGCGTCGTGAAGTTCGAGGACGGGCTCTCGCGCTCCTCGCGTCCGCAGCAGCTGATCGGGATCCTCGAGCGCGCCGGCTTCCCGGTCGACGTCGCGAAACCGGTCGACCTGAACGCGATCGAGGACGAGCCGTCACTCGGGGCCGGTCTCCGCGTGGCCGGGAGCTGACATGGACGAGCAGTCGATCTGGAAGAAGGAGATCTCGTTCCGGCGCAAGCCTGCCGCGGAGCGGCCGGGCGCAGACGCGTCGAGCGAGGAGTCGATCTGGAAGAAGGAGATCTCGTTCCGGCGCAAGCCGAAGGAGAAGACGGCGCCGCCCGCTCCGGGCGAAGAGCCGACGTCGATCTGGAAGAAGGAGATCTCGTTGAAGCGGAAGCCGGCTGCGCCGGAGCCCGAGCCGGTTGCGGCGGTCGTACCCGCGCCCGAGCCGGCCACCGTCACGCCGGAGCTCGTTCTCGAGACCGCTTCGCCGGTCGCCGAGGTCGTTCCGCCTGCGCCCGAGCCGGTCGGGGCGTGGGAGGCCGAGGCCGCCGTCCCGCCGGCACCCGAGCCCGAGCCGGAGGCGATCCTCGACGTCCCAGAACCTGTCGCCGCGGTCGCGGACGCGCCCACCGTCGACGTCCCGATGCCCTCGATCGAAGTCGGCGCGCCGGAAGTCCTGGCGCCCCCCGTGGCTCCACCCGTCGCGCCCGCGCCGGCTGCTGCCGCTGAGCCTGTCGTGCACCCGCCGGTTCCCGCGGCGGAGCTGCCGCCTCTGCCCGACGGGAAGTCGGTCCCGTTCTGGAAAAAGGAGATCTCCTTCGGCGGCGGCAAGAAGCAGCCGAAGCCGAAGCGCGAGAAGCAGCCGAAGGCGGAGAAGCAGCCGAAAGCACCGAAGGTCGAGAAGCCGAAGTCGGAGAAGGCGTCGAAGCAGAAGCGCGAGAAGGCGCCGAAGACGAAGTCCGAGAAGGGCGTGAAGAAGGTCGTCGGCCTGAAGGTCGGTGCGTCGCAGCTCGCGGCCGCGCGCGTTTCGAACAACGGCTCGGCGGAGCTCGTGCAGGTCGCGCGCGAACCGCTCAGCCCCGGCGTCATCGTCAGCGGTGAGCTGCGTGATCCAGACGCCCTCGCACTCGCGCTGAAGGACTTCTTCGCCAAGCACAAGCTGCCGAAGAAGGGTGTTCGCCTCGGCATCTCGAACAATCGCATCGGCGTCCGTACGTTCGAGGTCAGCGGCGTCAAGGACGAAAAGCAGCTGGACAACGCGATCCGGTTCCGCGCGCAGGAAGCGCTGCCGATCCCTATCGACGAGGCGGTCCTCGACTACCAGGTCCTCGGTGAGACGACGAACGAGGAAGGCGAGCTCGTGCGCCGTGTGCTGCTCGTCGTTGCCTACCGCGAGCAGGTCGACCGCTATCTCGAGGCGTGCAAGAAGGCCGGCATCACGTTGACGGGCATCGACCTCGAGGCGTTCGCGCTGCTGCGCGCGTTGCAGGCGCCGCAGGACGGGGCCGGTGACGATCCGTCGGCGGCACTCGTTGCGGTTGCGATCGGTCACGAGCGCTCGACGTTCGCGGTTTCCGACGGCCGTGTGTGCGAGTTCACACGCGTGCTCGAGTGGGGCGGGTCGTCGCTCAACGTCGCGGTCGCACGTGCGCTCGATGCCGCGCCCTCCGAGGTGGAAGGCGTCAAGCGTGCGCTCTCACTCGCCGACGAAGTCGTACCCGAAGGATTGACGACCGAACAGGCAGCGAAAGCGCGGGACGCACTCCAGCGCGCGATTCAAGCGTTCGCGCGCGAGCTCGTCTCCTCGCTCCAGTTCTACCAGAACCAACCGGGATCCCTCGGTATCGGAGAGATCGTCTTGACGGGCGGGACCGCACACCTGCGCGGGCTCGCGGCCGAGCTCCAGCGGTTGATCGGCGTGAACGTGCGGACCGGCGACCCGATCGCGCGAATGAAGGTCGGGAAGAAGGTCGGCGAGCTCGAGCAGCTCGGGTCGCTTGCCGTCGCCATCGGACTGGGGATCGAGGACTAGCGCGATGCGTGCGGTCAACCTTCTCCCGCGAGACCACAGCCAGAACGGAGGCGGTCTTCCCAGCGCGCCCGTCCTCGCCGGTGTGTGCGCGGGTGTGCTCGTTGCCGCGATCCTCGGCGCCGACTTCATGATGCAGAGCGGCAAGGTCACGAAGGAACAGCGCGCGCTCGACTCGCTGCAGGCGAAGGTCGATGCACTTCCTGCGGCGCCTGAGGGACCGAGCGTCGAGCAGACGCAGCTCGCCGGCGAGCACAGCGCGCGGGTGACCGCGCTCTCGGCCGCGATGGGGAACCGCGTCGCGTGGGATCGCGTCTTCCGCGAGTTCTCGCTCGTCCTTCCCGAGGACGTGTGGCTCACGAACCTGACCGCACACTCTCCCGTGTCGCCGTCGGCAGTTCCCGGAACGGCGCCGACGAGCGCCGGCACGCCGACGCAGTTCTCGATCCAGGGCCGCACGTACTCGCATGACGGCGTCGCACGCCTCCTGTCGCGGCTGCAGGTCGTGCCTGATTTGCAGAACGTGACGCTCGTCAGCTCGACGCTGTCGAAGGCCGGGAGCCAGGACGTCGTCGAGTTCTCGATCGTCGCCGACCTGCGCACGGCGACGGGGTCGCCGGGGACATGAAAGAGCGCAAGCCCGTCAATCCCGTTGCGCTGATCGCGCTCGTGATCGTCGGCGTCCTCCTGGTCGGCGGCCTCGGCTACTTCGCGCTCGTCCGCCCGCAGGGCGCGAAGCTGAAGTCGATCAAGGCGAACGAGCAGACGGCGCAGGCGAAGCTCGACGCGTACCACCAGAAGGTTCTCGCCGCGCGCGCAGCACCGAAGATCCAGGTCGCCGACGTCTATCGGCTCGCGAAGGCGATGCCGGCGAAAACGGACATGCCGGACCTCGTGCTCGAGCTGAGCCAGCTGGCACGCGACACGGGCATTCGCTTCGACTCGATTTCTCCGCAGCCCGCGTTCGCGGCTGGGAGCTACACCGTTCTGCCGATCTCGGTGACGTTCAACGGCACGTTCTACGACCTTGCAGACCTGCTGTACCGGCTGAGGTCGCTGGTGAACGTCCACGCGGGCCGCCTCGACGCGACCGGTCGCTTGTTCTCCGTGGACACGCTTGCGTTCGGCGAGAGCCCGCTCAAGTTCCCGCGCATCCAGGCGACGCTTCTGATCGACGCGTACGTCTACGGCGGCGTGCCGGCGGGCTCAAGTCCGACGCCCGTGACGCCGACGACGTCCACGAGCACGGCAACGACGGAAACGACGACGACGACGCCGACCTCCGGCACGAGCGCGTCTGCGGCAGGAGCGCCCTGATGGCAAAGAAAGTCGATCTGGCCAAGGCCAAGGAGAAGAAGCAGCGGATCATTGCCCTCGTCGGCGGTCTCCTGTTGCTCGGGCTCCTCGCGTTTCAGGTGCCGCGCGTCATGAAGCAGTTGAACAAGAAGCCGCCGCCGCGCTCGTATGCGTCGACGACGGCGACGGCGCCTACCGGGACGCCGTCCCTGGCGGCGCCGACGTTGAGCGGCAACGAACAGGCCGCGACCGGCGCGGGTGCAACCGATGGATCGTCGCTCGCAAGCGGCGATGTCGCGCCGCCCGCGGAGGATGGTCAGCTCGGCTCGTTCAGCCGCTTCGCCAGCAAGGATCCGTTCGCACAGCAGCTTTCCGACGACACGACCGGCTCGGCGTCGGCGTCGGCGTCGCCGTCGTCGTCCGGCGGCGCGTCGTCACCTGCCGGCGGCTCGGCATCGCCGGGGTTGTCGTCGTCGGGGAGCGGCAGCACGCCGTCGCAGGCGGCGCCGAGCGGCGGCTCGTCGCAGCCGGTGCCCGGCAGCGCCGTCATCTCCGTCAACGGCGCGCTCATGAGCGTGACGACAGGAACCGACTTCCCCCAGCCGAGCGCCTCGGATGGGTCCGCACAGCCGTTGTTCCATCTGCTGAAACTGACGGCCCATACGGCACGGATCACGATCGTCGGCGGGTCGTACTCGAACGGCGCGCCTGCGGTGACACTCCGCGAGAACAAGCCGCTGACGCTGATGAACACCGCAGACGGGACGAAGTACCGGCTGATCCTGAAGCCGCAGGGAACCGCTGTGCCAGGCGCGGCTGGGACGACCGGCACGACGCCGACCGTCACGCTTCCCGCCTCGACCCCGTAACACGCTCCGCGCCGCGGACAGGTCTCCGCCCGACGTGCCGGTGCTTCGCACGACCCTGGCCATGTCGGTCACTCCCTCTCGGACGCTGCCTTCGCCGGCGCCGTCTGATCCCGGCACGTCCCGGGTCTGACCCGGGACGTGGCGCCTCCAGTCATGTCGGCCGGGCCCGAAGCGGCGGTCTCTCGACCGGCGTGGTTTTCGCGCTAGATCCGCATCTGTAGCCGGTTCGGCATAACGGCCATGGCCGGACGCCACACGGCCCGGGTCTGACCCCGGCCGTGGGTGAAACGGACACCTCGACGGCGCCGAGTTCGTGACGGGATTGCGACGGGATCGTCGCGGGGCGGGGCGCGCTCGTGCGCGCGGCCGGCCGGCTACGCGCCGGTCGACGGGTCGAACGTGGAGGTCTCGCGGGCGAGCGAGTGCGCCAGGTCGGTCGACAGGCGGACGACGACCGTGACGACCTTGAGCTGGCCGCCGCCCGATGGCGTGTCGTAGTACAGGTACGTGTCGACCCGATACGACTTGCCGTCGGGGCCTGTCGCCGAAAAGCTCGGGTCGCACGAGTTCGCGTTCGTGTTCGGGCAGGTCGCGACCGTCGGGACGAGCGCCTTCGGTGCGACGGGGGCTGCCATGTTCTGCTGATACGCGGCATCCGCCGTCCACGTGGAGTCTCCGACAGCGGCGCTCCACTCCGACGTCTGCTGCACGATGTTCGCGTACTTCAGGCCGCGGAAGAGCTCGAGCTGCGTCTCCGCGATCGCCGTCGCGGTCGACGTGCGGCTCGCACGCCCGAGCGCCAACGCGCCGGAATTGAACGCGCCGACGATCGCGAGGATGCCGATGTTCAACATCACCATCGCCATCAAGAGCTCGAGCAGGCCGAAGCCCTCCTCTGACTGCAGGCGTCGCCGCACATAGGGCGTATCGGCACCGCGCTCAAGCGGCTTGATGCCTCTGCCGATAGCGGCAGCGAGGGACTCTGCGTGCCAGCGTTTGCCTATTCCGCGATCAATGCGTCCGGTGTCGAGCTCACCGGCGAGCTGAACGCACCCGATGTCTCGGCCGCGCGCGAGCAGCTCCGCATCCGAGGTCTGCTGCCGTCGTCGCTGAAGGAGCTCGCGAGCTCCACCAACGAAGGCGTCACCGTCTTCAAGAAGATCAAGCCGAAGTCGCTGCAGATCTTTTCGCGCCAGTTCGCGACGATGATCGAGGCCGGGCTCAACGTCGTCGCGTCGCTCGTGATCCTCGAAGAGCAGACGGACGACAAATACCTCGCCGTGATCATCAAGGAGCTGCGCGCGGACGTCGAGGGCGGCCTCCTCCTATCGCAGGCGATGGCGCGGCACCCGAAGGTATTCGACCGGCTCTACATCGCCATGGTCGAGGCAGGCGAGGCGGCAGGAATCCTCGACCAGGTGCTCGACCGCGTCGCGTTCCAGATCGAGAAGGCGACGCAGATCAAGCGCCGCGTCAAGGGCGCAATGCTCTACCCGACCATGGTCCTGATCTTCGCGACGCTCGTCCTCGTCGGGATGCTGATGTTCCTCGTCCCGATCTTCGTGAAGATCTTCGGTCAGCTCGGTGGCGAGCTGCCGACGCTCACGCAGTACGTCGTCAGGGTGTCGAACATCATCCGCAGCGATTGGTACATCCTCTTTCCGGCGATCGGCGCGACGATCTACGGCGTCCGCCGATACAAGCGCACCGAGGCGGGACGGCAGCTCTGGGACCGCATTCGCCTGAAGATTCCGATGAAGATCGGCGACGTCGTCCTCAAAGTGACGATGGCGCGTTTCTCGCGCACGCTGTCCACGCTGGTCGCCGCCGGCGTCGACATCATCAAGGCGCTCGAGATCACCGGCCAGACGGCCGGGAACTGGGTGATCGAGGACGCGCTCGCCGGCGTCCGCGCGCGCGTGCACGAAGGCGTTCCGATCGCACAGCCGCTGATCGAGAACGACATCTTCCCGCCGATGGTCAGTCAGATGGTGAAGATCGGCGAGGAAACCGGCGAGCTCGAAAAGATGCTTGGGAAGATCGCCGACTTCTACGAGGACGAGGTCGACGCGTCGATCCAGTCGCTGACGTCGATCGTCGAGCCGATCATGATGATCCTGGTCGGTCTGATGGTCGGCGTGATCATCATTGCGATGTACCTGCCGATGTTCAAGATGCTCACGCTCGTGAAGTAGGCGCGCGTGCGCCGGCGGATCTCGCTCACACTCGTCGTCACGCTCGCGCTCGCCGCGGCGGTGACGGTCGGTTGGTTCTCCGACTACTACGGCTCCGACTTCGGGATGTTCGCGGCCGCGGGGCGCACACTTGCGTCGACGCGCTGGCTGCACACATACCACGACTCGTTCGTGCAGGCAGGGCCCTTCGAGTTGTTGATCTGCGCGTTCGCGAAGATGCTCGGTGGCGGCGGCCGCGACGCGGCGATCGTGCTCGACGTCGCCGGCATGCTTGCGTTGCTCGCCGTCGCGTACACGACTGTCGCCCGACGCGCGCGGGAGCTTCTACTCGTCGCGACGGCCGCACTCGCGCTGTTCGTCGTGCGCGATCTCGGCGCCGATGCGCATCCGGCGGAGGTGGGGATCGCCCTTCTCTGGTTCCTCGCGGCGCGCGACGCACGCGCCGGCCGCGTCTGGCGTGCCGGACTGTTGGTCGGCGTGTCGGCCGGCTTCGAGACATGGGGCGTGCTCGGCGTCACCGTCCTGCTGCTCGCGCCTCGGGTCCGAGACAGCGCAGTCGCTGCCGGGGGAGCAGCGCTCGTCGCCGCCGCGATCTACGCGCCGTTCCTCGCGGGCGGCGACTTCCACATGTTCGAGCTCCACTGGAAGACCGCGCACGGTCTCGCGGGAACCGTCTTCGGCCTCGGTCACGCGTTCACGTGGCCGATGCGACTCGCCGAAGCCGCCATCGTCGTCGCCGCCGGCGGCACGCTGGCGCGGGCTGTCCGTCGCTCGCCGACCGCGGTCTGGCTCGTGCCCGCGGCGACCTCGCTCGTCCGCCTCCTTCTCGATCCGATCCGCTACGGCTACTACTGGGATACGGCGCTGACGCTGTTCGCCATCGGGCTCGCGCCGTGGCTCGTAGCCCCGCGCGCGCTCGCCGGCGCGCTCGAGGCGTGGCTCGCGCAGCGGCTCGGCCGGGCCGCGCTCGCCGGACGATAGGCCGGACGGCCTATTGCGCCCGAGGCGCCAGGGGTCGACCATGTCGGCATGCAGCTCCTGCTGTCCGCCTACACGTGTGTGCTGATCGCGGCGCTTCTGTCGGCGGTCATCGGGGCGTACCTGCTGCCGCCCGAAGACCTCGACTGATCACCTGACGAGAACGCGCCGTTCGTAGCGCGACAGCGTGCCTTCATCGAGGGTGTAGACGATCGGGTCGGCGAGCAGCGACTCGCCCTGGAGCTGCGCCCTCAACGCGCCGACGAGCAGTCCCTCGGCGAGCCACTCCATCGTCGGCGCCACGTCCGCGGTGCCGCGGACGAGCCACGTGCCTTCGCCGAGCTCGCGCTCCTCGACGACGTGCGGTGCGCGGAGGAACCGCGCCTGGCCGACGGGGGCTCGGCGCCCGACGCCCTCGATCGCGCGGCGCGCCTCCTCGGGATCCGACGTGATCAGCTCGATCGAGTAGCGCCGGTATCCCCGCGGGCTGCGCGTCGCCGAGATGATCTGCGAGTTCGGCACGAACGTGCGATCGCCGTTGAGCGAGCGGATCACCGTCGTGCGCAACCCGAACTGCTCGACCATCCCGCTCACCTGTGCCGGCTCGATCCGGACGAAGTCGCCGACGCCGTACCACCGCTCGAAGGCGATGAGCGACCCGGCGATCACGTCCATCAGGAACCGCTGGACGCCGAAACCGACGAGGACGAGCACGAGAGCCGAGCCGCCCAGTGTCGCGGCCGTCCGCGGCAGGAACGTGCTCGCGAGGACGATCACGACGACGATCGCCGCGACATACGGGATTGCCGTGCCCACGAGCGCGAGCGCGGTCTCGCCGCGCCGGAGGCGAATCAGCTCGCGTTCCTCCGCGGGCCGCTGTGACTCGAGTCGAGGGACGACGAGCCGAACGACTCGGGAAAAGAGGAGCGCCGCCGCAATCGCGACGGCGCCCCAGACGAGTCGGTCGTAACGTCCCGAGAGGACGGCGAACGTCATGCCCTCATCGTGCCCGTGCCGGCAACGGTCCTGCGTCGACCGCGCCGCGACGGCGGACGGCGTTGAGCGGCCGCGCGATGTCCTCGAGCGAGCGGCGCTCCGCGGCGACCGCGAGGAAGACCGCGACGAGCCCGGCCCCGATCATCAGCGCCGCGCCGAGCAGGTAGCCGTAGTTCACGTTCGTCCGGCTCTTCGTCGCGATCAGTGCGCCGAACAGCGTCGGCGACAGCGCGGCGATGCCCGTCCCGACCGAATAGAAGAGCGCGATCGCCATCGCGCGCGCCTCCATCGGGAACAACTCGCTCACCGTCAGGTACGCCGCGCTTGCGCCCGCCGACGCGAAGAAGAAGATCACCGACCACGCGATCGTCATCGTGGTCGCGCTGAGCATGTCGTGCGTGAACAGCACGCCCGTGATGATCAGCAGCACGCCTGACGCGATGTAGGTGAACGAGATCATCACGCGTCGGCCGATCGTGTCGAACAACGGCCCGAGCAGCAGCGGTCCGAGCACGTTGCCGACTGCGAACGGGATCAGAAATAGCGGCGCATGCTCCGCCTTGATGTTGAAGAACTGCGTCAGCACGATCGTGTACGTGAAGAAGACGGCGTTGTAGAGGAACGCCTGGCCCGTCATCAGCGACAACCCGAGGATGCCGCGGCTCGGGTAGTTCTTGACCACGTACTTCGCGATCGAGGTGAAGCCGATGTGCTCGCGTTGCTCGACCGCGAGCGGCTCGCCCTCGGGCTCGGGCAGGTTCGGGTGCGTCTTTCGAACCTCGTCCTCGATCTGCCCGACCACCTGCTCCGCTTCGTCGGCGCGGCCGTGCGTGAGCAGCCACCGCGGGCTCTCCGGGATGAAGTGCCGGATCGACAGGATCGCGACTGCGAGCAGCGCGCCGACGCCGAAGCCGATGCGCCAGCTGATCGTCTCGCGGACGTTGATCAGCAGCTCGTACGAGATGACCGCGGCGGCGGCGGTGCCGATCCACCAGCTCCCGTTGATCGCCAGCGCGACGCGGCCGCGGACGCGGGCGGGAATCAGCTCGTCGATCGCCGAGTTGATCGCCGCATACTCGCCGCCGATGCCGGCCCCGGCGAGGACACGGAAGATCGCGAAGCTGTAGTAGTTCCACGCGAACGCGGTCGCGACGGTGAAGACCAGGTAGACGCCGAGCGTCACCATGAAGAGCTTCTTCCGGCCGAGCCGGTCGGTCAGGTATCCGAAGAACAACGCGCCCGCGACGGCGCCGAGCAGATACCAGGTGCCGGCCGACGACGCCTGGTGTGTCGTCAGGTGGAGCGTCTCCGCCTTCGTCAGGACGCTCGCGATCGCGCCGACGAGCGTGACCTCGAACCCGTCGAGGATCCACGTGATGCCGAGGCCGATCACCACCAGCCAGTGCCAGCGGCTCCAGGGGAGCCGGTCGAGCCGCCTGGGGATCATCGTTTCGGTCGCCCGACCGGTGGCGCCTAGCTCACCGGCCTGCGCAGTGGCAGCACTCACGTCGAACCTCCTCGGTCGAGAAAACGGGACCCTGGGGAAACGGCTCGGGACGCTGAGTGGTTACGCCTTGTAAAGGCTAAAAGAATCTTTACCGTCGACTCGTTTGACCCGGTCGATGCGAGGTATCGCTCCAGTGCTCCCTCCGAGGAACGTCAATGGAGCAACCAGCAGCAAGGGGGTAACACATGAAGAAGGGATTCCTGGCGGCCATCGTCGCCGCACTTGCGATCGCGCCGCTCGCGGGCGCAAGTACGGCGTCGTCAGCGGCACCCGCGCAGGCACCCGTGCAGCAGCTGACGGTGACTGCAACACCGACGCAGCTCCTGCAGCTCGTTCAGCAACTGCTGTCCCAGCAGCAGCCGGTGACGACGACACAGCTGCAGCAGTTGATGACGCTGCTTCAGCAGCTGCAGACGTCACAGACGCAGCTGAACCAGATCCTGATGCAACTCGGACAGCTGCAGCTGCCGGCGTCACTGCAGACGATCGTCCAGCAGCTCCTGCCGATTCTGCAGGGCATCGTCCAGCCGACGCAGCTGCAGAGCCTGATCACGCAGCTCCAGGGTCTGCTGTCGGGCACACCGACGCAGGCGCAGATCCAGCAGTTCCTGGGGAGCCTCCAGACGCTGCTCCAGCAGCTGCAGCTGACGCCCGCGCAGTTGACGCAGGTGCTGACGCTCGTGCAGCAGCTGTTCACGTCCCAACTCGGAACGGTGCAGCTGGCTCAGCTCCTGCAGCGGCTCTTCGTCTCGTTCATCGGCGACGAAGGGGCGCAGGGCGCGAAGGTCACGCTCTGCCACCGGACCGGATCGAAGAAGCACGCGTACCACAAGATCACGGTCAGCCAGAACGCGCTGCGGGCGCACCTCGCGCACGGCGATTACCCCGCGCTGACGGGCGTCGCCTGCTCGAACCAGCTCGTCGGTCTCGCGGGCAAGGCCGCGAAGGCCAAGGCGGCGAAGGCGAAGGCCGCGAAGGCGAAGCACGGCAAGGGCGGCAAGGGCAAGTAGCCGGCTCACGGAGGAGGGGCGGTCCGCCGCCCCTCCTCGGCCGTCACGGCAGGAGATCCACGCCGGAAAGTCGGCATGGACGCGCCGGCGCCCGGACGTTGCGGCGGTATAGCGGCGGGTGGGCTCGAACCACCGACCTCTGCATTATGAGTGCAGCGCTCTAACCAGCTGAGCTACGCCGCCTCGGCGCCGGCGAGTGTACCAACGCGTTTTCGCCTCCCCCACCGCCGCGGAAAGCGTCATCGCCCGCGAAGCCGGCTGGACTTTCGGCTACCATGCTGCGGCCCGTGGGCAGTGCGTCAGCCTGCGCGGGACCACCTAGAGGAACAGAGAGATGGCAACCAAGACCGGAGTCAGAGTCGCAATCACGCTCGCGTGCACCGAGTGCAAGCGGCGGAACTACCAGACGCAGAAGTCGAAGCGGAACTCGCCCGACCGGGTCGAGTTCAAGAAGTACTGCCGCTGGTGCGGTCAGCACACGCCGCACCGGGAGACTCGCTAGTGGCACGCCAGACTCGTGCGCAACGCCGCGCCCGCCGCGCCGAGACGCCGGCGCCCGACGGTGCCTCGCGCGCGCGCGCGTCAACACAACAACAGCAGCAGGTCGCGCGCCCGGCGGCTCGCGCGCCCGAGGTCGGCGAGCGCCGCGTTCCCGGCCGCGGGGTCAAGAACTTCGTCGGCGAATCCTGGGCGGAGCTCAAGAAGGTCGAGTGGCCGCGCCAGAACCAGCTGATCCAGGGCGTCGTGGTCGTCCTCGTCGCCTGCATCGTCGTCGGTGTCTACCTCTACGCGAACGATCTGGTCTGGAAGCGCTTCGTCCAGAACGTGCTCCTCCGATAAGGCCGAGACGATGTTTCGCTGGTACGTGATCAACACGTACTCCGGGCACGAGAACAAGGTGAAGACCAATCTCGAGCACCGGATCATGTCGATGAACCAGGCCCCGCGCTTTCGTCGCGTCGTCGTCCCGACCGAGCAGGTGATCGAGACGAAGGAGGGCCAGAAGATCCAGACCGAGAAGCGCGTCCTGCCGGGATACGTCCTCGTCAACATGGACATGACCGACGAGGCCTGGACCGTGGTCAAGAACACGCCCGGTGTCACCGGCTTCGTCGGCGCCGGCGCGAAGCCGGTCCCGCTCGCGCAGACCGAGGTCGACCGGATCCTCCACACGGGCCGCACCGACGGCGAGCGCCCGCGCGCCCAGGTCGAGTACCAGCTCGGGGAGTCGGTGAAGGTAACGTCGGGCCCGCTCTCCGACTTCGACGGCGAGGTCGTCGACGTCAATGCCGACCAGCAGCGGCTGAAGGTGCTGGTCGATATCTTCGAGCGGCAGGTTCCCGTCGAGCTGACGTTCGACCAGGTAAAGAAGCTGGACTGACGAGATGGCCAAGAAAATCCTGACAGTGATCAAGCTGCAGATCCCCGGCGGGCAGGCGAACCCGGCACCGCCGGTCGGGCCTGCGCTCGGCCAGCACGGCGTCAACATCATGGAGTTCTGCAAGGCCTTCAACGCCCAGACGGCGCAGGAGAACGGGCGCATCACGCCGGTCGAGATCACGGTCTACGAGGACCGATCGTTCGACTTCATCACGAAGACGCCGCCGGCCGCTGTCCTGATCAAGGAGGCGCTGCGCGTCGACAAGGGCTCGGGCGAGCCGAACCGCACCAAGGTCGGCCGGCTGACGAACGCTCAGGTGCGCGCGATCGCCGAGACCAAGATGCCGGACCTCAATGCGCGCGACATCGACCAGGCGATGCGGATCGTCGCCGGGACCGCGCAGTCGATGGGCGTCGAAACGGATGTGCTGACGTGAGCCACGGCAAGAGCTATCGCAACGCCCGCGCGCAGATCGACCGCGAGCGCGTGTACTCGCCCGTCGACGCGATCCGGCTGCTCAAGGGCTTCGACGGCAAGAAGTTCGACGAGACGGTCGAGGTCCATTTCCGCCTCGGCCTGAACGTGCGGCATGCCGACGAGCAGCTGCGCGGGACGCTGATGCTCCCGCACGGGACGGGCAAGGAGGCGCGCGTCGCGGTCTTCGCCGAGGGTGACAAGGCGCGCGAGGCGCAGGAGGCCGGCGCCGACATCGTCGGCTCGGCCGATCTCGCGAAGCGCGTCGAGGACGGGTTCACCGACTTCGACGTCGCGGTCGCGACGCCGGACCAGATGGGGAACGTCGGCCGACTCGGCCGGATCCTCGGTCCGCGCGGGCTGATGCCGAACCCGAAGACCGGGACCGTGACGATGGACGTGGGCAAGGCGGTGCGCGACGCGAAGGCCGGCAAGCTCGAGTACCGCACCGACCGCGGCGCGAACGTGCACGTCGCGATCGGCAAGAAAAGCTTCGACGAGCGGCAGTTGATCGAGAACTACGCAGCGCTCGTGGACGAGATCGTGCGCGCGAAGCCGGCGGCGGCGAAGGGCCGCTACATCCGGCAGATCACGCTCACGAGTACGATGGGCCCCGGCATTCACGTCGATCCCGCGAGGACGCGCGGCATCGTCGAGGAACTGGAGGAACAGGCACAAGCAGTCCCTGCATAAAGCTCAAAGCCCGTCGCCGAAGACAACTGGCAGGCGCTCTGCGTCAGAAGTCCAGTCGAGGCGGATCGGAGAACGAGGTTCACCTCTTCTGCGAGTCCGCCTGTGTGCGGGCTCGAAATCGTTTCGAGGAGGTGAGGCAGTGAAGAAAGAGGACAAGGAGCGCGTCGTCGCGCAGCTGACGGAGTACCTGCGCAGCTCGCAGACGCTGATCGTCGCCGACTACCGCGGCCTGACGATGCCCCAGATCGACGCGCTGCGCGGCCGGCTGATCGAGCACGGCGCACGGTTCGCCGTCGTGAAGAACACGCTCACGCGCCGCGCGGCGGAAGCCGCGGGGGCCGATGCCGTCCTCGCACTGCTCGAGGGACCGAGCGCGATCGCGTTCGTCGAGTCGGAAGGCGACCCGGTCGCCGTCGCGAAGGCGCTGGCGGACGCGGCGCGCGAAACACGCGTTCTCACGATTCGAGGCGGTGTCCTCGAGGGGCGCGCGATCGAGGCATCCGACATCGAGGAGCTGGCGAAGCTTCCGCCGGAGGACGTCCTGCGTGCGCAGGTCCTCGGGGCGGTCACCGGGCCGCTGATGAACATCCTCGGGATCTTCACCGCGCCGCTGCAGGACCTGTACGGGCTGATCGACGCACGCATCGAGCAGTTGGAGGCGCAGGGCGGCGGAGCGGTCGAGGAAGAGCGCACCGACGAGGACCCGACGCCTGCCGCGGAACCGCAGTCCGACGAGACGTCGGACGATGAACCAACGACCACGCAAGAGGAGGAGTAATGGCTGCAGTCGACACCATCTTCGAGCAGCTCGGGAGCATGAGCGTCCTCGAGCTGGTCGAGCTGAAGAAGAAGATCGAGGACGAGTGGGGGATCACCGCCGCGGCTCCGGTCGCGGTCGCGGCCCCGGGCGGCGGCGCGGCGGGCGACGGCGCGGCGGCCGAGGAGAAGACGGCGTTCGACGTCGTCCTCACCGCTGCCGGCGGCCAGAAGATCCAGGTGATCAAGGTCGTCCGCGCGATCACGGGCCTCGGCCTGAAGGAGGCGAAGGACCTCGTCGACTCGGCGCCGAAGCCGGTCAAGGAGGGCATCGCCGAGGACGAGGCGAACTCGATTCGCGGCCAGCTCGAAGAAGCCGGCGCGACCGTCGAGGTCAAGTAGCCGCCGAGAGACGGGGAGCAAGGGTCAGACCCTCCGGGTCTGACCCTCTTCCCAGGGCGTAAAAGCCCCGCAAAAGAGGTCAGATTCGGAACGTCTGACCCTCCTCCGTCAGGCCGCCCAGCCTGGGCCTGCCTGCTACACTGCCTGCGGCATCTCGGCGGATTCCGCAGGGGTACCCTTGCGCAGAACAAGGGTACTTCGGTACCTTTGCGGGTTGCGCCGTTGTTTGCTGTCCACGTTCCGTCCGCCCGCCGTCCGAGCCCGCACCACAGTTTCTAAGGGAGGCTGTATCACTTGACCACCACGGTCGCTGCGCCAAGCGCGCGTACGAGTTTCTCACGTCTCAAGCACGTCCTCGACCTACCGAATCTCATCGATATCCAGAAGGCGTCGTTCGACTGGTTCCTGAACGAAGGCCTGCGCGAGACGATCGACGACATCTCGCCGATCGAGGATTACACCGGCACCCTCGCAGTCGAGTTCGGCGCCTACCAGTTCGGGCAGCCGCAGTTCTCGATCAAGGAGTGCCGCGAGAAGGACCTGACCTATCAGGCGCCGCTCTCGATGACCGTCCGCTTCGTCAACAAGGAGACGGGCGAGATCCGCGAGCAGACCGTCTTCATGGGCGACTTCCCGATGATGACCGAGTGGGGCACGTTCATCATCAACGGCACCGAGCGCGTGATCGTCACGCAGCTCGTCCGTTCGCCGGGCGCGTACCTGATGGAGCCGAAGGACGCGACGAAGCAGGTCTTCACCGCGAACCTGATGCCGTCGCGTGGCTCGTGGCTCGAGCTCGAGATCGACAAGAAGGGCGTCGCCTACGCGCGCATCGACCGGAAGCGAAAGCTGCCGATCACGACGCTCCTGCGTGCGCTGCCGGCCGAGGACCCGTCGACAGGCTTCCAGCTCGACACGTCGTCGAACGAGGCGATCCTCAAGCTGTTCGACAACTCGATCTTCATCCTCAACACGCTCGAGAAGGACCCGTCGACGCGTGAAGAGGAGGCGCTGATCGAGGTCTTCAAGAAGCAGCGCCCCGGCGAGCCGCCGACGCTCGACAACGCACGGAACCTCCTGCGTGCGCTCTTCTTCGACCCCAAGCGCTACGACCTCACGAAGGTCGGCCGCTACAAGCTGAACCAGCGCCTCGGCGTCAACGTGCCCGAGGACGTCCGCGTCCTGACGACGGAGGACATCCTCTCGCTCATCCGCAGGCTCGTCGACCTGCCGACGCGCCTCGGCGTCGACCCGGAGTCGAAGGACTTCGCGGCGGACTCGATCGTCCTGAACCGCGACCCGATCCGCGCCGAGCTCGATGAGTACGAGCACTTCGGCAACCGCCGTCTGCGGACGGTCGGCGAGCTGATCCAGGAGGCGTTCCGTGTCGGCCTCTACCGGATGGAGCGCGTCGTCCGCGAGCGGATGACGACGGAGGACGTCGACACGATCACCCCGCAGACGATCATCAACATCCGGCCGGTCGTCGCCGCGCTGAAGGAGTTCTTCGGCTCGTCGCAGCTGTCGCAGTTCATGGACCAGACGAA
>JBJMJS010000128.1:0-7407 GCA_045806225.1 Gaiellaceae bacterium
ACCGCGACGAGTGCGTCACCGGCGAGCGAGAGGATGCTGTCCGCGCCGGCGTCCACCCCCTCGTCCACGCCGAGCGCGCGGATCGCGAGCGTCGTCTGCGCGGCCGCGAGCGTCACCAGTCGCCGGTCGGAGTCGTCGAATGGATCGCCGGCGCGCGCGACCTCGATCGAGCCGGCAGTGTGCTCTTCGCCGCCGACCGGGAGGACGAATGCGTGCTCGGCGCGCAGCCGCACCGCGGCCCGACGCGTTGGCGGGGAAAGCGATTCGGCGCCGTCCGCGCCGAATCTCTGAAGATCGGCTGCGGGCACACGCGTCGCTTCGAGCTCGGCGGCGACCGCCGTCGAGCGGCTCGCGACCGCACATGCGCTCAGGTCGTCGCCGTCACGGACCCGGATCACGACGAGATCGGCGGCGACCACGGCGGCGATCGCGTCGGCGAGCCGTTGGAGCGCGGTCGCAAGCGTCGGCGCGGCGGCGACGGCCGCACCCGCGTCCGCGAGCACGCCGAGCGCTACGGCGATGCGATCGGACGCTCCGCCGGCCGTCTCCCGATGTCGTTGGTGTACAGCCACTCGCCGGCCCAGTCGAAGTATGCAGCCGACAGGGTCATTTACACTCCCCGGATGCCCCAGGCCGCACGCCGCGCCGTCGCGCCGCCCGAGGATCCGCCCGTCGATCCGGCTGCGATCGACCGTGCCTATCGCGCGCATCGAGCTCGTCGACGCGCGCGCGTCGAACGGTCGCGCGAACGCGCCCGCGCGCGCCTGCGTTTCGTCGTCGCGACGATCGTGCTGATCGGGCTCGTGGTCGCGCTCGCGATCGTGCTCTGGCGCGAAGTCCAGAGCGTGTTCGGCCTCTAGACGACCGTTACAGCAGACCGCGCTCGCGCGTGAACGGCGACCACGCCGTCGGCTCCCACGTGGTCCCGCCGCACATCGGGCACAGCGGTAAGTCGCGGTGGACGGTCACGCCGTACCGACACTCGGCGCAGTGATACTCGCCCTTCGCCGACGACCCGCTCTCCACGAACTCGACGTACTCGTCCGGAGCGGCTCGCAACGTCCCGACCTGCTGCATCACGACCCCCTTGGTCGTCTCTTCCCGCGACGTGCACCGGAAGTGTTCCCCATACTGCCCCCTGTGGAAACCCCCGACCCCTACGTCGGCGGTACCGAGCCCGACGACGACTGGCTCCAGCCGGCCGCCAGGCCGGCGCGGCCGCTGAGCGGCATCTGGGGCTGGGGCGCCCGCCTGGAATGGCTCTCGGGCCTCCTTCTCGCCGTGTCGGCGTTCACCGGCTGGTACGCCGGCGGCGGCCAGGGCGTCACGACCGCCGTGATCGGCTGGCACACGGGGGCGCTCGGCAAGCTGGTGTTCTTCATCGGCCTCGCCGTGCTTGCGATCGTCGCGCTACGCGAGTCGGGGATCGAGCTGCCCGCGACCGTCCCCGAGAGCCTCGTCGTGATCGCGCTCGGGTCGCTCTCGACGATCTTCGTCCTGATCCGCCTGATCTCGATCCCGGACACCTTCTTCGGCTGGCGCGGCCGCGGGATCGGGATCTTCATCAGCCTGATCGCATCGCTGCTCGTGATCGCCGCCGGTCTGCTGCGAGCATCAGAAGAGCTGTGACCACCCCGAGCACAGCCCCGGCGACGATGTCGAGCGGGTAGTGCACGCCCACGTAGACGCGTGAAAACGCAACGGCGGCGGCGAGCACGAGCCAGACCGGCGCGAGCTGCGGGATCGCGACGCTGAGGACGGTCGCTGCAGCGAAGCTCGTCGCCGCGTGGCCTGACGGGAACGACGGGTCGTGTGGCGGATGCACGAGCGGTTTCGGCTCGGCGTAGCGCGTCGACGGGCGCTCCACCCCGAACACCTCCTTCAACCCGCGCGCGGCGAGGTCGGAGACCGCGACGGCTGCCGTCGTGACGAACAGCACGCCCCACCGGCGCCAGACGAGCCCGATGACGAGCGCGATCACGATCCACATCGCCCCGAACCGGCCGGCGATCGTCAGCCACTCGAAGACCGGGTTCAGCGGCCCCGTGCGGTGGTGAACGAACCAGCGCTCGAGGTGACGGTCGAACCCTGTCAGGCGGGGACGATCTGCTTCGTCTGGTCGATCAGCGCCCTGAGGTCGAAGGGCTTGCCGACGAATCCCTGCGCGCCGCGCTGCTCGGCCTCCTGCTGGGCTCCCGCGTCGAGTTGGCCACTGAACATCACGACCGGGATCGAGCCGATGCCGTGCCGCTCCTGGACGCGACGGAGCATCTCCCAGCCGTCGATCTGCGGCATCATCACGTCGAGGAGGATCAGGTCGGGCGCATCGTCCTCGACCGCGGCGAGGCCCTCCTCGGCGTTCGCCGCCTCACGCACGGCGTATCCCTCCATCTCGAGGTTCACGCGGACAACCTCCCGCACCTGCGGGTCGTCGTCGACGACGAGAACGAGGGGACCGCGCGCCGGCTTGCCCGGACCCGACCGCTCGAGGAACGCATCGAGGTCGTTGCGCCGGTACCGGCGGTGTCCGCCCGGCGTGTAGAACGCAGGCACGCGGCCGAGATCCGACCACTTGCGGATCGTGCTCTGGGCGACGCCGAGGTACTTGGCGGCCTGACCGAGCGTCATCCACTCGGTGTCAGACCCCGCCGGCCGGCGCTGTCCGCTTCCGGGCTCGCGATACGCCATCGCCCCGCGAATCTAACCGAACTTGTCCCTTTTTACTCCTCTCAAGGCGCGATCGTCGATCCCGGCGGCACCGACGGCAGGCGAATCGTCCGCTCGAGCGTCACCGAGCCGGCCGGGCTCGGGTTGTCGTGGAGCGCCTGGCCGATTGCGATCCCGAGCCCGAAGATGATCAGGACGACCGCTGCACGGACGGTCCAGCGCACCAGCTCGTCCCGCCGTTTGCGCTGCCGCCGGGCCTGCCGGTCGACCGGCGAGAGGCCGCTCACGGGGTGTAGTCGACGGCGCCGCGCTGGTAGACGTGGAACGCCGCACCCTGCACGTCGGCGAGGTGACGAGGCCAGCCGGGCGTCCCCGCGCGCTCCTCGACCGCCTCGGCCGCCCACCGGTCGGCGGCGACGTATGCAGCGGCCAGGTCTTCGAGCGTGAACGTCTGCCCCACGCGCTTCCGCAACTCGTCGAGCACGACGTCGAGCTGCTCGAGCAGGCGCGGCTTCAGCGGCAGGTCGCGCGTCGCCTCGTCGAAGCGCCGGTTCGCGTCTTCCCACTCCTGCCGCACGGTGTCCAACGCAACCACAGGACGCGAGACCTTACTCGCTGCAACACGATGGCGGCCAGAGGGGATCGAGCTCCGCCGCGATCCGCTCGCCGAGCTCGTAGCCCGGTCGCGCGAGCGCGAACGCGACGTGCGCGTGCAGGCACTTCAGGCTTCCGGCCTCGCTCCGCGCACCGCCGATCCCCGCGTCGAGCTCGGGACGGAGCCGCCGCTGGTCCGCGTCCGCCGCAGCGAGACTCGCAGCGAGATGTGGCTGCTCGCGCGCCGCGCGCGACCATCGCTCGACGCCGCCCGCAGCCTCGACGCGCGACACCTGCGCGACGAGGTACCGACAGGTCAGCCAGTAGGTCGTCGGAAACGGCGCGCCGCGGTCGTCGAACGGCTGCTGCTCGGTGACGGCCGGCCGGCCGAACGGGCAGCGCACGGCGACGCGGCGGAACGCGCGCGGCATCCGGCCGATCTGGCGCTCGACGACGGCGCGGTCATCCTCCACCGCCGGGGAGGCTACTGTGCGCTCGCCGCCAGGCGGCGATCCCCTTGACGATGTACAGGCGCTCGTCGGGGCGGACGTACCCGAGCTCTCGCGCCTCCCGCGCGAGCGCTTCGAGGCTCGAGGATGCCGCGAGCCGCCGGCGCAGGTCGCGCTTCTGGGCCGCGAGCTGCGAGACCTCCGCGCGCGTCGCGCCCAGTTCGCTCCGCGTCGAGAAGTAGGCGTTGAGCGGGTGGTAATAGAAGTACGCGACCGTCCCGATCACGAGGACCGCGGACCAGCGGCGAGCGAGTGTCGCCAGCGGAGGCCGGCGCGAGCGTTTTCGCGGCATGGCCGCTCATTCGCGGCACGCCGCGAACGTCCTACCCGGACGCGGTCGTACGGCTAGGCGACATCGACCTTGATCACGTTCGTCGACCCCGGGATGTTGACCGCGGTGCCGGCCGTGATCACGACCGTGTCGCCCGGATCGACGAGGCCGCTGGTGCGCGCGGCGTCGGTTGCGTGGCGCCACAGGTCTTCGACGTTCTCGGTTTCCGGGATCCACCGCGGCGTGATCCCCCACTCGAGCGCCATCTGCTGGATCGCCCACTGGTGGTGCGAGAGCCCGAGGATCGGGCGACGCGGGCGCAGGCGCGCGACCGCAGAGGCGGTCTTCCCCGTGAACGTCGGCACGACCATCGCTGCCGCGCCGAGCGCTTCGGCGATGTCGCACGCGGCATTCGACATCGCATTCCCGATCGTGGGATCTTCGGTCGACTCGGGGATCTGATGCCGGTAGCCGAGGCTCGGCTCGACGGCGCGGGCGATCCGGTCCATCAGCGCCACCGCCTGCACCGGGTACTCGCCGACCGCGGTCTCGCCGGAGAGCATCACCGCAGACGTGCCGTCGAGGATCGCGTTCGCGACATCGCTCGCCTCCGCGCGTGTCGGCTCCGGGTGGTGGATCATCGACTCGAGCATCTGGGTCGCGGTGATCACCGGCTTCCCGCGCTCGAGCGCGCGCGAGATGATCCGCTTCTGCAGGAGCGGCACCATCGCAGGCCCGATCTCGACGCCGAGATCGCCGCGCGCGACCATCACCGCGTCCGACTCGCCGAGCACCGCCTCGAGCGCGTCGATCGCCTCCGCCTTCTCGATCTTGGCGATCACGTGGGCCGTCGCCCCTTCCTGCTCGAGCAGCGCCTTCAGGTCACGGACGTCGGCGGCGGATCGGACGAACGACAGCGCGACGTAGTCGACGCCGATCTGAAGCGCGAACTCGAGATCGCTGAGATCCTTCCGTGTCAGCGACGGGATCGGGATCGGGACGCCGGGGAGGTTCACGCCCTTGTGCGCGCCGACCGAGCCCCCGACGACAACGGCGCACCGCGCGCGCTCGCCCTCGACCTCCTCCACTTTCAACCGGACGAGCCCGTCGTCGATCAGCACGTCGTGCCCGGGACGCAGCACCTCGCCGATTGCCGCCGGCGCGATCGGCAGCTCCCCATTCGGCGCTTCGTCGGCGCAGACGATCGTGATGTCCTCGCCCGAACGAAGCTGCAACGGCTGCGCGAGCTCACCGACGCGGATCTTCGGTCCTTGCAGGTCGCCGATCAGCGCCAGCGGCCGCCCCACCTCGTCCTGCACCTGACGGACGAGCTCTGCGCGCGCGGCGTGCTCGGCGTGCGACCCGTGCGAGAGGTTCAGTCGCGCCGCGTCGGCGCCGGCGTCGACGAGGGCCCGCAACGACGCTGCGTCGGCGGAGGCAGGTCCGATCGTTGCGACGATCTTCGTGCGGCGCGGAACGACAACGGCCATCGCCTTGAGAGTAGCGCCGGGGTCAGCCGTGAGACAGGGCGCGCGCGAACGCATCGCGGCCGGGGTAGACCGCGCGGTCGCCGAGCTCCTCCTCGATCCGGAGCAGCTGGTTGTACTTGGCGACGCGATCCGTCCGCGACGGCGCGCCCGTCTTGATCTGGCCGGCGTTCGTCGCGACCGCGAGATCGGCGATCGTCGTGTCCTCGGTCTCGCCCGACCGGTGCGAGATGACCGTCGCGTAGCCGTTCGACCGCGCCAGCTCGATCGCGTCGAGCGTCTCGGTCAGGGTGCCGATCTGGTTGACCTTGAGCAGGATCGCGTTGCCCGCACCCTCGTCGATCCCGCGGCGAAGCCGCTCCGGGTTGGTCACGAAGATGTCGTCTCCGACGAGCTGGACGCGGTCGCCGACCTCGCGCGTCAGCGCGGCCCACGTTCCCCAGTCGTCCTCGGCGACCGGATCTTCGATCGAGACGATCGGGAAGCGGTCGACGAGATCGGCATAGAAGGCGACCATCCCACCGCCGTCGACCTCGCGCCCCTCGAAGCGGTACTTCCCGTCGCGGAAGAACTCCGTCGACGCGGGATCGAGCGCAATCGCGACCCGCTCCCGATGCCCGGCTCGCTCGGCGGCCTCGAGGATCGCCTCGATCGCGACCTCCGTCGAGGGCAGGTCCGGGGCGAACCCACCCTCGTCGCCGACGGCGGTCGCGAGCCCGCGCTCGTGCAGCAGGCTCTTGAGCGTCTGGAAGGTCTCGACCCCGATCTGCAGTGCCCCGGCGAACGACTCGGCGTCGAGCGGGACGAGCATGAACTCCTGGAAGTCGATCGAGTTCTGCGCGTGCACGCCGCCGTTGATCACGTTCAGCATCGGCACCGGCAGCGTCCGCGCGTCGTCGCCGCCGAGCGATCGAAAGAGCGAGAGGCCGCGCTCGGCCGCAGTCGCCTTGGCAGTCGCGAGCGAGACGCCGAGGATCGCATTCGCACCGAGCCGCGCCTTGTTCGGCGTGCCGTCGAGCTCGATCAACCTGTGGTCGAGCGCCTGCTGGTCGGCGGCATCGAGCCCGTGCACGGCGTCCGCGATCTCGCCGTTGACATTCGCGACCGCGCGTGTCACCGCCTTACCGCCGTACGCACCGTCGCCGTCACGGAGCTCGACGGCCTCGTGCACGCCGGTCGATGCGCCCGACGGAACGGCGGCACGCCCGACGGCACCGGACTCGAGGCGGACGTCGGCTTCGAGCGTCGGATTGCCGCGCGAGTCGAGGACCTGCCGCGCGTGGACGCCCTCGATGTGGGTCAGAGTCATGATCCTTTGCCGCGCCGCGGCAGCAGCGGTTCGAGAAAAGCGATGTCGAGCTCGCGCGCAACTCGGACGCGTAGCGTCGTCATCCGAACGCAACCTTCGCGCGGTCGAAGTACGCGTCCTGCTCGTCGAGCGGCAGCTCCGTCCACGCCTTGCCGTCGTCGGCGGCGAACTGCTCCGCACGCTCGACCCGTTGGACGAACCGGCCCGTCATCGCGCGCAGCGCGAGCTCGGGGTCGACGTTCAGCCGACGCGCGACGTTCACGGCAGCGAACAGTACGTCGCCGAGCTCCTCGAACACGTGCGCCGGCGGCTCCGTCTCCGTGCGCAGCTCGCCGGCTTCGGCGATCGCCTCCTTCAGCTCGCGCACCTCGTCGTCGAGGTCGGCGAGCGCGCCGGCCGTGTCGGGGTACTCGAAGTTCACCGCGGCGGCGCGCCGTTGCACCTTGCGGGCGTACAGGAGCGCGGGGAACGACTCCGACACGTCGTGGAAGATGCCGGAGCGGCCCTCGTTCTCGCGCTTGATCTGCTCCCAGCGCTCGCGCACGCGTCCCGGCGTTCGCGCCTCCGCAT
>JBJMJS010000129.1:0-28954 GCA_045806225.1 Gaiellaceae bacterium
CGAGTGCCGGCTTCGCATCGGCGATCCCGTTTCGCAGCAGACGCCGGAGCGCGAGCCGCACCGGTTGCTCCAACCCTTCCCGCCACAGATCGGGCCCGACCCGGATGATTGCGCCGTTGATCTTGCGGACGTCGTTCGTGTCGATCGCGAAGACGACGTCGCTGAGGCATGCCAGACAGATCGGCGTGTCGTTCACGTCGAGATCGAGGAGCTTCGCGAACGCGTCCGCCGACGTCATTCCATCTCCTCGACCAGGCTCTTGGCCGCGCGGCTCGCGCGTCTGCTTCGTGTCGCCCGCCGTCGACGCAACGGAACGTCCTCGAGGCGCGGCGCCGGATGGCCGTTCTCGATTCGCAGTCGCTCGATCATCGCCGACGCGGCGTCGCGCGTCTCCGGAAACTCCTCCCCCATGCGTTCGCACAGTGCGGCGACAAGTGCGTAGATCTGGCGGGCGGTCGGTGTGTTCACGCTTCGATTGAAGCGCGAAAAGATGAACGTGTCGGTGTCGAGTGTGTGACGAATTCGTCGCGCGCTACCGAGCCTTGCCGCGCGACGTGATGTCGCCGTGCGTCCGCACTCTGCCCGCGACGAGCGAACTGCCCCACGTCCCCTTGCCTCCGCTGAGCGCGCGATACTCGAACGCGTACCCGACGTACGTCAAGCTCCTCACGCCGAGGAAGTACGCGCTCAGCCAGTCATACGTCCCGGCGCAGGCACCCTTCGCGTCGCCCGCGGTGCAACGGAAGTCCTTGAGACCGAGATTCGCGGTCGGTGCAAACGGAGCGGCCGGCGTCCCGCGAAAGGTCACAACGGAGGATCCGCTGAACGCGCCGCGGATGCCGGCGGGAATCGTCCCGCGACCGGACGGGCTCGCCCCTGCGATCGAAGTGAAGCTGCCCGTGTAGCTCGACGCCGCGCAAAATCGCCCGGGCGCCCTCCGCCAAACGCGGACGACGCGACTGTAAGCATCGAAGGCCCAGTTGTTGCCCCGGGCGCCGGTGTCGACGTCGTTCGCGACGCTGTAGCGGACACTGGCGACCAGTCTGCCGGCGCCGCACCCGTGGTTCTTCCGCGGAATCGACGCCCCGGCGCCTGCGGGCACGCTGGCTGCGATGAGGAGCGCGGGGACCAGGCGTCTCACACCGAAGTAGACGCACCGCGAGTGCCGGACTTGCGTTCCACGAGGGGCATCGCCCGCGACAGCGAAAATTGTCTCATGGCGGATCAGCCAGAGATCGCCGAGGCCTGGCGCGCGCTCACCGAGCGTGAGCGGCGCCTCAACGACACGGTCAACCGCCGGTCGGCGCAGCTCGACGAGCGGGCGACCCGGATTGAGCGGATGTCCGAAGAGCTGGCCCAACGCGCCAGGTCATTGGAAGAGGGCGAGGCCGCGCTCGATGCGCGCGAGGAGGGCGTCCGAGCCGCCGAGCTTGCCGTCAAGGAGCGCGAGCGCGCATCAATCGACGTCGAAGCGCGCCTCGCGCGCGTCGCCGAGCGCGAGCGCGCCCTCGACGAGCGCGAGCGTGCGCTGGCGGCGCTCGCGGCCGAGCTCGACGAGCGCGGCGAGTGGGTCGCGTCGGCCGAACATGCGCTCAGTGTCCGTGAGCAGGCGATCGGGGATCTCGAAGCGCTCGAGGCCGAGCTCGAGCGGCGTCTGGGGGACGCCGAGGATCGTGAGCGGATGCACGACGTTCTCACGGCGCAGCTGAACCGGCGCACGGCCGCGCTCGAGGAGCTCGGCCAGGATCTGGACGAACGGCGGAAGCGCCTCGAGCGGGATGCTGCCGAGCTCGAGCCGCGCGTCCGGGCCGCAGATCAGCGAGACGCGGAGCTGTCGGCGCGACAACGGGAGCTGGACGAACACGCGGCGCGGCAGCATGTGGCCGAAGAGCATCTGAACCGACGTGCGGCGCGCGTTGCGGTGCAGGAGACGCAGCTCTCCCACCGTGCACGGGAGGTGCGGACGTCGGAGCAGATCGCGGCGACGGTCGAGCAGCGCGAGCAGGCGCTGATCGCGCAGCGCGCCGAGCTGGAGCGAACGGCCGCCGAGATCGACGAACGCGGCGGCTGGCTCGCGGCCGCCGTCGCACAGCTCGAAGCTCGCGATCGTGCGCTGCGAGACCGCGAGCGCGACGTGCAGCGGATCGCCACGCGCGAGCAGGAGCTCGCCGAGCGCGAAGCGCAACTCGACGACCGCGACCGTCAGCTGTCGCACGCCGAGGAGGAGATTCAGGAATGGAGCCGGCGCGTCCGCGCAAGCGGGCTGCCGTTGACGGCGAACGAGGGGCAGGTCGAGCAGCCGCGGTGACCGCGCGCGGCGCGCGCCCGTCGCCCCCGTTGGCCGCTCGGCCCACGACTTGGCGCACACTCGTCACGGACGGGGCACACGATCAGCGGTATCGTCGATCGCAGAGGGTGGCGGGTGGTTATCCCCGCCCTTCGAGGGTGGGGGTCGCGCGCACGCGCGTGTGTAACTAAAGAAGAGTCACGTTCTTAAAAGAAGAGTCACGTTCTACAGAAGGGGCAACGTCAGGACGGCGTGACGTCGAACGCCATCAGGATCGCGTCGACGTAGTCGCTGCCGCGCCGGTAGTGCTGCCTGCGGTAGCCCTCCCGGCGGAAGCCGAAGTGCTCGTACAGCGCGATCGCTGCTTCGTTGTACGGGAAAACGTGCAACTCGAGCTTGCGTACCTCGTTCTGGCGGCCCCACTCGACCGCCGCCTGCAGCAGGGCGCGGCCGATGCCCATCCGCCGGTACGACTGCGCGACCATCAGCCCGAGGTCGGCGACATGGCGGCTCGCCGGGTGCTGGTCACGCGAAAGTGACAGGCGGCCGACGATCGACCCGTCCTCGGCTTCTGCGACGAACACGGCCGCGTGCGGGTAGCGCCGGATCGCGCGCAGGTAGCGCCGCTCGTCCCCCACGCTCCGCCAGCCGTTGTTCGTCGCGAGCCAGTTCTCGGGTTCCGCGGACACATCCTCGCCGAGCACCGAGAGCCCCTGCGCGTCGCTCGGGTCGGCCGGCCGGACGACGAAGGTCACGTCACCACCACGCCGGCGCCGCCGCGCCGCGGATCACCCGCCGCGGCGAGGCTCCCGTCATCCGCGGCCTCGACCGCAGCGGCACCGCCGAAGAAGAGGTTGCGCCGCCGCCACCGCGTGACGTCCCAGCCCATCGCCTCCAGGCGGTCGAGCTCTGCCGGATCGTGGCCGCCTTCGCAGTGAAGATGCTCGCCCTCGAGATGCACGCGCGGCCGGTCGATCGCGTCGAGCACGCCGAAGCCGTGCTGGACCACGTTGACGACGATCTGCATGACCGCCCCGCGCAGGCGCAGCGAACCGGCGCTGCCGACGACCAGGCGCGGACGGCCCTCGTGCAGGACGACCGACGGGCTCATCATCGACGACAGCCGCTCTCCGGGTCGCGGCGGCTTCGCCAGGTCGAATTCGCCGAGCATGTTATTGAGGTGGATTCCCGTTCCCGGAACGACGACGCCCGACCCGGCGCCGGTCGACGCGGTCAGCGCGACAGCATTGCCGTCTCCGTCGACGGCGGAGATGTGCGTCGTCCCGCGCGCGATCACAGCACGCTCCTCGAGCAACTTCGCGAGCCCGCCGCGCCGGAGCGCACTGTCGAAGCTGTCCTCCCGCGCGCGCGTCTGCTCCCGCATCACGCGCGCCAGTGAGTCGATCGCCTCGGCCGACCCGGGCGCGCCGCGGTCGGCGAGCAGGCCGAGGCCGTACGCGATCAGGATTCCGCCGGCGCTCGGCGGCGGGTTCGAGAGGAACTCCATGCCGCGAAACTCCGCGCGCACCGGACGACGGCGGACCACGCGGAACTCGTCGAGGTCACGCTGCGTGATGCAGCCTCCCCCGGCCTCGACGTGCGCGACGATCGCTCGCCCGAGCTCGCCGCCGTACAGCTCCTGCGCACCGCGTTCGGCGAGCAACTCGAGCGTGCGCGCGAGATCCGGCTGCACGAGCGTGTCGCCGGCAACGAGACGCTCGCCGTCCCGCTCGTAGACATCGCGGCTCTCCGGGGTGTGACGAAGGATCAGATCAAGGATCGCGTGCAGATAGGCCTGACCGCGCGTCAGCTCGACGCCCTCACGCGCAGCGTCGACTGCCGGCGCGATCAGCTCCGCCCATGGCAGCCGACCGAACGAGCGGTGCGCCTCTTCCATCCCGAGCGGCGTTCCGGGCACCGCGCAGGATGCCGGGCCGATCCGGAACATCTGCGTCGAGCCGCCCGAGAAGTCGACGTCGACGCTGTCCATGTCCCGCATCACGTCGTCGCCGAGCCCGAGTCCCGGGACGGCGACGAAGAAGTCGTACACGCGCGTCGAGCGATCGCGCGCGCGATGCACCAGCATGAAACCGCCGGCGCCGGGCCCTGTCAGGGTCCCTTCGGCGACCCACGACATGAAGGCGGCTCCAACCGCGGCATCGACCGCATTCCCACCGGCGGCGAGCACGTTCGCGCCCGCTTCGGCGGTCAGTGGATGCCCGGCTGCGACGGCCCCCCTCATCCAGCCAAGCCTAGACCGGCTTTACACAACCTTTATCGACGTCCAAGCGGTTTCTGAGACCGTGCGGGCAGGATGCTCCGCATGACCCCGAGCGGACACGGCCCTACCCCTCCGTCGATCCCGCTCGGTCCTCCAAGGTGGGAGCGGAGGGCGGGGCGCCCGCGTCGCGCCCTCCGTGCCGCGTTCCTCACGCTCGCGGTCGGGCTCCTTGCCGGCGCCGCGGCAGGAGGCGCCTCCGCACGGACGCTCGATCGGCCGAACGCGCTCCAGATCGCGAACGGGCCGACGCCGATCCCCGACGGCACGCTGCACCGGGAGATCTCGCCGAACGATTTCTGGGGCGGCACGTACACGACCTCGTCGAACGAGCGCGTCACGATCCGCATCTCGCGCAGCTATCCGGAGAATCCTGCCGTCGGCCAGCAGTGGGCGAACTACGTCGCGTCGCTGCTCCACGGCTCCGAGATCTCGCAGGTCACGATCTCCCTCGCGACGCCGGCCGAGGTGTCCCAGCTTTGCGGCGGCGAGGACATCCTCGGCTGCTACGGAGACAACCAACTCCTTGCGCCCGGCGAGGATCAGCCCGGAATCACCGCCGAGTCCGTGATCGCACACGAGTACGGCCATCACGTCGCCGCGCACCGGTCGAACGCGCCGTGGCCGGCCGTCGACTGGGGCACGAAGCGCTGGGCGTCGTACATCAACGTCTGCTCCCGCACACGCGCGCGCGAGCTCTTCCCCGGCGCCGAGCAGGCGCTCGTCTACCGGTTCAACCCGGGCGAGGCGTTCGCAGAGGCGTACCGCCTGCTGAACGAGCAGCGACTCGGGCTCCCGATCACGCCGTGGCGTGTCGTCGATCCGTCGCTCCAACCCGACGCTCGTGCATTGCAGCTCGTGCAGGAGGACGTGACCGCGCCGTGGGCGACGAACACGACGACGACGCTGCGAGGGACATTCGCACGGCGTGGCTCCTCCGTCCGTACGTTCAAGGTCGCCACGCCGTATGACGGACGGCTCGTGACGTCGCTTCGCTCCGCGCGCGGCGAGCGCCTGAAGATCAACGTGCACGCGGCGACGGTCTGTGGCACGCGCACGACGACGCTCCGCGTAACCCGCACGTCCGGGTTCGGCGCGTTCTCGGTCGTCGTCTCGCGCCCGTAACAGCACGGCGGGTCGACCCGCAGGGCCCAACGCCGTTCGCTGATCCACGGCGTCGCTAGTTGCGCAGGAACGCCGGCGGCTCGAGCTCGTCCTGCCGTTCGGGCGCGGTCAGCGCGGTGACGAAGCTGCTGCGCGCGCCGGCGCGGCTTGCCGACCCGAGGCCGGTCGCGATCACCGTCACCCACACCTGGCCGGTGAGGCGTTCGTCGATCGTCGCGCCGAAGATGATCTGCGTGTCGTCCGTCGCGGTCATCCGGATGACCTCGGCCGCCTCGTTCACCTCGAGCAACGACAGATCGTCGCCGCCGGCGATCGAGAGCAGGATCCCTCGGGCCGCGCCGAGCTCGGTGTCGATCAGCGGCGAACGGAGTGCGCGCTCCGCGGCTTCGCGTGCGCGGTTCTCCGGCGCGGACGAGAATCCGATTCCCATCAGCGCGGTGCCACTGTTCTCCATGATCGTGCGGACGTCGGCGAAATCGAGGTTGATCAGCCCGGGCAGCGTGATCAGGTCGCAGATCCCCTGCACGCCCTGCCGCAGGACGTCGTCCGCGATCTTGAACGCATCGAGCATCGACGTCGTCTTGTCGAGCACCTCGAGCAGGCGATCATTCGGAATCACGATCGTCGTGTCGCACGCGGTTCGCAGCTCGTCGATGCCGGCCATCGCCTGGCCGCGCCGCTTCGTTCCCTCGAACTTGAACGGCAGCGTCACGATTCCGACGGTGAGCGCTCCGAGCGCGCGCGAGATCTCTGCGACGATCGGCGCAGCACCCGTTCCCGTGCCGCCACCCTCACCAGCAGTGACGAACACCATGTCGGCGCCGCGGAGCGCCTGCTTGATCTGGTCATAGCTCTCCTCTGCGGCCTTGCGGCCGACCGACGGCTCGGACCCCGAACCGAGCCCCTTCGTCAGGTCGCGCCCGATGTGGATCTTGTGGTCGGCCTCCGACATCTGCAACTGCTGCAGATCGGTGTTGACGGCGATGAAATCGACCTGGTTGATGCCGGCGTCGATCATCCGGTTGACCGCATTCAGGCCCGCGCCGCCGACACCGACGACGAGGATCTTCGCGAGGTACGAGCCGGCGGACGCAGTCGGCGCGCGATGCAGCCGCGGCGCCGGCTCCGGCAGCGTCTCGACGTAACGCGTGACGGGCGGCTCGGGTGCGATCGGCGGCGGCGGTGTCGGCTCAGGCGTCGGATCGGGCGCAGGAGGCTTCGGCTGCGGCGTGGGCTCCGACGGTCCCGGCTCGGGAATGGGGTCGGGCCGCGGCGGCGCCGGCGTCTCGACCTCGTCCTCCCACGTCGGGACGTGCTCGACCGTCGACTCGTGCGGCTCCTCCGCCGGCGCGGGCTGCTGCTCCTGCTGTCGCTGCGCTGCCTCGGTTGCCTTGAAGAGCTCGGCGAGCGGGCCTTCACGCATGCTCGCGCGCTTGCGCGCCATTGAGCACCTCCTTCGCGAGGTCGCGGTAGATGTTCGCGGCCTCGCCGGTCGGGTCGTACCCCAGCACCGACTGCCCCTTCACGGGCGCTTCCGCGTATCGGATGGTCTTGCGAATCATCGTGTTGAAGACGAGATCGCCGAAGTTCTCCTTGAGAATGTCGACGGCTTCCTTCGAGTGCAGGAGGCGCCGGTCGTACATCGTCGGCAGGATCCCCTGGATCTCGACGACCGGGTTCAGGTTCTCACGGATCATCCCGAGCGTGTTCTGCAGCTGCGCGAGCCCGCGCAGCGAGAGGTACTCGCACTGGACCGGAACGATCACGCCGTCGGACGCGACGAGCGCGTTGATCGTCAGCAGGCCGAGCGACGGCGGCGTGTCGATCAGGATGTAGTCGTAGGCGTCCTTCATCGGCCGCAGCGCCTTCTCGAGCGCACGCTCGCGTCCGATCATCGATGAGAGCGCGAGCTCGGCGCCGGCCAGGTCGATCGACGAGACGGCGACATCGAGCTCGGCGACCCGGATGATCTCCGTCATCGGCAGCTGGTGGACGAGTACGTCGAACATCGAGCGCTCGATCTCGTCGGGGTTCCAGCCCTGGCTCATCGTCAGGTTGCCCTGCGGATCGAGGTCGATCGCAAGCACCCGGAATCCCTGCTCCTTCAGCGCGACACCGAGGTTCAGCGTCGTCGTCGTCTTCGCCACGCCGCCCTTCTGGTTGGCGAAGGCGATCACTCTGTTCACGTGCTGGTTCCCCTCGCTAGACGACGCGCGTGTGTTCGGACGCGGAAGTAGGCGTGACAGCCCCATGAGCCGGTCTTTCGGGCCAGGATAGCTGAGTCCTCCAGGGGTTCCGATGCTCGCACGCGGGTCGGACGCCGCCCCGTCAGCCGCGATTGGGCGCAGTCAGGCGACGACGGTGGTCCGGCGCCTGAAGCGTGCGGCGAGGTGCCATACGCCGGCGACGGCGCAGACGGCCGCTCCGGCGACGATGACCATCGCCTGCGCCGCAACGGAGAACGCGAACGCGTCGGCCTTCGGAATGCCGCTGACGATCAGGATCGCCGCCCCGGCTCCGGCCTGCGTCGCCGCACCCGCGGGCGCGATCGGCAGCGCAGCGGAGGCGGCTGACGCGCACAGGAAGGCGAGCGCGAGCGGGAAGGACGAGCCGACTGAAAGCGCCTGCAGCAATACAAAGACGGCGAGGGCGCGGAGCGCCCAGGAAACCGAGATCAGAAGCCACGCCTGCGAGGCCGTCCGGCGGCAGGCGCAGTGCTCCTGCAGCCAGCGGCCGACCTTGAAGCGCGCGACCCAGCCGAAGCGGGCGATCCGAGGGAGGAAGAAGACAAGGAGCGCCGCCGCGAGCCCTGACGCAGCGACGAGCGCAAACCCGGCACGGACGCCGCCGTGGGCGGACGCGGCGGCGGCGATCGACGCCATCGGTGTCAACGCCGCGGAGTCGAGCAGGCCGACGACGATCAGCGTCAGCGCGAGCGCGCCGAAGCCGACGGTCTTCCCGGGAAGCTTGCGGACGACCGCGATCCTGATCGCCTCGTCGAAGCGACCCGGCAGCGCGACGCCGCCGACCGACGCAGCGCCGCCCGCGGCCGCGAGCGTCAGCGCCTCGGGTCGCTGGCCTTCGGGGAAGAGCCGCTGCCAGCCCCACGCCTTGAAACCGAACGCGGCGACGAACAGCGCACCCGCTGCACCGACGAGATACGGGTTCGCGTGCGCGAGCGGCCAGCCTGAATGTAGGAAGTGCAGCCCCGTCAGGACGGCGGCGGTAAGCGCGCCGAGGACGAAGAACGCGTTCACGGCGATCCGAATCCGCCGGGACTTCCACGCGTGGACCACTCTCCCCATCGAGGGTGGTATCGGGCGACGGGAAAGGAAGCTGGAGACGCGAATGGGTGACGACCAGAAAGCTGGCGCTACAAGGAGTACCAGTAACTCAACAGTTTCGCGCGCAGATCGGGTACTCCTCGCCGCCCAGGAGGCTAGTCCTCGGGCTCACCGTCGTCGTACTCGAGGTTCTCGAGCCGCGCGATCACACCGACGCCGCGCCAGAAGATCTTGTTCGAGCGCGGGTAGTAGAGGACGTCGTTGGGATTCCGCTCGCCGTACGCGAGGAACGTCATTCCCTCGTCGCCGGCGCGGAAGTAGTGTGCAATGCCCGTTCCGGACGGCCGTGAGACGACATCGCCGGCCCGGAGCGGAAAGACCTCGCGCTCGGCTTCGTCACCGATCCGCGCCGCCTGGGGCGACGGCCAGAGCTCGAGCGTTCCGCCACCCTCGAGGATGACGAAGATCTCTTCCTCCGCGGCGTGGCAATGGGGCGGCGCGCCTGCACGACCCGGGGCGAGCCGGCCCCAGTTGAGACCTGTCCGCGTCGCGCCGGCTTTTTTCGCCATCCGTACCCAACGACCGGCGTCTCCTTCGTAGTCCGCGTCGATCGTGGAGGCGTTGACGATGTGCTCTGCAGTCGCGGAGACCGCAGGAAGCTCGGGCTCACCGGCGGCGACCTCGCGGTCCCATGCGCGCGGGCCCGACGTCACGTCGAGCGTCACGCCTGGGTAATTGCCGATCACGTGGACGCGCGGGAAGTGCGTGTACCGCGCGTCCATCCGCTCGCCGAACGCGAGCACGTCGATCCCGTTGTCGCCGGCACGGAGCCCGTGCGTGTCGGCGACGCGATGCACGATGCAGTCGCCCTCACGCACGTCGTACGCGTTGCCGTTCTGGAACGACACGCCGGAGCCGGCGAGGACGAAGAAGATCTCCTCCGCGTCGAGCTCCGCGTGAACAGGTCCCGACCATTTGTTCGGCTCGACCCGGATGCGGTTCACACCGACGCGCTGCGTTCCGGCTGCGTCGCCGAGATGACGCCACGTGCAGCCGATGTGTCGCTTGTCGATCCGGTCCGCGGGAACGTCGTCCCAGTTCGCGATCACGTCAGCGATTCACCGTCCCAGAAGTCGAGCGTCTCGACGCGGCCGATGACGCCGACGCCGCGCCAGAACAGCTTCTTCGATCGCGGGTACCCCGTGATGTCGTTCGGATCGCGTGTCCCCCATGCGAGCAGCGTCAGGCCACCGTCGCCCGCGCGGAACGTGTGCGCAATGCCGGTGCCGGGTGGCCGCGCGACGACGCTTCCGCGGCGGACCTCGTGCGTCTCGGCGAGCTGCGCGTCGCTTGTGTACAGCTCGAGCGAGCCGTCGCCGTCGAGCACGACGAAGAGCTCTTCCTCAGCGGAGTGGACATGCGGGACGACCGACAACGTCCCTGCCGGTGTCTCGATGTACTTAAAGCCCGTCCAGTTCGACCCGACCGCACGGCCGAGGTCGCGACGTCTCCGTCCCTCGTGCACGTCTGCCTCGACGTCGGCGACGTTCACGATCGTCGACGGCCGCTCGTGCTCCGGTTCGGGCCACTCGATCGGCGGCTCACGATCCCACGGGTGGAACTGGTCGAAGTCCTTCTCCTCGATCACGCCCGCGATCCCCCACATCAACCCGGAACGCGGCAGCGAGCTCGTGCGCATGTACTCGCGCGCGCCGAAGGCGAGGACGTCGAGGCCGTCGTCGCCGGCGCGCAGCGTGTGCGCGTGCTCGTACGGCTGGTAGACGATGCAGTCGCCGGCGCCTATCGGGTACGTCTTCTCGTTCGTCCACGTGACACCGGAGCCGCCGACCACGTAAAAGATCTCCTCGGCGTCGCCGTGCAGATGCACCGGCGTCGGCTGCTCGCCCGGCGCAAGCTCGATGCGGCTGACGCCGCAGCGGGAACTGCCCGCAGCGCGGCCGAGATTCGTCCACGTGCCTGCCATCGGGCCTCGCTCGCGTCGCTGCTTCTCGACCTCGTCCCAGTGCGCGGTGCCCACGGGACGACTCTACGGGACCGGTTGCGCGAGCGCCGCATCGCAGCGGGCGAGCGCCGCCTCCGCACGCGTGTCCCCCTCGATCCGCACCCACGCCTCAGCCTCGTGGAGAAGCCCGCGCAGCTCCTCGAGGACGGCGGCGGGGGGAGCTCCGCGGCGCTCGAGCACTTCGATCCGGTCGAGCCGGGCGATGACTGCGCGGGCTTCGTCCACTGCCTTCGACCTTAGGCGGGCGCGCCGCACGCGTGTGTGTCGACTTCGTCGCAGATGTCGAACGCGTGCGCTGTTGCGTCAGCTCGCGCGCGCGCGCGCGAGCGACGGCGGCCGTGCTGCGGGCGCCGGCCGTAGACCGAGGATCGTCTCGTCGAGCATCCGCACGAGAGTCGGACGATCGCCGCGAAGCAGCGTTTCCACGAGCGCGCGCCTGATGCCGTCGGCGTCGGGATCGCCCGAGAGTCGCGCCTGGGCGTCGGCGCGTTCTTTGCCGTTCTCCCCGAGCAGGATTGCGCCGCGCACGACCGCGGCCCACAGCCCGTCCGTTCCACCGAGCAATGCGACCAGCGACTCGCGCAACTGCTCCGCGCGATACGGGCCGTCCTGGAACAGCGACAGCTCCCAGCGATCGAGCGCCTCACCGAGATCGGGATCCTCGTCGGCCGCGCCGAGACGCGCGAGCAGGTCCGCGGCGAGCGCGCCGCGGAACGAGTCGAGCCGGGTCGGCTCGCCGCTCGGTGGTGTCGCCGCGATCGGCAAAACCGGACGAATGCCGTAAGGACGCCAGTCGAGCCGCTCGAACAACACCGGGCCGGCGGCGGCCGGAGCCGCGGTCGCGAGCCGAATTGCCGTGATCGCGTCGGCGACTTCCGCGGCGGAGTCAGGAGGCTCGTTGTCACCGCGTGCGAGCGCACGCTCGAGCTCCAGCACGCACAGGCGGTCGGGCTCGCGGCCGAAGTCCTGCGGCAAAAGTCCCCCGGCTTCGGGCCAGAGCTTCGCCAGCTCCCCGGTCGCGGCCGGACGGACGCGGATCCCGTTGCCGAGGTCGATCGCCTGGCCGCCGAGCGTGACGCCGACGAGCGGCGCGACGGCGCCGTACGCATGTCCGCTGCCGAAGAGCGAATTCTCGAGCTCGGCGTATGCCTTGTCATACGTGGCGTCGTCCCAGTCGAACCCGCCGCACGTCTCGGACGTGCGCACGAGCAACGGGAGGAGGATGCTCATGAAGAGCGCGTCATCTTCGGACGGGCGCGCGCCCGCGTGCGCGCGCGCGAAGATCGATGCCGCGGGCTCGCGATGGAGATCGTCGAGCGCGATCCGCGCGTCGTCGCGGTGCTTGAGGCGGTGCGCGCGAACCTCGACGAACGAACGGACGAGCGGCTTGTACTCGTACAGCGACGGCCGTCCACGCGAGCCGTGCTCCTCGAACGCGAACGGCAGGTCGGCGCCTTCGGCGAGCTCGCCGAGCAGCGCGCGAAACGCGCCCAGGCAGAAGCAGCGCAGCGAGTGGTACAGGTGAGGCGCGCGTACGGCCACCTGTTCGTCTACGCCGTCGCGGTGAGTCCTCCTTTATACGCGCGCCGCGGCGCGACCACGAACCTCGGGCAAGCGGCCGACCGTTACGGCCGTGGCGCTTTCAGGCCCCATTTGGGGTCAGACCCCTGAAGGGGTCGGAAACCGACAGGCGCCGGAAGGTCACGTCGGTGCAGGACGCCGCGAGTCAGCGTTGGCCGGCGGCAGACGCCGGCTCGTTCGTCGACGGCTGACACGCAGGGCACCAGTACGCCATCCGCGCGCCGTCGCCCTGCGGCCACGACCGGATCGGCGTCCTGCAGCGCGGACACGGCCGCCGCACGTGGCGGTACACGGCGTGCGACGGTCGCGCGCCGTTCAGCCGCGCGCGCATCAGGCGGTGCGCGTGCTCGAGCGTTGCGCGCAGCTCCTCGTCGGTCACGTCGGCGAGCGCACGCCAGGGCGACACCCTGGCGGCCCACAGACACTCCGCCTTCCACATGTTCCCGATCCCCGCGACGAGACGCTGGTCGAGCAGAGCGTCGCCGACGGCGGTGGCCTGGTCGGCGCCTCGAATGCGGACGATCGTCGCGTCGAGGTCGGGTGGCTCGGCGAGGATGTCGGGACCGAGACGGCGCGCGACGCCACGGTCGAGCTCGAGGACCGAACCGCCGAACAGCACGCCCATGTGCCGCTCGCCGCGGAGCACGAGCCACGGCACTCCGAAGATGTCGGCGTCACGCGGAAGCACACGCCAGCGCCCCTTCATGCGCAGGTGACTGCGGAGGACGACGCCGTCCTCGAACCGCAGCAGAAGGTTCTTTCCGATCGCCTCGACATGCTCGAGGCGCCGTCCGTCGAGGACGGGCGCGAGCTGCTTCACGGCCGCGCGCGGATGCGGCGTCTCGACCTCCACCTCCTCGCCGACGAGAACCTGCAGCCGTCGCGCTGCCCGATGGAGCGCGTCTCCTTCTGGCATCTCCCGGGTACGCTAGCCGCATGGCGGGCCTGGACGACCCCCGGCGGCGGCGGGCGCTGACGCGCGCGGGCCTACTCGACCCGCATCCCGACGAGACACTCGACCGCCTCGCGGAGGAGGTGAGGGAAACCCTCCGCGCACCCGTCGCGACGGTGACGATCATCGAGCCGGAACGGCAGCTGTTTCCCGGCGCGAGCGGCCTGGACGAGCCGTGGATGACGAAGCGCGAGACCCCGATCAGCTACTCGCTCTGCCAGCACTGTGTCCTGTCGGGACAGCCGTTCGTTGTCGACGACGCGCGGCGTCACCCGCTGACGAAGGACAGCCCCGCGATCGCGGAGCTCGGCGTCGTGGCGTATGCGGGCGTTCCGATCGTGAGCCCCGACGGCGTCGTTCTCGGCACGATCTGCGCGATCGACCACGAGCCGCGCAGCTGGAACGACGACGACATCGCAGAGCTCCGCCGACTCGCCGGCGGCGCGCTGCAGGAGATCGCGCGCCGCACTGCGGTCGAGGCCGTCTCGGGCGGTCTCAACATCTCCGCCCTCGCGCACCGGACCGGAGTCGCGGCCGACACGCTCCGCAAGTGGGAGCACCGCTACGACGTCATCCATCCACTCCGGACCTCGGGCGGCCAGCGCCGCTACAACGAACAGGACGTCGCACGGGTCGAATGGCTGCGCGACCGGCTCGCGGAGGGGTACAGGATTGGCGAGGCCGCGGCATTGCTTGGATCCGGCACGGAGGAGGAGCCGCGGCGCTCGACCGACGAGTTCGTGGAAGGGATCCTCGCGGCTGCGGCCGCAGGTGACGCCCATGGGGTACATCGACTCGTGGCGCAATCGTTCGCCCTCCATCCGGTCGCACGCGCGGTGGAACAGGTCGTCGAGCCCGCGCTGAAGCGCGTCGGCGACGCCTGGGAGGACGGCAGGCTGTCGGTCGCGCAGGAGCATCTCGTGACCCAGGCGATCCGCGCGCGGCTCGAAGGGCTGCTCGTCTCTGCGGACACCGGCGTTCGCGGCCGCGCCGTCGCGGCGTGTGCGCCAGGCGAGCGGCACGACATCGGACTGATGTGCGTCGCGCTGATGCTCGGCGCCGACGGCTGGCAGGTGACCTACCTCGGTGCCGACACGCCGGTCGCCGACGCCCTCGCGCTCGCACGCCAGATCGACGCCGACGTGCTCGCGTTGAGCATCTCGCGCAGCGACCTCGCGCGCGACCTCGAGGAGGCGCTCGCCGATCAGAGCGTGCCGGCGAAGCTCACGCTCATGCTCGGCGGACGCGGCGCAGACACGACGCTTGCGAACCGAATCGGCGCGCGCTGTTCAGAGGACGCGCGCACGGTCGTCGACGACCTCCGCGCACGCGCGGCGTGAGGGCGCGCGCCGCGGTCGCCGGCGCCGCCGCGGCGACCGTCTGGGGTCTCCAGGAGCCACTCGACCAGCGCGTCTTCCGCTGCGGTTACTCCGACATCAGTCTCGTCGGCTTCGGCAGCCGCCGAGTTGGCTTCGTCGTGCATGCGGTCAACGGCGCACTCTTCGGCCTGGCGTTCGACGCGGCCCGGCGACAGGCATCGGTCGACCAGCGCCGCCTCGCGGTCGCGCTGGCACTCGCGGAGCATGTGACGCTCTGGCCGCTGATCGGCCTCGTCGACCGCGAGCTCGTCGCGAGCCCGCGCGCGTTCGCGCAGTCGACATGGCGGCACCTGCTGTTCGGAGCGCTGCTCGGTCGGTTCGGCTGATCAGGCGCCTCGACACGCGGCCCGCCGTCGGCGCATACTTACGCCTTCTTCCAAGCGACCGGTGGCTGCGGCCCACCACAAAGGAGCTCCCATGGCGAGCGAAGACCGGGCTGCACACCTAGGACGCCTGTTTCAGGCGATGGTCGACGAGTCGGAAGCGATCCGCCTACTCCGGGAGGATCCTGAGGCGCTCGCAAAGCGCTTTCAACTCGATCCGCGCGACCTCCAGGCTCTTCGCTCCGCGGATCGCCTCGTGATCACGCTCCGCGGCGAAGTGACGTTCGAGACGGGATCGACATTCACGGCGAGGCTCGGCCGCGCAATGACGTTCGAGACGGGAACGACGATCACGGCACGCCGGCCGGGCGAAGTGACCTTCCAGACAGGGACGACGATCACCGCGCGCGGATCCTGATTCGTTGAGCACGAGGCAGAGGGGTCGGACGCCGACGATCAGCGTCGTCATACCCGCGCGTAACGAAGGCGATCGGGTCGAGCAAACACTCGAATCGCTGGTGCACGCGCGCAGCGCACCCGACGTGCCCGCGGAAGCGATCGTCGTCGACGACGCCTCCGACGACGAGCTCCGGCCGCGCGTGCGTGACATCGACGGGCTTCGCGTCCGGCTCGTCCGTCTCGACGAGCGGGTCGGCGTTCCACGAGCACGCAACGCGGGCGCGGAAGCCGCGCGCGGGGAGATCCTGTTCATCACCGACGCACACGTCGAGGTGGGGCGCGGATGGGACGCGGCGATCGTCGAACACGCGCGCGGTTCCCGGATTCTCGCCGGCGCCGTCTCCGATCCCACGTCCGCGTTCCGCGCCTTCGGTTGCACGCTCGTCGTTCCCTTCATGGGAACGCGGTGGTTGCGTGACCGGCCGACGACACTGACTCCGGTGCAGATCCCATCGTGCGCGGCGACCGTTGTCCCGCGGGCGTTGTTCGTGCAGCTCGGCGGGTACGACCGCGGCATGCGCCTCTACGCCGCGGCGGAACCCGAGTTCGGAGTCCGCGCATGGCTCGCCGGCGCAGAGATCCTCGCGCTGCCGGAGCTCGAGGTCGCGCATCGGTTCAAGGAGCGAGTTGCGCTCGACGAGTTCATCGACGACCTGCGCACGTCGATGGTTCACAACAGCCTGCGATTCGGCGTGCTGTACCTCAGCGAAGCCGCGATCCTCCAGATGCTGCGCTACTACGCGTTCCGGTATCCAGATGAGCTACCCGACGCGTTGGAGATGCTCCAGCAGAGCGACGTGTGGGAGCGCCGGGCCGAGCTCGAGCGGACGCTCGCGCGAACGTTCGATTGGTTCCTCGACCGCTTCGAGCTCAAGGACCAGGACGGAGGCGAGATCCTCAGATGACGATCATCGTCTTCGGCGGCGACGGCTTCTGCGGCTGGCCAACCTCGTTGCACCTGTCGAACGACGGCCACGATGTCGTCATCGCCGACAACCTTTCCCGTCGCCGCTGGGACGTCGAGCTGGGGGTCGCCAGCCTGACGCCGATCGCGACCGTGGAGGAGCGGCTCGCCGCATGGGAGGGCGTTTCCGGGCGGTGCATCGAATTCGCAGAGGTCGACATGCTCGACGCCGATTCCGTCGCAGAGCTGATCGACCGCCACCGTCCCGATGCGGTGGTCCATTACGCGGAGCAGAGCTCGGCCCCCTATTCGATGATCGACCGCGAGCACGCCGTCTTCACGCAGACGAACAACGTCGTCGGCACGTTGAACCTCCTGTTCGTCCTCGCGGAGGTGGCGCCGACGTGCCACCTCGTGAAGCTCGGAACGATGGGCGAGTACGGAACGCCGAACATCGACATCGAGGAGGGCTTCATCGAGGTCGAGCACAACGGCCGGCGCGACGTCCTGCCCTTCCCGAAGCAACCGGGGTCGTTCTATCACCTGTCCAAGGTGCATGACAGCCACAACCTCGCCTTCGGCGCGCGCGTCTACAACCTGCCCGTCACCGACCTGAACCAGGGCGTCGTCTACGGGAACGCAACGCGCGAAACGGCGCTGGACCCACGCCTTGTCAACCGGTTCGACTACGACGCGATCTTCGGGACCGTGCTGAATCGTTTTTGCGTCGAAGCCGTCGCAGGACACGCCTTGACGGTCTATGGCAACGGCGGACAGACCCGCGGTTTCATCAACATCCGCGACACGATCCGCTGCGTCCAGCTCGCGATCGATCATCCAGCCGAGCAGGGCGACTTCAGGGTGTTCAACCAGTTCACCGAGCAACACTCGGTCATTGGGCTCGCGCGGCTCGTGCAACGTGCCGCCGCGTCGCTCGGGCTCGAGACGCGGATCGAGCACGTCGACAATCCGCGCGTCGAAGCCGAGACGCACTACTACCGCGCGTCGAACGAGAGCCTGCTCGCGCTCGGCCTGGAGCCGCACCGATTGACGGAAACCGAGATCCGGTCGCTGCTCTGCTCAGCGCTCGAGTGGCGCGATCGGATTGCACCGGACACGCTCGTCCCGCGCGTGACGTGGCGCCGACCGGCGCAGCGCCTCGCCGCAACGTAACCCGCTTACGTGCGCTTCGCCTTCAGGAGGTCGGCGCAGCGGTCGGCCAGCGCCATGATCACGAGCGCCGGGTTTGCCGCGCCCTGCGTCGGCAGCACGCTGCCGTCGACGACGAAGAGGTTGTCGACCCCCCACGCGCGGTGCGACGAATCGACGACGCTGTCCTCGGGCGTGAAGCCCATCCGGCAGCCGCCGACGAGGTGCGCGTAGCGGTCGATCGTCAGCAGGTCCTGCGCCTCCGCCCCTTCCCAGATCTCCGTCAGGATCTTCGTCGCGAACTCGATGTTCTTCTTGTCGTTGTCGCCGAGCGTGTAATCGAAGCGCGCGATCGGCATCCCGTACTGATCCGGCTCGTCCGCGAGCGTCACGCGGTTGTCGGGCGCCGGAAGCAGCTCACAGAGCACGCCGAGCACCGACCAGTGGTTGTAGTCGCGCATGTACTCGCGCAGCGCGGCGCCCCAGTGACCGTCGGCCAGCACGTGTGCGGCCCACTCGATCGGCATCGGCGAGATCGTCTGGATCGAGAACCCGCGCGCGAACCCTCGCGACTCGTCGGTCTCGTAGAAGTCCTCGGACGAGACCTCCGGCGGCGGCGCCTTGTACATCCGCAACTCGAGCGGAAACCGTGCCGCGACCTGCGTCGCGCCCTGCACCATCACGTAGCGCCCGACGACGTCGTGATCGTTTGCGAGACCGTTCGGCCAGCGCTTCGAGGTCGAGTTGAGGAGTAGGCGCGGTGACTCGATCGCATACCCGCACACGGCGACGGCGTTCGCGGGCTGAAACTCCTCTCTCCCGTCGTGCATGTACGAGACGCCCGTGACGCGGTCGCCGTCGTCGTCGACCTCGATCCGCACCGCCATCGAGTCCGCGCGCACCTCCACCCCGTGCTCGATCCCGTCGGGGAGGTGCGTGATCAGCGGCGACGCCTTCGCGTTGACCTTGCACCCTTCGAGACAGAAGCCGCGGTAGATGCAGTGCGGGCGGTTGCCGAAGACGCCGTTCGTGATCGCCACCGGGCCGACGCGCATCTCGATGCCGTACTCGCGCGCGCCCTTCCACGCCCTGTTCGCGGCGCCGGCGACCGGGTGCGGCCCGTGGGGATACGAATGCGGGTCGCCCCACGGCCAGTCCTGGCCGGCGACGGGAAGCTCGAGCTCGATCCGCTCGAAGTACGGCTTCAGGTCCCAGTACGAGATCGGCCAGTCGACCGCGACACCGTCGCGCGTGCGCACCTCGAAGTCTGACGGGTGGAACCGCGGCACGTACCCGGCGAAATGCGTCATCGAGCCGCCGACGCCCTGACCAGAGTTGTTCTTTCCCAGCTCGACAGGGTCGTCGCCGCCGATGATCCGCTTGTCGGTCCAGTAGAGCGCGTGCGAGCCCTTCTCGTCGCTGACCCAGTCGCGGTCCGGGTCCCAGAACGGGCCCTTCTCGAGCACGCAGACCTTCCAGCCTGCGCGAGCCAGACGCTGCGCGAGCACGAGCCCGCCAGCGCCGGCGCCGACGACGAGCAGGTCGACGGGCTCCGTCTTCGGGTACCGCGCCATGCGGTCGAGGTTCTGGAGGCCGCGCTTGTGGCGGTGGAGCAGGAACGGCGAGTCGTTGTCCTTGGGCATTGCCAAGGACCCCTTCTTGAGAAAGCTCACGGCGTTGCCTGGATCGGCTCCCACTGCTCGCGGTCGCCGAGGTGGTCCGAACCGAACGCCGCGTAGCCGCGCGGGTACGCGGGGCCGCCGAAGCCGATCTCGTTCCAGGCCCACGGGTGCGAGTAGAAGGCCTGGCAGATGTGCTTCGTCGTCAGCTTGAACGCGCGCGGCACATTCAGCTGCTCCCACGGGCCGCCGTGCAGCTTTCCCTCTGCGAACACCGCGACGATGTCCTCGCGCGTCGAGATCGGCGCGTGCGCGAACGAGCGCGCCCGCCACTCGCGCTGCGCTGAGTAGTCGAGGCCCTGCGCGACGAGACGCCACGCCGTCCCGTCGTCGGGCATGTCGGCGTACTGGTAGCCGTCGCCCTGGCCCTTCAGCAGCTTCTCGTCGACGAACGACAGGACCGGGATGCGCGGCTCGCTGTGCTGATGCGTGATCGTGTCGCAGTACGCCTTCAGCGTCTCGGCTTCCTCAGGTGCGAAGAAACGGATGTCCGGCGGATTCTCGACGCGCTCGAGCACGGTCTTGCGCGTCACCTCGTCCCAGTGGCTCACTTCGTCGAGGACGTTGTAGTCGGGGAAGCGACCATGCAGCTGCGGCGTGATCCCGTTGCGGTGCCGCGGGAGCTCGTACGGGTCGGCGTCGTCGCCCTTCGGGCGAAGGTTCGGCAGGCGCGAGGGGTCCTGCATCACTTCTCGCGGCGCATGAGCGCGGCAGTGATTCCCATGCCGCCGATCAGGCAGAGCGATCCTGGTGCGAGCGGCGGCGGTCCCATGACGAGGTTGTACGTGAGCTCCTTGAACCCGCCTGGACGCTTCTGGATCCCGCGGAGATGCGTCCACGTCCCGACCAGGCCGTCGAGCGCGTACAGGGCGGAGATCGCCGGCAGCCACGTCTTCGCAGCACGCTCGCTATAGAAGCCGGCGATGCCCGCGGCGGTCAACGGCGGCGCGAGCGCGATCGGCGTCCACATCCACTTGTCGCCGAACGACCCTTTGTAGTGCTCGAGGTAGATCTCGAGCGCGAGCGGCGGCGCGCTCAGCGCGGTCGACAGCGCGAGCGTCCGCTGCAGCCGGCCTTGCCGGAGGTTCTTGAGCATCCGTCCGATCACTTCAGCGACAACCCGTTCCCCGGTCGCGAGCGGTCCGGCGTGAGCCGGCCGTCTTCCGGCACGAGCACTCCGTCGAACAGCTCGTGCTCGACGCGGACGTGATCGTGGAAGTACTCGAGGTGGCGAAGGCGCTCGACGGCGCAGAACGCGTGCGCCGAGATTGCCGGCGCGCAGTGCGCCGACACGTCGAGCTCGTGCGCATGCGCGACGGCGGCGACCTCGAGCAAGCCGGTGATGCCGCCGCAGCGCGTGACGTCGGCCTGGAGGCAGTCGACCGTCGGTGCCATCCGCTCGAAGTACGGCAGCACGTCGCCGTACTCGCCGGCGGCGATCTCGATGCCCGGCGGCGAGTTGTCGCGCAGAAACGCGAGGCCTTCGAGGTCGTCGGACGAGACCGGCTCCTCGAACCACTTCACGGCGAACTCGCTCGCGTACACGTCCGACCATTCGAGCGCCTGCTGGCGGGTTAGCGCGCCGTTCGCGTCGACGTACAGGTCGACCTGGTCGCCGACGGCGTCGCGCGCGACGGCAACCCGCTCGCGGTCACGGTCCGGCTCGCGGCCGACCTTGATCTTCACGCGTGGAATCCCGTCGTCGGCCCAGCCGCGGAGCTGCGCGGCGAGCTGCTCGTCCGAGTACGAGCAAAAGCCGCCGCTCCCGTACACGGGGACCGACTCGTGCGCCGCGTCGAGGATGTCGGCGAGCGGCTGCCCGAGCAGCCGCGCCTTCAGGTCCCACAGGGCCAGGTCGACCGCCGACAGCGCCATGAACCCGAGCCCGGGCCGGCCGACGTTGCGCAGGGCACGCGACATCGCCTGCCACGCCGCGCGCACCTCCATCGCGTCGACGCCCTTGACGGCCTCCTGCAGCTTCCCCTCGACGAGCTGCGCGGCCGCCGCGTCGGTGTACGTGTAGCCGATCCCGGTCGCCCCGCCGGCGTGCGCCTGCACGATCACGATCGTCGTCGAGTCCCACTCGAGCGTCCCGTCCGACTCGTGCGCGTCCGTCGGGATCTCGTGTGTCGAGACCTCCAACCGTTCGATTGCCGTCCGCGTCGCCGTTGCCATCAACGACCGGGCAGGAACTCCAGGACCTTCTCCTTGAACGACTGCGAAATCACGCCGCGCATGTCCGGATCCCCCTTGCGCAGCGCCTTCACGAACGACTGCGCCTCCTTCACCGTGATGTGCGGCGGCAGCGGCGGCACGTTCGGATCGCAGAGCGCGTCGACGACGACGGGGCGGTCGGCGGAGAACGCCTGATCCCACGCGCCCTCGATCTCGTCCGGCGTCTCGACGCGAATCCCCTTCAAGCCGATCAGCTCGGCGAACGCCGCGTAGTTCACCTCCGGGATGTCCTGCGTGATCGGGTTCTTCGGATCGCCCTGCATCGCCCGCTGCTCCCACGTCACCTGGTTCAGGTCCTGGTTGTTGAGGACCAGGACGACGAGGCGCGGGTCGTCCCACTGGTGGAAGTACTTCGCAGCCGTGATCAGCTCCGCCATCCCGTTCATCTGCATCGCGCCGTCGCCGACGAGCGCGAGCGCGGGACGACCGGGATGACAGAACTTCGCGGCGATCGCGTACGGAACGCCGGGCCCCATCGTCGCGAGCGTCCCCGAGAGCGACGCCATGTGATCGCGGCCGAGCTTGACGTCCCGCGCGTACCAGTTCGCCGCCGAGCCGGAGTCGGACGAGATGATCGCGTTCGGCGGCAGGTACTTGTTGAGCTCCCAGAACAGGCGCTGGGGGTTGATCGGATCGGCGTCCTGCATCGCGCGCTCCTCGAGCAGGCGCCACCACTCCTGGATCTCGCCTTCGAGCTGCTCGCGCCACGAGCGCTCGTCCTTTCGGCGCAGCAGCGGGATCAGCTCCTGCAGCGTGTCCTTCGCGTCTCCGACGAGCCCGAGCTCCATCGGATAGCGGATGTTCAGCATCGTCCCCTTCAGATCGATCTGCACGCCGCGCGCGTTTCCCGGCTTCGGCAGCCACTCCGAATACGGAAACGACGAGCCGACCATCAGCAGCGTGTCGCACTCGTTCATCAGCGTCCACGACGGCTTCGTCCCGAGCAGCCCGATCGACCCCGTCACGAACGGCAGGTCGTCAGGCACGACCGCCTTGCCCAGGAGCGCTTTCGCGACGCCGGCGCCGAGCGTCTCCGCGACGTCGATCACCTCGTCGGTCGCGTGCAGTGCCCCCTGGCCGACCAGCATCGCGGTTTTCTCCCCGGCGTTGAGGATCTCGGCGGCAGCCCGGAGCTGCTCCTGCGGCGGCACGACGCGCGGTCGCGTGTACCCAGGCGACGAATGCACCGAGCCGTGCTCGCGCGGCGGCTCCTCCTCCGCGGGCTCCTCGGCGACGTCGTTCGGGACGATGATGCACGTCACATCCTTCTCGGCGAGCGCGATCCGGTGCGCGCGGTCGACGAGATGCCGGATCTGCGTCGCCTCGTGCGCCATCTGCACGTACTGCGACGCGACGTCCTTGAAGAGAGAGACGAGGTCGACTTCCTGCTGGTAATTCCCGCCCAGGCCCATTCGCGCCTGCTGGCCGACGATCGCCATCACCGGCTGGTGGTCGAGCTTCGCGTCGTACAACCCGTTCAGGAGATGGATCGCGCCCGGCCCGCTCGTCGCGAGGCAGACGCCGACCTCGCCGGTCCACTTGGCGTGCGCACACGCCATGAACGCCGCCATCTCCTCGTGGCGGACCTGGACGAACTCGATCTTGTCCTTGTGGCGCTCGAGCGCGCCGACGATCGCGTTGATCCCGTCGCCCGGGTACCCGTAGATACGGCGGACGCCGTTCTCGGCCAACCGTTCGAGGAGGAAGTCGGCGGTGAGCTTCCCCATAGGAACGCGGTTGCCGCCGACCTCCGTCCTCAAACGCCGGATCAGGTCGTACTACGACGAATTAACAGAGTCTCAACATGCGGCGCGCGACCACTACGGCCGGAGAACTGCGCGCCGTGGGCCGGCGAGGAACCCGGCCTCGAGCAGCAGCGGCATGATCTCGCTGTCGCCGACGGGCTCGCCGTCGAAGCGCTCGACCGCGAGCCGCTTCGCGCCGCCGCGTCTCACGTGCGCGACGAGCGCCTCGAGCGCGACGCGCAGCCACTCGTCGTCGGGGTCGCGCAGCGGAACGAGCGAGCGTCCCCCACGTTCGACGAACAGTGCGGCCTCGCCACCGAGCAGCACCACCTGCGCGCCGGCGACCCGCGCTGCGCGCGCGCCGGCGCGCTTGGGCCACGGCAGCGAGGCGCCGTAGGGCTGGGCCGGATCGGCAGCTGCGAGAACGAGCGGCTCGGGCTCGTCGCCCTCGCGCGGGCGGAGCTCGCGCAACCGCTCGACGGCGCCCGGCAACGCGAACTGCGCGCCGCCGAGCCCCTCGACGAAATAGCCGCGCCGGCAGACGCCGAGCGTCTCGAGCGCGCGCAACTCGGCGTAGACGGCGCTGTACCCGCCGGGGATGCCCTCGCCGCGAACGCCGTCACGGGTCACGATCCCCTGGCGCTCGAGCAACAGCTCCGCCAGCGCGCGCGGATCCGGCGTTCCGGCGAACAAGCGCCCGGTCAACGACCAGCGACCCTGTGTCGAGGTCACCTGCGCCGCGCGCTGCCGCGAGAAGCGGCGCGGCCGTCGCCGCTGCGGCGCCGACGTCTGGTATCGACGTCCTGCGCGGAGCGGCGTCCAGGCGTCGTTCGTCACCTCGCCCGACCAGACGAGATCCCACAGCGCCGGCAGCGCCTCCGCCGGCTCGAGCTCCGTCGCGACGACGAGGTCGTGCCAGAACTCCGCACTTCGCCCCAGCGCCTCGCGGATCCGGTCGTGCGCGGCTCCTTCCGGCGGCGGCAGCGCGCCGGGCCGGCCGAGCACGGGTGCGTCCTCGCGGAAGTAGACGGCGACACGATCGAGGCCGGCACCGACCCAGACAACCTCACCGGTCGCGCAGAGCTGGTCGAGCTGCCCCGGCGTATAGCCGGGAACGCGGCGCGGAAGCACCTCCTGTTCCCACAGCGTCACGGGAAGTGCAAGCCCCTGAAGCGGGACAAGTGCCTCGCGGAGCGCCGCGCGGCGGTCGACGCCGTGCCAGCTCGGGAGGAAGCGTCCGAGCGACGCCTGCTCGGCCGGCTCGACTTCCTTGCGGAGCGCGGCGAGCGACGCGCGGCGCAACCGTCGCAGCACGTCGGGGTCGCACCATTCGCGCTCGGTTCCGCCCGGCCGCAGCTCGCCGCGTACGAGCTTGTCGTGACGCTCGAGCGTCACGAGCACATGCTCGACGTCGAGACCGAACCGCTCGTTCGCCTGCGCGGTCGTGAACGGCCCGCGCCCCTTCGCATAGCGCAGGACGAGCTGCTCGAGCGCGTCCGGTGCGCCTTCGAGGAACGCCTCCGGCAGGCCGCCGGGCGGCATCACGCCGAGCGCGTCGCGGTAGCGCCCTGCATCCTCGGCTGCAATCAGGCGCTCGCCGCCGGCGAAACGCACCAGGAGCGCGCGACGCTCGGCGAGCAAGGGTTGCGCGAGCGCATCGTCGTACTCGTGGCCGCGTAGATCACCGCGCTGGCGGAGCTTGTCGTGCAGGTCGTCCGGCGTGCGCGGATCGCCGCGCAGCTGCGCCTCGACGTCCTCGAGCGCACCGGCGTCGATCAGGTCCCGCAGCTCCTCCTGTCCCAGCAGCTCGCGCAGAAGGTCCCGGTCGAGCGACAGCGCCTGCGCCCGCCGTTCGGCCGGTGGCGTGTCGTCCTCGTACATGTATGTCGCGATGTAGTCGAACAGGAGCGACGCGGAGTACGGCGACGCCGACGCCGTCTCGACGTCGACGAGATCCAGCTCGCGCGTGCGCAGCCCCTGCAGGAGCTTCTTCAGCGACGGTAGATCGAAGACGTCCTGCAGACATTCGCGGTACGTCTCGAGGATCACCGGGAACGATCCGTACTTCCGCGCGACCTGGAGGAGTCCCTGCGCCTTCAGACGCTGCTGCCAGAGCGGCGTGCGCTGATCGGGCCGGCGTCGCGGGATCAGCAGCGCGCGGGCCGCGTTCTCGCGGAAGCGCGCGCCGAAGAGGGCCGTCTGCCCCACTTCCTGCACGACGAGGTCTTCGAGCTCGTCCGGCGCGACGAGGATGTCGTCGGTCGGCGGCGGCGCGTCGGCATCGGGCAGGTGGATCGCGATCCCGTCGTCGGACCAGATCGACTGCACCTCGACCGCGAGCGAGTCGCGCAGCTTCGCGGCGATCGCCATCGCCCACGGGGCATGCACCCGCGCACCGAACGGCGTGAGGATGCAGACGCGCCAGTCGCCGATCTCGTCGCGGAACCGCTCGACGACGACCGTACGGTCCGAAGGAACGGCTCCGGTCGCGGCGTGCTGCTCTTCGAGGAACTTCATCAGGTTCCGCGCCGCGCGCTCGTCGAGGAGATGCTGGTCTTGCAATCGCGCGAGCGCCTTGTCCGGGTGCAGCGCGACCAGCTCGCGTGATGCGCGCCCGATCGCCTCCCCGAGCTCGTACGGACGGCCGACGCCCTCGCCCTTCCAGAACGGGACTGCGCCGGGAACACCGGGCGCCGGCGAGACGAGCACACGGTCGCGCGTGATCTCCTCGATCCGCCACGTCGACGCACCGAGCAGGAAGGTCTGTCCCGCGCGTGCCTCGTACACCATCTCCTCGTCCAGCTCGCCCACGCGGCCGCCGCCGTTGACGAGGTGCACGCCGAAGAGGCCTCGGTCGGGAATCGTGCCGGCGTTCGTCACCGCAAGCCTGCGCACGCCGCCACGGCCACGGATCACTCCGGCCGTCCGGTCCCACACGATGCGCGGCCGGAGCTCCGCGAACTCGTCCGACGGGTAGCGGCCGGCGAGCATGTCGAGCACGTTCTCGAGTTGCGCGCGCGACAGGTCCGCGAACGGGTACGCACCGCGTACGAGCTCGTGCACGTCGTCGACGGCGATCTCCTCCTCGGCTGCGATCGCGACGATCTGCTGCGCGAGCACGTCGAGCGGATTGCGCGGGATGATTGTCTCCTCGATCGCGCCTGCCTGCATACGCTCGGCGACGACGGCGGACTCGAGCAGGTCGGCGCGGAACTTCGGAAAGATGCGCCCCTTCGACGTCGCGTGCAGCTCGTGACCGGCGCGGCCGATCCGCTGCAGTCCGCGTGCAACCGACTTCGGCGACTCGACCTGGATCACGAGATCGACGGCGCCCATATCGATGCCGAGCTCGAGCGACGAGGTCGCGACAAGGCAAGGGATCTCGCCCGCCTTCAGGAGCTCCTCGATCTCGACGCGCTGCTCGCGCGCGAGAGAGCCGTGATGTGCGCGCGCGATCTCGCGCTCGGCGAGCTCGTTGAGCCGAAGCGCGAGCCGCTCGGCGAGCCGTCGGTTGTTGACGAAGACGATCGTCGAACGGTGCTCCTCGACGAGCCGCAGGATCTCCGGGTAGATCGACGGCCAGATCGACTGCTGCGGGCCCTCGGAGCCCGTGCCGAGCAGGTCGCTCGGCTTCGATTCGCCGCCGGGCTCCCGCATGTCCTCGAGCGGCACGACGACGCGAAGGTCGAGCTTCTTCGCCACGCCGGCGTCGACGAGCTGGATCGGACGTGCGCCCGACACGAACCGCCCGATCTCCTCGAGCGGTCGCTGCGTCGCCGAGAGGCCGATGCGCTGGAACGGCTCCTCGACGAGCCGCTCCAACCGCTCGACCGAGAGCGCGAGATGGGCGCCGCGCTTCGTTCCGGCGACGGCATGGACTTCGTCGAGGATGAGCGTCTGCACGCCGGTCAGGTGCTCGCGCGCGCGCGACGTGAGCAGGAGGTACAGCGATTCCGGCGTCGTGATCAGGATGTCCGGCGGGTTCCTGAGCATCGCCGCGCGCTCCTTCTGCGGCGTGTCGCCCGTGCGCACCGCGACGCGCAGCTCCGACTGCAGGCCCGCGAGCGGCCCGCGCAGGTTGCGCTCGATGTCGTAGTTCAGCGCCTTCAGCGGCGACACGTAGATCAGGCGAAGGCCCTCGCCCGGCTGCGCGGTCAGGCGGTCGATCCCGAAGAGGAACGCCGCGAGCGTCTTGCCGGAGCCGGTCGGCGCCTGGATGAGCGTGTGCGCACCGGACGCGATCGCCGGCCACCCGAGCCGTTGCGCCGGCGTCGGCGCCTCGAATGCCTGCCGGAACCATGCTTTCGTCGAGGGACTGAAGGGGGCGAGTGCGTCCACTAGTCCAGGGTACCCGCGCAAGATAGGTCCTCCGGCCCCCCCGACCCCCCCTTTTGGGCCTGTTTTCGGGCTAGGAAACCCCATAGCTTGGAGGCGTGGAGACGCGGCCCTCCTCCGGCGTCGGCGTGCGCTGGCAGCCCATTGCCCTCGTGGTCCTCGCGCTTGCCGGCGCGTGGCTGGTCGGGCGCTACGGCGGCGACGGCACATCGGCCGAGCTGACGCTCGACCAGCCGTTGACGCCGCTCGCGCAGGCGGCCGCACAACCGACTGCGCCCACGCAGTCACAACCACAGACACAGGCCGCCGCGCCAGGCGTCGCCACCTCACCGGCAGCGCAATCGCAGCAGACGACCTCGCGGCTCGCGTCGGAACGCAGCGTCACGGCGCCGACGTCGGAAACGGCCGCGCCGCCGACGACGCCGCCGGCCGGCGCCGTGGAAGAGGTCGCCGCGTCACCGCCGCATTCCGTCGATCCTTCCGAGGCCGACGCCGACCGCGGGCTCGCGCGACAGGAGCCGCCCCCACCCGATGCGCCGATCGAAGGGCTCTCGACGTCGGCGATCTCCGGGTCGGCGAACGCGACGACCGCGCGCGTGACCTGGACGACCAACTTCCCGACCACGTCGCAGGGTGCCGACGGGATCGGCACCGCACCGTCGGTGTGGACGGCCCCGACTTCGACGCCGGCTTTCACGCACGAGCTCGAGTTCACGCACCTCAATCCCGGCACGACGTATCACCTCTGGCTGCACGACATCGACGAGTGGAACCGGCCGTTGACGACACCGCTGATCGTCACGACGGCGCCGCGCGCGGGTTCGACGGCCGCGACCGTCGGCAACGGCGCGATCCTCGTCAACGGCGACCCGTTCTTCCCGCTGACGACGTGGAACACGTGCACGAACTCGATTGCCGACCGGATCGCGCTCGGGTTCAACCTCTTCATGGGCGAGGGCTGTGGTCACGAGAACCGGCTGGCCGGCGCGCTCGACGGCAAGGCGCTCGCCGTCGTCGACGCGCAGACGAAGCTCGCGACCGAGCCGGGCATCATCGGTTGGTACTACCCGGACGAGCTCGACGGTCGCTTGTCAGCGCCGCTGTCGGCCGACGACATCACCAAGCTCGCCGTCACGCCGCCCGACGGGATGCTGAGCTTCCTCACGCTCACGAACCACTTCTTCACCGGCGCCGCCCCGCTCTCGATCGGGCGCAC
>JBJMJS010000130.1:0-66012 GCA_045806225.1 Gaiellaceae bacterium
CGACCCGAATGTCGCCTCGAGTGCGTCGTTCAGCTCGGCGAACATCCGCTCGTACTCCTCGCGGGGCCGTGGCAGCCGCCGCTCGAGCGCGCGGTACGCGTCGAGCAGCGCAGGATCCGCAGCGTCGAGGAGCGTGCGGCCGCGCGCCGTCGTGCGAACGAGATACGAGCGGCCGTCGTCCGGATTGGAGACGCGCCGAACGAGATTGCGGTCGACGAGGCGCTGCACATTGTCGCGCAGTGTCGTCGTCGGCATTCCGGCGACGCGTGACAGCTCTGACGGCGAGATCGGCTCGTGCTCGCCGATGTGTGTCAACAGCGCGAGGAGCGTCGGTGCGATTCCCAGCCTGCCGAGCTGGTGCTCGATGATCTGACCGACGTACTGCGAGGCCGTCGCCGTCTGCAGGTACAGGTGCCGGTTCGGCATTCGGTCGATGATACGAGCGCTTGCGGATAGTGCGTCGACGCAGTAATTTACTGCGTCGACGCACTAATGCGAACTGCCGCCCTCTTCATCGCCTTCCTCGCAGCCACCGCCGCCGCCGGCGCGAGCTCCACGGCCGCTCCATCCGTACGCGCCTGGACGGGCAGCTACACGCTCCACGGCCGCTCGGCGCTCGGCGTGATCTTGGAAGGCGGCGGTGGCGTCGTCGCACTCGGAACCGGCCACGCGGACACCCAACGCGTGCGGCTCGTACGACGTGGTACGGCGCTCCGATTCGTCGTTCCCGGACGGCCTTCGCCTGTCGTCTTTACGGGAACCTCGCGTGGGCACCTGATCCGGGGCACCGTTCGGCAGGGCCGTGCCCGCGGCGCGTTCCGCCTCGTCCCCGGTGCGGCGCCGGGACTCTTCGCGCGCGGATTCTTCGTCGCGGGCCGGCGAACGCTCGCCGTTGTCGACGACCCGTACGGGCCCGCACGACTCGTCGATCTCGACTCGGGCGAGGTTCACGCGCTGTACCGGGAAGGAGACGCGTTCGTCGTCGGCAGCGGCTTCGCGACGCGCGACCCGACGCGCGGCGTCGTGCGCCTGTCAACCGGCGGCGGAAGCGTCGACGGGGCGCGTGCGACGCGCGTGGCCGTGCGCCAGCTCGAGGTGCGATTCCGCAGCGGTGGCGCGACGCTGGCCGGGACGCTCACGCTCCCGCCGGGTCCCGGCCGGCACGCGGCCGTCGCATTCGTGCACGGGTCGGGCCCGACGTCGCGCGCATACCTGCCTGACCTACAGGCGCTCCTCGTGCACAACGGCCTCGGCGTGCTCGCGTACGACAAGCGCGGAGTCGGTCAGTCGGGCGGGACGTACCCGGGAGAGTCGCCGACGCCGCAGGCGATCGCGACGCTCGCACGGGACGCGGAAGCGGCGGTCCGCTTCCTCGCGGCACAGCCCGAGGTCGATCCGGCGCGCGTCGGTCTCGCCGGGCACAGCGAGGCCGGCTGGATCATTCCGCTCGCAGCCTCGGAAGAACCGGCGGTTCGCGACGTGATCGTCTTCTCCGGTCCTACGGTGACGGCCGACGAAAACGACGCGTACCAGAGCCTCACGGGCGCAGGAGACCGTCCCCAGCAGCTGACCAACGCCGAGATCGACGCCGCTGTCGTCGCCCGCGGGCCCGGCGGCGTCGACCCGATCCCGTGGATTCGCACGCTGAGCGTGCCGGGCCTCTGGCTGTACGGCGGCCTCGACGAGCTCATCCCGTCGCGGCTGTCCGTCGCGCGACTCGAGCCGCTTGCCCGCGAACGGGGGCGCGACTTCGAGCTCGTCGTGTTCCCGAACGCCAATCACGCCCTCGTCGAGACATCGACCGGCCTGACCTCCGAGATGCTCCGCTCGGACCGGTTCGCGCCTGGGCTGTTCGCGCGCGTCGAAGAGTGGCTGCGCGCACACCGCCTGACAGCGGGGACCTAGTCGCGAAGCTTCGGGAGCACGTCGGCGCCGTACGTCCGAAGCGCAGCGTGCGGGTCGTTCCCCGACACGTTCATCAGCACGATCGTCGTCGCCCCGAGCTTCTGCATCATCCTGATCCGCTTGACGTGCGTGTCGGGATCGGCCGACGCGACGATCTGCTTCGTGAACGTGGAGTCCGACACCTCGTCCTCCCCCTTCCGGTAGATCGTCGCCGGATCGGCGATCGGGTCGGTGTAGTGCTCGTCGACCATCGTCCCCTTCCACTCGCGCGCCTGCTGCAGCGCGGCATCGTCGTCGGCCGCGACCGAGACCACCATCTGCAGGATGATCTCGCCGGCCTCGCGTCCCGACCGCTCGCAGCCGTTCCGGTATGCGGCGATCACCTTCGCCGCCTTCGTCGGGTCGGCCAGCGTCCAGACGCCGTCGGCGAGACGGCCCGCTACCTCGGCGGCTCCCTCGTAGAACGCGGACATGTAGACCGGCGGCCGCCGCGGCGGCCGCGAGTACAACACTGCGCCTTTCGTCTTGAAGAACCGGCCGTCGAAGTCGACGGTCTCGCCGTCGAGGAGGCGGGTGATGATCGTCAGCGCTTCTTCGGTGCGCGCGAGTTGCTCTTCCGTCGACGGCCACGTCATTCCCGCCGGCACTTCGTTCATGGCCTCGCCCGACCCGACGCCGAGGAACGCGCGTCCGGGCGCAAGCAGCTCGAGCGTTGCGATCTGCTGCGCGACGACGACCGGGTTGTAGCGATGGATGATCGAGGTGACGCCGGTGCCGAGCTGCACTCGCGTTGTTGCATGCGCGGCCGCTCCGAGCCAGACCCACGCGTTGCCGGAGTTCGTAGGCGCGGTCGCCGACGTCCACCACGGCGCGAGGTGGTCACTGCAGCAGACGCCGTCGAAGCCCGCCGCCTCCGCCTCGACCGCCTGCTGTAGCAGGTCGTCGGGCGTGAAGCGCTCGTGCGCGAGCGCCGCGAAGTAGCGCACCGCGTCCGGCTGATGGCGGCGTGCCCCGAGGACACCTTTGACGGACGAGACGACCGACACGTGGACGGGCTACCGCGGACGCGCGAGCGTCAAACCGGAGCTACGGCGCAGCCGCTCGTGCCGCCGCGACCACGGCGCGCGCGTACCGCTTGACGGCCGGCGCGGACGCGGCGCCGGCAGGAAGCTCGGCCGCGAACGCGGTCGTCCCCGGACGTGCGTGGTTCTGCCAGTCGATCGCGCTCCCGGCGAGCGCGGGGAGCGGATGGTACGGCAGGCCCGAGACGACGGCGAACCGCCGCTCGACGGCACGGTTCCCGCCTGAGGCCCAGACGAGGTCGAGGTGCTGGTGGAACCAGACGGTCAAGACGGGGTGAATCCGGAGGATCAGGTGATACGCGATCCGCGCTTCGGGCTCGGAGAGCGGCCGCGGGCCGGAGGCGTAAACGCCGCCGAGGCGGCGCCAGCGGTAGGGGAAGTTCCGGTTCAGGTCGACGCCGCGCGCGTTGCCGCGCGTGCGCGCCGCGAGCCCGTCGACGTTGAGCACGGGAACGATCCACAGGTCGATGCCGGGGGGAGACGTCGCCACGAGTCGGCGCGCCACGGCGATGCCGGCGGGCTCGTTGCCATGGATGCAGCCGACGACCAGTACGGGGAGACCTGCGGGATCGCCGACCTCGAGCGCCACGATCGCGCGACCGTCGACCGAGCGGCCGAGGGTCGAGACGGCAAAGGCGGGTGCGCCGCGCGATCCGGCCGGCAGGAGCAGCGGGACCGCGAATGCGAGTGAGATCAGCGCGAGACGGAGACCAGCTGCGCGCGTTGCGCGCTCCCCGTGCGCGGAAGGAGCGTCACATACACGCGCGTCGTCGAGAGCGCCGTCGTCCACAACGCCCACTGTGCCGCACGCGGGTGCGGCGTGCGCGTCCTGCGGCTGTAGCCGCGCTCGTGGCCGACGTCGTGCACCGCGGGCGCTCCGATGCGATACACGACGCGGTCTCGGCTCGCCGTCCCCGTCGGCCCGACCTCGACGAGCTGCCCGGCGTTGGTCTGCCGGTCGTACACCAGGTTGGTGCCCAGGATCGACGGATTGGTCAGGAGTTGTGACGCGGATCGGCGGATCACCCGCGACGTCGACGTGTCGAGGTCGACGGCGACGATCCGGCTGCCGGCCGTCGACGCGACGTGGTACACGAGCGTGCTGCCCTCGAGCGCGGGGCGCCCGAGCTGCGCCGGTTGACGCGCCGAAGCGACCGTCCGCACGGCATCGGGCGTGGACAACGTCCGTGCCGCAACCGTGTCGACTCCCGCCGTCCGCGAACGGGTCACGAGCCAGCTGTCGGAGACGGCGATCGCGTCGACCCCGGGAACGGCGACGACGAGGACTTCCGTCATGTCGGCGAGCCGGGCAACGTGCACCGACTCGCCGTCGCGCCAGGCGATCATCGTGCCGCCGACGGTCGAATGCGGCGGCACGGCGACCGTCGTCCCGTCGTCGTGGCGTGCAACTCCTCCTGCGGGCGACGTCCAGACGACGACGCCCGGAGCCGCGCTCGGATCCGTGCCCGCACCGAGCTTCGTCGCCGCGCGGACCGGGGTCACGGTGAGCGTGGCGACGGCGACGCCGACGAGCCCGACCGCCTCGAGGCGCCGCAGCGTCGAGAGCGTCCGCGGTCGCTGCGCCATCGCGTCGACGATGCGCCTGCCGAGCGGGCGCTGCGCGATCGGCGCGATCAGCGCCACCGGGAGCGCCCGCCCGACGCCGAATGCGATCCCGAGCTCGAGTCCTAGCTGCGGCGTCGCGAGGAGGAACGCAAGCGCGGCGAGCGCCCACACCGCGAACGTCAGAACGAACGTCGTGAAGCCGGCACCGAGGAGAACCCCGTAGAGCGCGACCGCCGCGGGAAGTGGGAGCACACGCCGCCAGTGCTCCGGCACCTGGCGCCGAATCTGCGGGACGATCGCCGCCGCTCGGACCTCGGCGAGTGCGGCCGCGACGGCGAGCACCGGCGCGACGACGGTCGCGTGCAGCGCGAGCGACGTGCGCGCTGCGGCTCCGAGGGCAGCGAGCGCCGTGAACGTCGCTGCGCCACCTGCGCACGCGCCGACGGCGAACGCGATACACGACGCCGCGGTCTCTCGCCGGGGCGCGCTGATCGTGTCGATGATCGAGAACCCGCACGGAGACCACGTGCCGGCGATTCCGGCGACGCACGCCACGGCCAGCAGCGACCAGGTCAGCACGGGATCTTCGTGTCGTAGTACATGACGCAGTAGACGCGCCGGCCTGCGTAGCAGTACCCGGTCAGTGCAGCGTCGCCGTTGATCCGGTTCCGCGTATACGTGCAGCAGTCGACCAGCTTCCTGACATGACCGCCGCAGCAGCGGTACCACGCGCCGTCCACGCGGGCCGGCTTGTCGATCCTCGTCGCGACTGCGTGCTCGCACACCCGGCTGCGCCTTGCAGGTGGCAGCGGACGGCCGTCGGGGTCGAGCATCGGCTTCCCGGCGCCGTCGAGCGGCTGTCCATGCCCGTCGACCGGGCGGCCGAGGTCGTCGACGGGATGGCCGTCGGAGGCGCGCAGCGGGTAGCCGTTGGCGTCGATCCGCGGCAGCCCCGTCGGGTGCGGGCACGAGTCGGTCGTGTAGATGTGGCCGCAGAAGTGGAACGCGTCGGCGTCCCCGGGCTTGACGAGAGCGGTGACCGCGGTGCCTCCCGCCGCGAGCGCGAGCAATCGCGACGCGCGTGCGAGAAAGCCCCGCCGCGAGGTCGACCTGGCAAGCCCGTCGGCAAGTGGCGTGATGTCAGGCATGGGCGTGCATGCTCCGCTCCGCCGACGCGAGGATTCCCTCGAGCTGTCCGTAGCTGTTGAACGTCCCCTTCGCCCGCACGCGTCCGCTCGCGTCGAGCGCAACGGCGTACGGGCTGCCGGGAATCCCGAGCTCGCGCCACACAGCGGCATCGTCGACCTCGTCGAATTCGGTCACGTTCACGAGGGGGTCGCGGCGGAACGCGGCGACGACAGGCTCCAGCGCGCGGCAGAGGCGGCAGCCCTGCGAGGAGAAGATCGCAAGCGTCAGGCCGGTCGGCGGCGCCTGGGGCGCGAGCTCGACCTGCGAGCCGAGCGCCGGCCCCTCGCCGGCGACGTCGAGCGCGGACTCGGGTCCGAGACGCAGGCGGAGGATGCCCACTTCGCGCGCCAGGGCGAGCACGGCGACCGTCAGCGCGGCGATACATGCGAACGCGGCGACGAGTGCCACGACGAGCCAGCCGTCGCCGCTCGGCGCGCCCGACGGGAGCGACGGGACGGTGGCAAACGCCGCGGCGAGGACGACGTTCCGCACGAGCGCCGTCGTGCCGACGCGCGAGTCGGCACCGAAGCAGCCGCAGGGAGCACCGCGCTGCCCACGCGCGAGCGCGACGGCGATGACGGCGGCGAAGAAGGCGAGTAACGCCGCGGCTGCGTAGGCCTCGGCGTCGGCGCCTGCCGCCACGCCGATCGCCAATGCGGCCTCCAAGATGACGACCCCGAGCGTCGCGGGCGCGCGTAGAGGCTCCGGAATCCCGTACGTCGCGAGCCCGGACGCCGACACGCTCGGGCGCCGAGCCTTCGCGACTGCCGCAGCAAGGAGGATCGCCGCCAGGGCGATGCGGACGACGAGTGCCAAGCGGCGGATGATCCCAGCCGAATCGAACCCGTGCAAGAGCCAGGCGCTTCTGCGCTCTGCCGAACCTCCTAGCGGTGCGCGACGCCCGCTCGGAACGCCTCCAGGAACTCGGCCGTGTCCTCGTCGGGCCGTTCGATCTCGATTCCCTCCCGCACCGCTCGCTCCGCGGTGCGCAGCTTCTCGACGAGGTTGGCGAAGTCCGCGCGTGACTCCACGGCGGGATGATGCCCTTCGACGTACAGCTCGGCAGGGAAGGCAAGGAGCCGGTCGGCGAGGGCGATCGCCTGCGCTGCGGTGAGGGCTCCGTACGGGGACGCGCAGATTGCATCGCCGAGAAAGAGCAGCCGGTCCGGCTCGACGTACATGACGCTCGATTCGTCGCAATGGTCGCCGCCGACGTGGTGGATCGTGACGCAAACGCCGCCGAGGTCGAGCCCGAGCCGGTCGCGGAAGACGACGTCAGCCGGCGCGACCTCGACGTGGCGCGGCGCCGGCAGCTCTTCCTTGACGTGCGCGGCGTGCGCGGGCGAGGCCTCGCCCGATGCGACGCGCGCGTCGAGCGCCTCGTCGCTCCAGTCGCGTTCGGCGAGCTCGAGCAGCCGTCGTGCCGTCAGCTCGTGCGCGACGATCGGCGCGCCGGCTTCGACGCCGCCGAAGACGTGGTCCCAGTGCGAGTGCGTGTACGCGACGGCGAATGGTGCCGCGGCGCCTTCGGCGGCGAGCCCGTCGAGGAGCTCCCGCGCGTGCGGCCTCGACGACCCGCCGTCCAGCATCAAGGTTCGGCGTCCGCCGACCACCGCGCACAGCGACGGACGGTCCGGCGGCGCCGGCGGCAGCCAGTACACGTGCTCGCTGATCCTGGTCGGCCTGGGCACGGAGATCGCGGCCGCATTCATAGCTACGTTTCGGCAGTGACGGAGCGCGCCCGCGGCGACGTCGTTGCGGCGTTCGACGCCGCGAGCGACTACTGGGACAGCATCTACGAGGAGACGACCGTCGAGGCGGTCGTCTACCAGACGCGTCGCGCAGTCGTCGAGCGGTGGCTCGCCGGACTGCCGGTCGCTGCCGGCGCACGCGTGCTCGAGGTCGGTCCCGGTGCCGGGCACACGACCGTTGCGCTCGCGGAGCGTGGGCTCGACGTCGACGCGCTCGACGTGAGCGAGCCGATGCTCGTCCGCGTCGCCGAGCGTGCGAGGGCCGCGGGTGTCGAAAGCCGTGTGCATACGCGGCGCGGTCCCGCCGAGTCGGTCGATGCTCCCGGCGGCGCATACGCCCTGGTCGTTGCGGTCGGGTTGATTCCGTGGGTCGAGGATCCGGCGCGGACGGTAAGCGAGCTCGCGCGCGTCGTCGAGCCGGGTGGATGGGTCCTGCTGACGTCCGACAACCGCGCGCGGCTGACGTTCTTCCTCGATCCGTTCGTCAACCCGTGGCTCGAGCGCTCGCGCGCGATCGGCCGCCGCGCGCGCGACCTCGTGCGCCGTCGGCAGGCTCGGCGGCCGGACGTGCTCTGGCACATGTACAGCAGGCGATTCGTCGACGACCTCCTACGCGCGAACGGGCTCGAGACGGTGCATGCGGCGACGATCGGATTCGGCCCGTTCACCCTCGCAGGCAGGCACGTGCTCTCGTCACGTGCCGGGACGCGCGTCCATCGTGCGCTCCAGCGGCTCGCCGACCGCCGTGTGCCCGTCCTCCGCGCGACGGGGTCGCACTACGTCGTGCTCGCGCGGAAAGAGCGGTCGTAGCGGCTATCCCTCGTTACGACGTTCCGGCGACGGCTCGTTCATGCCCGATCTGCGGCGGTATGGTCGGCGTCCCGCCTGGGCCACGCGCGACCTGAGCAAGGCGAGCGGCGGGCCGAGATCGTCCCGCGCGAACCACGCGACCTCGTCGACACCGCGAACCGACGAGAGCCATTGGCGCACGGGAAGCGACCCTTCGCGGTGGTACCGCAGCGACGAGAGCAGGTCGAGGTCCTCGACCATCCATGTGCGTCCCTCGGCGGGTGCGCTGCGGGGGACAGGGTCGCCCGCGACGTCGGAGTAGAGGCAGCGAACGACATCGAGCCCGTCACGCGTTGCGAAGAGACGGAACGTGCTGCCCACGCGCGGGTTGACGTCGAGCAGCTTGTACGCGCCGTCACGCTCGTCGAACCGGTAGCCGAGATCGACGACGCCGTGGTAGCCGAGCGCCTTGAAGAGGCGCTGGGTCGTCGTCGCGACCTCGTCGTTCGCGCGGCAGACACCGAGAGTCGTCGCGCCGGTGTGCGGCGGCGCCTGTCGGATCTTCTGTCCGGTTGCGTGGAAGAGGCAGTCCGACGCGTCGTCGAAGTAGCCGTTGAACATCCAGATCGACTGCGCGCCGCCGGGGATGTACTCCTGCATCACCGCGTTCGGCCCGTCGGGTCCGTCGAGGTCGTCGAATGCGCGGCGTAGCGCTGCGGCATCTCGCACGATGGCGACGCTCGCGGCGCCTGCGCTTCGCACCGGGCGCCAACCTTCCGAGCGCTTGACGACCACCGGATAGCCGTGTTCGCGCGCGAATGCCTCCGCTTCGCCGTATGACGTCGGGAACGACGATCGCGGTGTCGGAACGTCGTGCGACAGGCAGAGGTCGTGGAGGGCGCGCTTGCTGCTGAGGGCACGCACGAGCCCATGCGGCTGGCGCTGGAACACGAAGCGCTCGGCGAGCCTCTCCGCGTGCGTGTCGACGTAAGCGGTGGAGCTGTCGTCGACGGCGACGAGCAGGCGGAGCGAGCCGAGCTCGTCGCCGATCGCCTCGAGTTGCTCCAGCGCCTGCTCGCCGGCGCCTCCGAGTGACCAGGGGAACCAGCCGCGGACGTAGCGTGAACGTGTCTCGGCGGCCGGATCCGGCGATGCGACGTGAACGTCGACACCGAGCCGGCCGAGGCTGCGCGCGACACCGAGCACGCCGTGATGCGGCGACGTCGCGACGGACTTGAGCACCACCGCGCCGTCAGGTCGGTAGCCGCCCATCAGCGCTTCCCGTTCACGCCGACCACCTCGCGTCCGTCGATCGCGTACACCGTGTCGAGGTCGTCGACGTGCTCGAGGATGAACGTGAGATCGTCGAGCTGGTCGGATCGACGGAGGTACTCCACGCTCGCGCTCTCGAGGATCGCGTCCGGCGTCGCGTCGCGCCAACGCTCGACATGCATCTGGGTCTTGCCGAGCGGCCGATGGCCGGCGTCGATGAGCAATCGCGCGACCCACGCGCAGCAGAGCGCGTCCTCCTCGCGGAAGGTGCCGCGGCTTCCGGCGCCGACGAGTGCGACGTGCGGGTGATTCGCCGCGAGGTAGGCGCTCTGCGCGCGGTAGTTTCGGAGGGCCGCGACGTACGTCTGGTTCGGCTCGAACGCGCTCATCAACGGTGTCCCCGACGTCGACACGAGGACGAGCGGCCGTTGGACGTCCGGGAACGCGGCAACGACCGCCGGGCTGTTGCGCAGCTCGAACTCCTCCGGCATCACGCCGTCGACCTCTCCGGCGAGGATCGCGTGCTCGAGCGTGCAGGCGACCGCCTTCGCCTCCTCGACGCCGCGCGCCGCGAAGCACCGTCGGCCCGATGCGACGCTCGTGATCGCGGTCGTCGTCGCGCGGATCACGTCGATCACCACGACCGCTTGCGACGCGTCGTAACGCGGGGTTCGTTCGGCCGCGCAGTCGATGACCACAGTCCGCTCGCTCATCGTGCGGGTCAGCGCGTTTCGGCGGTGTGGTCGCTGCGCGGACGCAGAAGTGGTTGGCCGAACGCGTCCGAGTGCAGACCTCGGCGGTAGATCTCGACGCGCAGGAGCTCTTCGAGCCGAACGTTCCCGAGCTGGACGCGCGGGCCGAAATGGGAGAGAAAGGCGAACTGGCTCGCTTTCGTCGGCGCTTCGAAGACAACTCGCTCGAGTCCGAGCGCGGCCGCGAACTGCTCGCCGCCCGCGGTGTCGAGACTCCCGCCGGCGTCGAAGAGCCCGACGCCTTCCGCATCCTCGCGCGCTTCGACCACGATCGCGACGGCTCCGGCGTCGAGCCAGGCCTTGCCGGTCTCGATCGCGTCCGTCACCGACATCGCGGCGTGCTTGTCGCCGACCTCGTATTGCACCTCGAGCCCGTGCTCGGCGGCGAGGGCGACGATCTGCCGCGGGTCGAGCTCGGCGCCGGTGAACCCGGAGCCGCATTCGATCCGGGCGAAGCCGATGTCCGCGCAGAGCTCGAGGTACCGCGGAAGCATGTTCTGCGCGACGGCGACCTCGAACGGCCCACCGCCGGTCACCGCCGGGACGCCGGCCTCGTTGGCCGCGGCGACCTTGCCTCGTGTCGCCCCCTCGTCGGCGACGAGCCAGCAGGCCATCGAGATCTTGATCGACGCCATCAGGTGGCTGCTCTGGCCCAGATGGCTCTGGAGCGTCGCCGGGTCGTATCCGGGATCGAACGGGCTCGTCAGCGGCGGCAGCTCGGCGACGCCGAGGTCGCGAAGGTAGTCGTGCGTGTGGAGGTGCTGCCGGTTCGTCGTCATCGTCGCCCGCGTGGCATTTCCGCTCCGTTCGCGCGAGCAACGTCGCGCAGGTCAGCTTCGGTGGCCCGGTTGTACACGTAGGCGTCGGGGGCGCGCCAGACGCAGTGTCGTCGTCCAAACGCCGACGTCTATAGGCCGAAGGACCTATAGACACGACTGTTACGAAGGTATTAGCTCCCTCCGTGACGAGCGGGAGCCGGGCGGCCACGGCTCCTGCTCGGCTTATCCCGGCGTGAGAGTGCGCGGGCCGCCCCCGGATCCGAAGGGCCACGAGCAAGCCCGTGGCCCCCGGCGACGTGTGCGCCTCGCCGTCTCGCTGCGGATGACCTAGAGCGCCTGCACGACGCGGCGCCTGCGAACGACGAGGCTGGTCGTCAGCACGGTCATCGCCGCGACGGCAGCCGCTGCGCCGATGCCCGCATCACGAAAGCTGAAGCCCTGCGCCCCGTCCGACGCGGTGACGCTCGAAAGGCCGGCGAGCCGCACGATCCGATTCTGCCCGGCGGAGTGCTCCGTGATCAGGTCGGCTGGGGCCGCAGATGCGTGAATTGCGGCGTAGGCCCAGGGGTCGAGTGAGCCGTAGCGTCCGCTGTCGCCGACGGCCGGATTCTGCCCGGCGGAGTGCTCCGTGATCACTTCCGTCGGGCTCCCGGCGGCGTGAATCGCGTTGTACGCCCACGGGTCGAGTGAGCCGTAGAGGCCTGCGTTGGAGCTCGCGAGCGCCGGCGGCACCGCCATGACGGCGGCGACGATTGCCAGGCCCAGAATCATCAGCGCTCTGTCGGTGAGACCCTTCATGTTGCCTCCTTCGTCTGCGCCGCCGGTGCGGCGGTGATGTGTCGCCAGAATGCGCCGAGGTGGTTGCGCGTCACTAGACGCGTGGTTGCACGGGGGTTGCACCCGGAGTAGCGTCGGACCGCGGCAGATGGAGATTTCGATTCTCGGTTCGCTCGAGGCCCGGGAAGGCACGCGCATCCTCGATCTCGGCGGTGGCAAGCAGCGAGCACTCCTCGCGAACCTCGCGATCCATCGCGGACAGCTGCTCGGGCCCGATCGCCTGATCGACGACCTCTGGGGCGATCGGCCGCCCCCGTCGGCGGCGAAGACACTTCAGGTCTTGATCTCGCGCCTGAGGAAGACACTCGGCCGCGAGACGATCGTGACGCGCGGCGGCGGTTACATGCTCGCCGCCGACGGCGTCGTCACCGATGTCGAGCAGCTCGAGGACCTGTTGCGGACTGCGCGCGATGCAGCCACCTCAGGTGATGCGACCGCCGCTGCCGAGCACACCGCGGCAGCCGCAGGCCTCTTCCGCGCACGGCCGCTGACGGACTTCGCCTTCGACGATTTCGCACAGCTGGAGATCGCACGCCTCGAAGAGCTGCACTTGTTCGTCCTCGAGCAGCGGATCGAGCACGAACTTGCGGCAGGGCGAGGCGCCGAGCTCATTCCGGAGCTCGAGGCGCTCGTGCGCGAGCATCCGCTCCGCGAGCCCCTTCGCGCGCAGTTGATGCTCGCCCTCTATCGCGCGGGCCGGCAAGCCGACGCGCTCGAGGCGTACCACTCCGCACGCACGACGCTCGTCGGCGAACTCGGTATCGAGCCCGGCCGCGCGCTGCGCGAGCTCGAGCAGGCGATTCTCCAGCAGGACGTATCCCTTGATGCCGACGGCGCGGTTCCTACGGCGGGCGACCCGCCGGATGCCGGGGGAAGCTTCCTCGTCGGACGTGAGCACGAGCTCGCTCAGCTCCATTCGGGTCTCGATCGGGCCTTCGCCGGTCACGGTTCGCTGTTCTTGCTCGTCGGCGAGCCTGGCATCGGCAAGAGCCGCGTCGCGGAGGAACTGCTTCGCGAAGCGCGCAAGCGCGGCGCGGTTGCGCTTGCGGGGCGTTGCTGGGAGGCGGGCGGCGCGCCGGCGTACTGGCCGTGGGTTCAGTCCCTCCGTGCGTACGTCGAGCGCACGGAGCGCTCCGATTTGCGTGCGCAGCTCGGGAACAGCGCGGGCGACATCGCGCAGATGCTTCCCGAGCTTCGTGAGCTGGCGCCCGACGCCCCGGCGCCGTCAGTCGACAGCGAAGGCGCACGGTTTCGCCTGTTCGACGCCACGGCTCGGTTTCTCAAGGCCGCGGCGGCAACTCAGCCGATCGTGCTCGTGCTCGACGATCTTCATGCCGCGGACGAACCGTCGCTGCTGCTGCTTCGTTTTCTGGCAGCCGAGCTGGGTGGCAGCCGCGTGCTCGTGATCGGGACCTATCGCAATGTCGATCCGACGGTTCGCGAGCCGTTGACGTCGACGCTTGCCGAGCTCGCACGTGAGCGAGTCACCAGCCGCATCGAGCTCCGCGGCCTCGGCGAGTCCGACATCCGCCGTTACATCGAGCTCAATGCGAAGACAGCGCCGCCGCGTGAGCTCGTCGAGGCGATCCATCGAGAAACCGAAGGCAACCCGCTGTTCGTCGGTGAGGTCGTTCGGCTGCTTGCGGCCGAAGGATCGCTTGAAGACCTCAAGGTGGAGTCGCTGTGGACATTCGGGATCCCGCAGGGTGTGCGCGAAGTCATCGGTCGCCGCTTGAGCAGGTTGTCGCCTCGCTGCACGCAGATGCTGACCCTCGCGTCAGTCCTCGGCCGCGAATTTCGGCTCGACGCGCTCGAACGCGTCGGCGGGGGACACGATGACCTGCTGCTCGAATCGCTCGACGAGGCGGTCGGGGCGCGCGTGCTTGCGCCGACGCCGGGCTCACGCGGGACGCTCCGCTTTGCGCACGCGCTGATCCGCGAGACGCTCTACGACGGGCTCACGACCGTGCGACGCGTTCAGCTCCACCGCGCTGCCGGCGACGCGCTCGAACAGCTCTACGGTGAGCATCCTGACGCCCACCTTGCCGAGCTCGCGTACCACTTCTTCGAAGCGGCGCCCGGCGGCGACGCCGAGAAGGCCGTCGCGTATGCGCGCCAAGCTGCAGAGCGCGCGCTCACGTTGCTGGCGTACGAGGAGGCTGCACGACTCCTACGCACTGCGCTCGAGGCGCTCGAGTTCGTCCAGCCGCAAGACAAGCGCGCCTCTTGCGAACTGCTCGTGACGCTCGGTGAAGCCGAGTCGCGCGCCGGCAACATGCAGATCGCCAAGGACGTGCTCTGGCGGGCGGCCGAGCTTGCGCGGATCCACCACCTGCCGCGTGAGCTGGCGCGGGCAGCGGCGGTCTATGGAGGCCGGATCGTCTACGCGCGAGCAGGCTCCGACGATCGGATCGTGCCGCTGCTCGAGGAGGCGCTAGGTGCGCTCGGCGAGGACGAGGTCAAGCTGCGAGCGCGACTTCTCGCGCGCCTCGCGGGAGCGCTACGTGATGAGCACTCACGGCTTCGCCGTGACCGTCTGAGCGCGGAAGCCGTCGCGCTTGCGCGATCGAGCGGAGATGCCGGCACCCTGGCGTATGCGCTCGACGGGAGGATCGCGGCGTACATCGGCCCCGACCGCCTCGATGCGATCCTCGCGCTAACGGGTGAACTACGCGAGTTGGCTGAGGCGACGAGTGACCATGAGCCGCTCCTGTCTGCACGGTTCTTTCAATTCATCTGCTTCGTCACGCGTTGCGTGACGCCTGACGCCGACACCGAGCTCGAGGTCGTGGTGGAGATGGCGCAGAAACTCCACCAACCGGCTCAGCTCTGCCAGGTCACCGCTTCCCGCGCAATGCTCGCGCTCGGACGCGGCGAGTTCGAGAGCGGGAAGGCGCTCGCCGAAGAAGCCTTCCGGTACGGCGTGAACGCGGCCCCCGAAATCGCAGTTCCGGCAATGCAACTGCACTCGTACGCCCTCGGCGTTGCGCTTGGAGAGATGGACGAGCTCGTGCCGAACCTGCGCGCAATCGCCGAGACGTACCCGGCCCGGCCATTCTTCCGGAGCGCGCTCGTCCACGTGCAGGCGCTGCTAGGCGATGTAGAGGCCGAGCGAGGTTTCGCCGAGCTTGCGAGCGACGGTTTCGCGCGTCTACCGCTCGACACCGAATGGCTCTACGCCATGAGCCTCCTCGCCGAAACGAGCGTATTGCTGCACGACCTCGAGCGCGCCGAGCAGCTGTATCGACTGCTCACGCCGTACGCCCAACTGAACGTCGTCAATGTCCCGGAGGGCGTTCGAGGTTCGGTGTCGCGGTATCTCGGCCTGCTCGCAGCGATATGCGAACGCTGGGACGACGCGGCGACTCATTTCTCGTGTGCGCTCGAAACCAACGAGCGGCTGGGCCTCCGCCCGTGGGTGGCGGCGACCCAGGAGGACCTTGCGCGGATGCTCCTCGCCAGCAACCGGGAGGGGCCACGCGTCGACCAGCTGCTCGATGCGGCGATCGGCACGTATCGCACGCTGGGCATGCGTCCGCACGCCGAGCGTGCGGCCGCCTTGGCTTAGCGGAGCGGCACAGGAGTCGAACCTGCCTAGGTCGGGCAGTACACGTCATTCGCGCCCCTCGAGTACGCCGGGCCATAGAACGTGGGCCCGGCGCGCGCACGCCGGGCCCACCTTTCGCGAGGGCTCTTAGCGCGCCGGAGGGATGAGGACGCGATTCACGACGTGGATGACGCCGTTCGTCGCCATGACGTCCGCCGTCGTCACCTTCGCGCGGTTGACGAAGACGTTCGAACCGGAGACCCGGATACGAACGCTCTTGCCGTTCAGCGTCTTCGCCGACGTCAGCCCCGCGACGTCTGCCGCGGTCACCTTGCCGGAGACGACGTGGTAGAGAAGCACTGCCTTCAGCTTCGCCTTGTTCCGCAGCAAGGCTCCGAGCGTCTTCTTCGGCACGTTCTTGAAGGCCGCGTCGGTTGGTGCGAAGACCGTGTACGGGCCCGGCTGCTGCAATGCGGACACGAGGCCGGCCCGCTTCAGCAGCTTCGCGAGCGTCGTGAACTGGCCCGCCGAGACGGCGGTCGCGACGATGTCGCCGTCCGCCTTCGTGCGGGCCGACGCGGGTGCGCCGCTCGCGACGGCCGCAAGGGCGACGATTGCGAAAACGGCGAGGATGGTCCGGAAGCGATGCATCGTTCTCCTTTCGATTCGATCGGTCATTGGGTTGCGGTGGCTGACGTCGGCCGAGCGGAACTGCGGCTCGCCAGCAACGAGCCGACGCCGTACACGGCGGAGAGCCCGACGAGGCCGTAGACGATTCGGCTGGCGGCGTTCGTCTCTCCGAAATCGAGCCCGAAGATCGCCGCGACGAGGTCGAACTTCGCGACGGCCACGAGGCCCCAGTTCAGACCGCCGATGAGGACGAGTGCCGCGGCAGCGCGGTCGAGCTTGGTCATTCTTGTCCACCTCCTGTAGAGAAACTGTTCATGCCGGGTGACCGTACCCGCAGGCCACTGCTCTTGTCAAGCTCTTGTCTAGGTCATGTACAATCTTGCGATGGCACCGGCAACCGTCCTGCGGATCGGCGAGCTGAGCAAGCGCTCCGGTGTGAGTCCGGAGCTGCTGCGAGCCTGGGAAAGCCGCTACGGCCTCCTGCGCCCGACACGGTCCCCCGGCGGCCTACGCCTCTACTCAGCGGACGACGTCGAGCGTGTTCGACGCATGCAAGAGCACCTCGCGAGCGGTCTGGCCGCCGCCGAGGCAGCCGCGCTCGCCACAGACGACACCGCGTCTCCACTGTCCGGGCCGGCGGTCGACTCCGCCGTTGCGCGCGCGCGACTCGCGAGCTCGCTCGACCGCTACGACGAGGCGGGCGCGCAGGCAGTGCTCGACGAGCTTCTCGCGACAGTCACGATCGACACGTTCCTCGCGCAGATCCTGCTCCCGTACCTGCACGACCTCGGCGAGCGCTGGAAACGCGGGGAGGCGTCGGTCGCGCAGGAGCACTTTGCTTCGAGCGTCCTCCGCGGCCGCATGCTCGCGCTCGCACGCGGCTGGGGCCGCGGCGTCGGTCCGCAGGCGGTGCTCGCATCGCTGCCCGGCGAGCAGCACGACCTCGGACTGATCGCGTTTGGCCTGATGCTGCGTGCGCGGGGCTGGCGAATCACCTACCTCGGCGCGGACACGCCTCTTGCGACGGTCGCAGAGGCGGCGGCGTCGGTCGGCCCCGAGCTCATCGTGCTGAGCGCGACAACGGCCGAACGCGTGCGACCCGTGCGCGCGGAGCTGCGCAGACTCGGGAAGCGCTACGGCATCGGGCTCGCAGGACCTGGCTTCGTCGACGGCGATGAGCGCGCCCTCGGAGGACGCGTGCTGACCGCAGATCCGATCGGCGAAGCGGAGCGCGTGACGGCCGACGCCGGTGTGCACGGCTGACGGCGCTGGCAACCACCCGTCGCATCGCCAAATCACTCGAAGGCCCGACTGCGCGAACGTTGCGCGAAAGTCGCTATCGCGCAGGAGCGGGTGCGAGCGGTTGAATGTCGCTTACGTGTTCGGAGTCATGCTGTGCCGCAATCGCGCTCGGGCGCACGGAACCGGCTGAGCGGAGCGGCACAGGAGTCGAACCTGCCTAACGTGGGGCTGCCACGCCGTACCGGTTTTGAAGACCGGTTGGGCCACCAGGCCCGGCCGCTCCGCCGCGAATCTATCGAGTGCAGGCGTACCGCTCCGGGCCGCTCGACCGTTCTCTCCGCAGCAGGTCTACAACCGACGGGAGGCGACTGTGGCCATTGGGCGATCTGAAAACGCGGGTGCGTTCGCGGCAGACAATGCGCGCGCGAAGGCGGCGAGCGGCACCGGGTGGTACGCGTTCCTCGCGCGAACCGGCCTGCTTGCGAAGGGCGTCTCGTTCGGCATCGTCGGCGCACTCGCGGTGAAGCTGGCGCTCGGCGACGGCGGCAAGGCAACGAGCCGCCAGGGCGCGCTGGCCTCATTGGCCCAGCACTCGTGGGGAAAGATCCTGCTGATCCTGCTCGCGGTCGGCTTCGCGGCGTACGCGCTCTGGCGGTTCGTGCAGGCATTCGCGGAACGCGGCAGTGGAACGGACGCAGCGAAGAAGTGGGGCAAGCGCGCGGGGTACGCGGGCCGCGGCCTGATCTACGCCGGCCTGACCTTCTCCGCGATCAAGATCCTGACCGGCTCAGGCGCGCAGCAGTCGCAGAACGCGAAGGCGCACCAGACGGCGGCGACGATCCTGACGTGGCCGGCCGGCACGTGGATCGTCGGGATCGCGGGAGCGGCGATCATCGGCGCCGCCCTCTGGAACCTCTACCGCGGCGTCAGCCGGAAGTTCGAGGACCGCTGGCGCACAGGCGAGATGAACCACGGCGCGCGGAAATGGGGGAGTCGTGTCGGCGTCGCCGGACACCTCGCGCGCGCGGTCGTCTTCGGGTTGATCGGCATCTTCGTGGTGAAGGCCGCGCTCGACTTCAATCCGAAGGCCGCGATCGGCCTCGACGGAGCGCTGCAGAAGCTCGCGCACACGAGCTACGGCCCCTACCTGCTGGGCCTCACCGCCGCGGGCCTCATCTGCTACGGGGTCTACTGCTTCGTCGACGCGCGCTATCGCGACGTGTCCACGAGCGGCGGCGGCGGCCGTTCGCACGGAGGCTCGGCACGCCGGCCGGCGTGGTTACGCGCGGCCGGATAACGCCGAATCACAATGATGGGAGAGGTGCGGTGACGGCGTCGTTCGACACCGCCGTCGCGGAGTGGGTTGCGCAGCACCGGTTCGGGCCGATCGACGGTTTCTTCGTCGCGCTCGGGACGGTCGAAAAGCTCGGCGCGATCTGGATCGCGTGCTCGCTCGTCCTCGGCATCGCGTCGCGACGCGGTTTCACATGGACAGCCGCACTCGTCGTCCTGACGGCCGTGACGACGTTCGTGGCCGACAGCGTGTCGTTCGGGATCAAGGATTTCACGCACCGGCCCCGGCCGTTCGTCGCGCACCCGCAGATCCATCCGCTCTACGTCGTCCATTCGAGCTCGTTCCCGGCCGGGCATGCGGCAACCGCGTTCGCGGGCGCGACACTGTTGACGTACGTCGCGCCGCGGTTGTGGCCGCTGTTCGTCGGCCTGGCGACGGCGGTCTCGTTCTCGCGCGTCTACGTCGGCGTGCACTACCCGACAGACGTCCTCGCCGGCGCGGCGATTGGCGTCGGCATCGGCGCGCTCGGGATTGCCGCGCTCATGCTGCTCGAACGCTGGAACCCGCATTCGAGCGTGACACCGCGTCGCGCGGCGCCGGCGTGAGCCGCTACTTGCGCGCGACGAACACGAGGAACTCGTGGTCGGGCGTCGGTTCGTCGCCGTCGTAGCCGCCGCGCACCGAGACCTCTGCGAAACCGGTTCGCTCGAGTAGCAGGACGAGCTCGTCCTTGAAGTAGAGCGTCATGCGCAGCAACTGCTCCTCGTGTTGCTCGAGCACGCCGTCGCGCCACAGCTCGGCGCGCATACCCATCGTCACGCGCTGTGCGAGTGGGTCGAGCTCGACCATCCGGGAGCGGAGAGCGAGCTCCGACCCGTCGGCGGTCGTCTGCCGCGTTCCGTCGTCGGGCCAGTCGCGCGGAAGGAGCGCTCGCCCTTCACGCGTCCAGTATTTCCACTGCGGCTCAGCGGCGTACGGCACCTCGTTGTCGAGCACGAGCACGCCGCCGGGCTCGAGGTGCTCGTAGATCCGGCGCAACGCGTCGACGTCGTCGTCGCGGTTCCCGCCGAGCCCGAAGCCGCCGCAGATGAAGATCGTCCGGTAGCGGCGCGGCAGGTCGAGCTCGTGGAGCGCCTGCGCGTACAGCGTCGGCGACACGCCTTCGCGCACCCCGCGCTCGCGGCAGTGCGCGAGCATGTCGGGTGAGACGTCGCAACCGTCGACGTCGAGGCCGGCGCGGAGGTACGGGATCAGCAGGCGACCCGTCCCGCACGCAAGGTCGAGCGCCGGCTGCCCCTGTTCGACGAAGCGCTGGAAGTAGTCGATCTCCGGCCCGTCGACGTTGAACTCCGCCCACCATCTGGCGACCAGCCCGTAGTGCCACGTCTGCGGCCGATCGCTCACGGCACCGGGATCCCGTCGTCGACCCAGCTCCGCGTCAGGTACAGCCAGAACGCGAGCCCGGCGTACTCGCGGTAGCGCTTGAACCGCCGCTCGATCGTCGCGTCGGCGAGCGCTCTTCGTGCGCCGGACAGCTTCCCGTACGTCGGACGCGTCCACGAGTCGAGCACGAGCCGCGAGTAGCGGCCCAGTGAGGTCAGCATCACGTGGGCGGCGGCATAGGGCCCGACGCCCGGAAGCGCGAGCAACCGTGCCGCCGCCTCCTCGTCCGGAAGCTCGGGGTCGTTCAGCACCTCGAGATCGATCGTGCCGTCGGCGACGTCCCGGGCGAGTTGCTTCAGGTATGCGCCGCGGTAGCCGGCGCGGACGACGTCCCGGTAGAAGTCCGCGTCCGCATCCGCCATCGCGGCCGGGGTCGGGAACGCGTGGCGACCTCCCGGCGCTTCGGCGCCGAGGTTCTCGACGAGCGCCGTCGTCATCTTCTTCGTCCCCGACCACGTCGTGTTCGTGGTGCAGATCGTCTTCACGACATCCTCGAAGACGGTCGGCGCGCGCAACATGCGGCCTGCGCCGAGCGCGCACCACGACAGTTCGACGTCATTATCGACGAGCGCATAGAAGGCGGACAGGTCTTCGTCGAGCCGGAACATGTGCGCGACCGTCTTCGTCAACGCGGTGCGCAGGCGCTGTCCGGCGCTGCCGGTCACGACTTCGAGGCGGAGCTTGCCGCTGCTCTCCGTCAGTCGCACCGTCCGAGCGCCGCGCGGAACCGGGAGCGTCGTCTGCAGCGCGCGCGCCTCGAGGTCGAGACGGTTGGGTGAGAGCTCGGCGACTCCGTGGGAGACGATCGTCCGGGCGAAGTCGACCGGCTCGCCGCCGGCGCCGCGTAGTGGGAGATCGGCGACATGAATCACGGTGTTCGAGTATCGCGAACGTCTCGGGCGTGGAAACCCATCCCGGAAAAGGTGTCAAGCTTCGAGCAGTGGCGAGGAGCGAGATCACATACCGGCGACTCGTCGCGGAAGACCTCGCGCGGATCGGGGATATCGACCGCACCGAACGGATCGACAAGATCTACGTGCAACACGGCACGCAACTCGAAGAGCGGATCGGCGACTGGAGCGCGCCGGCGTGGTTCAGCGAAAGAGAGGGCGAGCACTCGGTCGCCTACCAGCGTGCGGAGTGCGAGCGGCATCTCGCGGCCGGAGCGATCGGGGCGGCAGCGTTCGCGGGGGAGCGGTTGGTCGGGATCGGGCTGGTGACACCTCACATCCGGCCCGGCATCGCGCAGTTCGCCTTCCTTTATGTGAGCAACGGGTACCGCGGGCACGGCGTCGGCGCGCAGCTCGCCGACGAGCTCGAAGGCATGGCCCGCAAGCAGGCCAACGGGACGATCGTCGTCTCGGCCACGCCGTCCGTCAACACGGTTCGGTTCTACATCGGGCGAGGCTTCGAGCCGACGTCGGATCCGCTGCCGGAGCTGTACGAGCTCGAGCCGGAGGACGTCCACATGCAGAAGCGGCTGTAACGCGCCGGAGCCGAAACGCTCAACGCTCATCGCCGACGTCGGCGAGCGCGGCGAGCGAGACGTCCTCCAGCGACTCGACGATCACGTCGGCCTCATCGAGCGCCAACGTCGCCGTGATCGGGTTCGGCACGGCGACGCAGAAGAGGCCCGCGGCCTTCGCGGCGCGCACGCCGTTGGGCGAGTCCTCGAACGCGACCGCTTCGTCGGGCGAAAGCTCGAGCAGCCTGAGCGCGTCGAGGTAAAGCGTCGGCGCAGGCTTCGCGCGCTCGACGTCGCCGTTCGCCGCGACGATCGCGTCCCAGCCGTTCGACCGCTCGAGCCGCCCCAGGTGACGTTGGATCCACCAGTCGTCGCTCGAGCTGACGATCGCCGTGCGCAATCCGTGTTCCCGCGCATCGGCGAGGAGATCCTCGACACCGGGCCGCAGGTCCTCGAGGTCGACGAGCTCGTCCTCGCGCGCGCGCCGCCAATCGTCGAGCTCGTCGCGGTCCAGCGGCGTCCCGACGAGCTCCTCGAGGTGGACGTACGGGTCGAACTCTGCGCCGATCGTGCCGACGAGCGTCGCCCACCGGTCGAGGGGGAGCTCGTGGCCGTGCCGGCGGTACAGGTGCTCGTACGCCGCGCGCGACGGCGTCTCGGTGTCGACGAGCAGCCCGTCGAAGTCGAAGAGGAGTCCGCGGATCGTCACGGTGTCAGTCTTCCCGAATGGCGATCCTCGGCGTCGACGTCGGCGGCACGTTCACCGACGCGGTCCTGCTCGACGGGGACACGCTCACGACCGCGAAGGTTCTCACGGCGGAACGGCAGGAGGAATCCGTCGTCGCCGCCGCACGTGCGGCCGGTGCACGCGCGGTCGAGCGCTTCGCGCACGGTACGACGGTTGCGACGAATGCGCTGCTGGAGCGCAAGGGCGCCCGGACCGCGTTCGTCACGAACGAGGGGTTCGAGCACCTCCTGCACCTCCGCAGGCAGACGCGCGCCCACCTCTACCGCCTCTGCGCACGCCACCCCGAGCCGCTCGTCCCGCTCGACCGGTGCTACGGCGTGCGCGGCCGGATGGTGCCCGACGGCGAGCTCGTGCCCGTCGACGTCGCGACGCTGCCCGAGATCGAAGCCGACGCGATCGCGGTGTGTCTCCTGCACGCGGACCGCCACCCGGCGCACGAGCGCGCGGTCGCGGACGAGCTCCACCGGCGCTATCCCCGTGCGCATGTCGTCGCGTCGCACGAGGTCGCGCCCGAGTTCCGAGAGTACGAGCGTGCGTCGACCGCCGCAGCCGACGCATACCTTGGCCCCGTCGTCGGGCGCTATCTCCGGTCGCTGACCGAGGTATCGACCGCGGCGGGCTTGCCCGAGCCGCTCGTGATGCGCTCATCCGGCGGCGTCGCGACACCCGCCGAGGCTGCAGCGCACCCGGCGACGATCCTCGTTTCCGGCCCCGCGGCGGGAGCGGTCGGCGCCGCGCTCCTCGCGGCGCGCGCAGGATTTGCAGATGCGATCGCGCTCGACATGGGCGGGACGTCGACCGACGTCTGCCTGATCACGGACGGTCGCGCCGAGCGTTCGACCGAGCGCGCGGTCGGAGGGTTGCCGATTCGCCTCCCGACCGTCGACATCCACACGGTCGGCGCCGGCGGCGGCTCGATCGTCTGGCACGACCGCGGCGGAGCGCTTCGCGTCGGCCCCCAGAGCGCCGGCGCGACGCCTGGCCCTGCGTGCTACGGCCGCGGCGGTCGCGACGCGACGGTCACCGACGCGAATCTCGTCCTCGGCCGGCTTCCGGACACGCTCGCGGGCGGCGTGACGCTCGATCGCGGCGCCGCCGAACGCGCGCTCGACGGTATCGATCCCGCGGCGGTCATCGATGTTGTCAACGCTGAGATGCTCCGCGCATTGCGCGTGGTGTCCGTCGAGCGCGGTCACGACCCGGACGGTTTCGCGCTCGTCGCGTTCGGCGGTGCCGGCGCTCTCCACGCGTGTGACCTTGCAGACGAACTCGGCGCGTCGAGCGTGATCGTGCCGGAGACAGCCGGCGTGCTGTCGGCGCTCGGGCTCGTCGCGTCCGACGAGCGTCGCGATCGCGTGCGCTCGTACCTCGTGCCGCTGCGCGAGGCAGGGGAGCTGCCGCGGGAAGGCGAGGCCGACCTGCGCTACCGCGGCCAGTCGTTCGAGCTGACGCTGCCGCTCGGCGGCGATCTCGCGTCCGCGTTCCACCGCGCGCACGCGGAGCAGTACGGGTTCGCCGATCCCGCACGCGAGATCGAGCTCGTCTCGGTGCGGACGGCCGACGTGCGGCCGGCGCCGCAGTTCGAGCTCCCGCAGAGCGAGGCGAAGACGGTGCGGGGACCCGCGCGCGTCGAGCTCGACGGCGCGACATTGTGGATCGCCCCGGGGTGGGTGGGGGTTAGGGATGGTCCCACGTGGGTCGTGACGCGAACGTGAATGTTCAGCTCCAGGTTCTCGGCGCGCTGCTGCGGGCCGTCGCCGAGGAGATGGGTGCAGTGCTCGTCCGCTCGGCGTTCTCCGCGAACATCAAGGAGCGCCGCGATTGCTCGACCGCGCTCTTCGACGCGAACGGCAGGATGATCGCCCAGGCCGAGCACATCCCCGTCCACCTCGGCGCGATGCCGGATGCCGTTGCTGCGGTGATCCGCCACGAGCCGCGTCGCGACGACGTCTGGATCCTCAACGACCCGTACACGGGCGGGACGCACCTGCCGGACATCACGCTCGTATCGCGGACCGAGGTCGGCTTCGCGGTCACGCGCGCGCATCACGCCGATGTCGGCGGGCGCGAGCCGGGATCGATGCCCGCCAATTCGCGCACGCTCGACGAGGAAGGCGTTGTCATTCCGCCGACACTGCTGGACGACGCGGTGCTCGAGGGCCTTGTCGGGCAGATGCGCAATCCGGACGAGCGTCGCGGCGACCTGCGTGCGCAGCTCGCAGCGCACCGCCTTGCGGAGCGGCGAGTGCTCGAGCTCTGCCGCCGACGCGGCCGCGACGCCGTCATGGCGGCGATGGACGAGCTGTACGCGTACTCCGAACGACGCATCCGGGCCGGGATCGCGGCGCTTCCAGACGGCCGGTATCACGCTGCGGATGTGCTCGAGGCGGGCGCGACGGATCTCGAGCTGCGCGCCGCCGTCACGATCGCCGGCGACCTGATCGACATCGACTTCGAAGGCACCGCGCCGCAACACGGCGGCAACCTCAACTGCCCACTCGCCGTTGCGCGATCGGCGTGCTACTTCGTCGTCCGCGCGCTCGTCGACCCCGACCTTCCGGCGTCCGGAGGCGCGTTCGCCCCGGTCACGGTTCGCGCACCCCACGGCTCCCTCGTCAACGCGACCCCGCCCGCCGCCGTCGCCGCCGGGAACGTCGAGACGTCGTCACGGATCGTCGACGTCGTGATGCGCGCATTCGCAGGCGCGATCTCCGCGCCGGCGCAGGGCCAGGGAACGATGAACAACGTCACGATCGGCAACGACCGCTTCACGTATTACGAGACGATCGGCGGCGGCCAGGGCGCGTGTGTCGACGAGGCCGGCCCCGACGGTGTGCACGTCGCGATGTCGAACACGCTGTCGACGCCGGTCGAGGCCCTCGAGCTCCAGTATCCGCTCCGCGTCGAGCGCTACGGCCTCCGTCCGGGGTCCGGCGGCGACGGTCGACACGCGGGCGGCGACGGTGTCGTGCGCGAGCTGCGCGTCCTCGAGCCATGTCGGCTGTCGATCATCTCCGAGCGTCGCCGGCATCCGCCGGCGGGAACACGCGGCGGTGGAAACGGCGCCGTCGGCCGGAACTCGCTGAACGGACAGGAGCTGCCCGGAAAGACGACGACAGACCTCGCGGCCGGCGACGTGATCACGATCGAGACGCCGGGCGGTGGCGCGTTCGGTGCACCGGTTGACAACCCGTCGCCCGCGGGCGATGGTGGTTGACGCCGCCGCTCATGCGCCGCCTCGCCTTTCTAGTAGCCGCCTGCCTCGTCGTCGTTCCCGCAACGCGCGCCCTCGCCGCGTTGCACGTGCCGTTCCAGCCGGCGAATCCGCACAACTACTCGCACGACCCGCGCCGCGCGTCGGCGATTCGGCTTCTCGTCGTCCACGTCACCGAAGGCACGTTCGCGTCGGCGGTCGCGTGGTTCCAGAACCCGCACGCGCACGTTTCCGCGCACTTCGTCGTGTCACGCGACGGCGCCGTGACGCAGATGGTCCCGCTGAGTCGCGTTGCCTGGCATGCGGGAAACGCCTGGGTGAATGCACACTCGATCGGGATCGAGAACGAGGGCTACACAGGCGTGGACTCGACGTTCACCGACGCCGAGTACCGTGCATCGGCCGAGCTGTCGGCGACCGTGCTCAGGCGCTACCTCCTGCCGATCGACCGCCGGCACCTGATCGGTCACGCCGAGGTTCCCGACCCGTCGCACCCGGGCCTGTTCGGCGGCTACGCGCACCACACCGACCCCGGCCGCTACTGGGACTGGCGCCGCTTTCTCGCATACACGCAGAGTTACGCACACGGGGTGACCCCGCCGCCGTTGCCGTTCGATGTCGCGACCGCCGGCGTCGCTTTCGGCACGACCGTCCACGGCGCCGTGCCGTGGGGTGCCGTGACGAGCGGCAAGGACGCCGACCACGTCGACTTCCTCCTCGACGGAAAGGTCCGCGACACCGAACGCGCCTCGCCGTATCTCTACGGCGCGACGTCGTGGGACACGACGCATGAGCCGAACGGGCGCCACGTTCTGACGCTTCGCGCCGTCGCGCGGGACGGCAGCGTCGCCCGAACGTCGACGGTCGTCACGGTCGCGAACCCGGCGATTCGCATCACGGCGGTCTCCGTGTACGAGAATCAGAAGCTCGCGGGCCAGGTCCACGTCGAGGCCGCGGTGCGCGGGACGCCGATCCGGGTGGAGTTCCTCGTCGACGGCGTCGTCCGCGACATCGAGGCCGCGGCGCCGTACATCCTCGGCGGCGCAACCGGCAGCTGGGACACGACGAAGGAAGCGAACGGGCCGCACACGCTGTTCGTGCGCGCGATCGGGCCGAACGAGAAGCCGGCGGCGACGCGGACGATCCACGTCGTCGTCGCGAATCCGTAGCGGAGCCGGGGGAGGGGCGGTTCCAGGTCCGGCCGGACGTTCCGGCCGGACGCATCGACCGAGCCGGCTAGTTGCCGGTCAGCTTGACCGAGAGGTTCGCGACGGGGAAGCCGCGAAGCTTTCGCTTGAGCGTAGCCGCAGACATATTTTTTGCCGCCTTTCCGCAGTTTGAGGACCAACGTGCCGCGGACTTAGATTCGTCGCGAATCGCTGTCTGCGCCATCCCTCGTTCGGGGCGCGTGCGACGACGAGTAGACGTCCTTGCGTTTGATCAGGCCGTTTTCGAACGGGAAGATGTCGACGCCGTCCCACTCGATCGTCGCTCCGTTGCGGTCGGCGGTCGCGGTCCACTCGCTGACGACGAGGCCGTCGGCGGCGTAGAGCCGCCGACCCGTGAACCGGAGCGACGGCGTGTTCGCGAAGATGCGGGCGATGTGGTCGCGGGCCGCGTCCGCCTCCACCGTCTCTCCGGCCGTCCAGTTGTGGAACACGAAATCCGGCGCGTGCAGCGCGACGATCGCGTCCACGTCCTGCCGGTTCCACGCGTCGTTGTAGCGCTCGATCAGCCCGCGGAGCGTTGCTGCGTCATCCGCCATGCCTCGATCCTAGAGCGCTGCGGCGGGCGACGCGCTCGTCGCCGATTCTGCGCGTCAGGCCGTCCGCGTCGAATCGTTCGAGCAGCATCTGGGCTGTCTTCCTCGACGCACCGAGCAGGTCGCGGTACCGCGCGAGCGTGACCCGGCCGTGCCGCTCGAGCTCGTCGACCAACGTCGCGCGCGCAGCCGCGAAGGCCGCCGGTGAGACCGCGAACCCGTCGCCGACGCGAACCAGCCGACCCTGATCCTCGAGCACGCGCGCCAGTTGGGCGTCGCCGACCTTCACCGGCTCGAGCCCCAGCTGCGCCTCGAGTGCCGCGACCTCGTGCTCCCGTGCGCCGAGCGTCGGCGCTTTCCCCGGCCAGTACAGCTTCGACCCGCGCCGCTCCAGGCCGAGCCGCGGGACGACCGCCGCGGCCCAGGAATCCGTGGGCGCCGGGGCGCCCGGGTCGAGCGGGTCGGCGGCGTCGATCTCGTGGACCAGCCGCGCCCGGAGCTCGTCGAGCCACTCGTCGGAGAAGCGCCACTCGCCGCCGTCGTCGCGGACCGGTGCGTGCACAAGCTGCTCGCCTCGCGCCGCGCGTTCGAACCGGTCGGCGTCGGCATGCCTCGCGGGTGCGGCGTCGATCACCGTTCCGCCGCCGATCGTCGTTCCCGCGCGGAGGACGATGCGGTCGCCGCGTGCTGCGACGACCGGCGCGGCGAGCCGTACCTGAGCGAACGCGCCGTTCCGAACGACTCGCGCGAGCGTCGCCGACGTTCCGTGGTGGACGAGCGCGCGTTCCGGGATCGGCGCAAGCTCCTCGAGCTCGACATCGAGGCGATAGGTCGGCGTGTATGCGCCCGGCTCGAGCAGCACGTCCCCGCGACGAAGCCGGTCGCGGTCGATCCCTGGGAGCGACAACGCGACGCGTTGACCCGCAGCCGCCGCGTCGACGGGCTCGTCGTGCACCTGCACGCTGCGAACCCTCACCTCGATGCCGGCCGGCTCCGCACGCAGCCTGTCGCCGACGGCGATCCGCCCCGACCAGAGCGTCCCGGTCACGACGGTGCCGATCCCATGGAGCGTGAAGACGCGGTCCACGTAGAGCCGTGGCCGCCCGTTCGTCGACTCGCCGCGCGCTCCGCCGGCCGCGTCGGCTGCGCGAGCGAGGGCGGCGCGGAGCTCGTCCAGTCCCGCCCCGGTCTTCGCGCTGACGGCGACGGCCGCCGCTTCGGGGACGAGCGCACGAACCTCGTCGAGCGCGAGCTCGAGGACGTCCGGCTCGACCGCGTCCGCCTTCGTCACCGCGACGACGCCGTGGCGGACACCCAGCAGCCGCAGCACCGCGAGGTGCTCGTGGGTCTGTGGCATCGCACCCTCGGCCGCGTCGACCACGAGCAGGAAGAGGTCGATCCCGGTTGCGCCGGCAACCATCGTGCGGACGAACCGCTCGTGCCCCGGAACGTCGATCAACGAGAGGCGGCGTCCGTCCGGAAGCTCGAGCGGCGCGTAGCCGAGATCGATCGAGATCCCTCGCCGCTGCTCCTCCGGCAGGCGGTCGGTGTTCTTGCCCGTCAGCGCGCGGACGAGCCACGTCTTGCCGTGGTCGATGTGGCCGGCCGTGCCGATCGTCAGCGGCATGCGTGAACGGCGGCTGCGACCGTCTCGACCTCGCCGTCCGCGATCGTCCGGCAGTCGAGCAGCGTGCGGCCGTCACGGACGACCGCGACGACGGCCGGATCGGCCGCGCGCAGCTTCTCTGCGAGCGGTTCCTCGACGGCGCACGCGAAGCTCGGCAGCTCGGCGAGCGGGAGCGCCCCGCCGCCCGCGCGCGCAACGGTCTCTTCCACGTCTCCGCCGACGAGTGACGCGAGTCGCTCCGCCCGTTCGCGGACGACCGCAGCGTCTTCGCGCGCCATCCGGACGACCGGGATCCGCTCGGGCGCGTCGAGGTACAGCGCGAGCGTTGCCTCGAGTGCGGCGAGCGTGAGCTTGTCGGCCCGCAGCGCCCGTTGGAGCGGATGCCGGCGCAGCCGCTCGACCAGCTCGGCCCTTCCTACGACGATGCCGGCCTGGGGCCCGCCGAGCAGCTTGTCGCCCGAGAAGCAGACGAGATCGGCGCCCGCGGCGAGGCTCTCGCGCGCGGTCGGCTCGTCCGCGAATGCGACGAGGGCGCCGGAGCCTTGGTCGTCGACGAGCGGGAGCCCGTGCTTGCGGGCGACGTCCGCCAGCTCGCCGACCGTCGGGTGCTCGGTGAAGCCGACGACGCGGAAGTTCGACTGGTGGACGCGGAGGAGGAGCGCCGTGTTCGGTCCAACCGCATGGTCGTAGTCGGCCGCACGTGTGCGGTTCGTGGTTCCCACTTCGCGCAGGTGCGCGCCCGAGCGTGCGAGAACGTCCGGGATGCGGAAGCCGTCACCGATCTCGATCAGCTCGCCACGCGAGACGAGGACCTCACGGCCCTCGGCGAGTGCCGCCAGCGCGAGCAGCACGGCGGCCGCGTTGTTGTTCACGACGAGCGCCGCTTCGGCGCCCGTGAGACGGCGGAGGATCGGGGCGACGTGATCCTGACGCGATCCGCGCGCGCCGCGCGCAAGGTCGAATTCGAGGTTCGAGTAGCTCCCGGCGGCCGCCTGCACGCGGTCGAGCGCCTCGGCGGCGAGTGGCGCACGACCGAGATTCGTATGCGCGATCACGCCGGTCGCGTTCACGACGCGGCGCAGTGCCGGCGCGCGCGCCGCCGCGATCTCTGCGCGGACCCGCGTCGCGAGGTCGCCCGGATCGGCGCCGGTGCGGATCTCCTCGCGCGCGCGGTCGAGGACGGCGCGTGCCGCGTCGACGGCGAGCGGGTCGTCGAAGACCCGCGCGAGCTCGTCGACCGACGGCAGGTCGCGAAGGTTCATCGCGCGAAGCGTGCGTAACGCGGCGCCGTCATTGCGCGTCGGCTTTCACCGGCTCCGCCGGGACGTGCGCGCACCGGCGCTCGTAGCACTCGATCACCTGGAACACCGCGTCGGCCGGATCGTCGGTGACGTGGAGCAGGTCGACGTCCTCGGGCGAGATCATCTGGTCGGCGAGCAGGTCGTCGCGGAACCAGTCGAGCAGCTCGTCCCAGTACGCGGAATCGAACAAGACGAGCGGGAAGTGCAGCACCTTCCCCGTCTGGATCAGCGTCAGCGCCTCGAAGAGCTCGTCCGCGGTGCCGAACCCCCCGGGGAAGACGACGAATCCCTCCGCAGCTTTCACGAACATCGTCTTCCGCGCGTAGAAGTGACGGAAGGTCAGACCGATGTCGAGGTACGGGTTGACGAACTGCTCGTGCGGCAACTCGATGTTGAACCCGATCGAGAGGCCGCCGCCTTCCTTCGCGCCGCGGTTCGCCGCTTCCATCACGCCGGGACCGCCGCCGGTGACCACGGCCCAGCCGCGCTCGGCGAACAGCCGCGCAACGGCGCGCGCGTGCTCGTAGGGGGCGGATCCCTCGCGTACGCGCGCCGATCCGAACATCGTCACCGCCGGCCGGTCGATGCGATCGACGGCCTCGAAGCCCTCGCGGAACTCGGCCGCGATCGTCGTGACGTGGTGCTCGAGATCGGCGGCGCGTTCGTGCGCCGTCAGGATCCGGCGGTCTTCCATCAGAACGAGTGGGGAACGTGTGTCGCGTGCATGCCGAACACGAGCGCCGCGGCAAGCCCGAAGTAGAGCACTCCCATCACCAGCCTGAGGTGCGCGGGGACGCGGTAGTACTCGTGCGCCTCCGGGAACCGCCGCAGCTGCCAGCGGCGCCAGAGCTCTGACGCTGCGAGCAGCAGGATCAGGATCAGGATCGGGTTCGGCCGGTAGATCACGAGCGCCAGAAGCGCGGCAAACCCGACGAACCAGAGCGCGGGATGCAGTGCCGCGGTGATGCGGCCGCCGTCGAGCGGGAGGACCGGCAGCAGGTTGAAGAGATTGATGAAGAAGCCGAGGAACGCGAGCGCCTTCAGGTCGTGCGAGTCGTACGCGGCGCCGAGCACGTAGAGGACGAGCGCGCCGAGCGAACCGAGGATCGGCCCCGCGATCGCGAGCCGCGCCTCGCGCCACGCGTTGTGCGGCATCTGCTTCATCGTGATCATCGCGCCCATGAACGGGATGAACACGGGAACGGAGACGGGAAGGCCCTGCCGTCGTGCCTCGAGCACGTGGCCCATCTCGTGGACGAACAGCAGCCCGACCAGCCCGAGCGCGAACCACCACGGACCGAACAGGAGGTACGCGCCGAACGAGATGACCATCGAGAAGAGGAACTTGAACTTGAGCAGCACCGCGCCGAACTTGGCGAGGAACGCGCCGATCGCCGCGAGCGGGGCCCAGAGCTTCCGGAGCACGCCGCGCCAGTCGACGCCGCCCCGAGGCTGGATCGGGTCGTACTGCCGCCACTCCTCGGGGTACTGCTCCATTCCACCCATTGTGCCTACGACCCCCGGCCCACCCACTCGGCGCCGCCCTCGTAGACCTCCTTCTTCCACAACGGCACGCGTTCCTTGAGCGTGTCGATCGCGTCCTTGCACGCGGCAAGGGCGGCCTCCCGATGCGGCGCCGAGACGGCGATCACGACCGACGGCTCGCCGATGTCGACGCGGCCGGTCCGGTGATGGATAGCGATCTCGCAGATCTCGTAGCGCCCACGCAGCTCGTCGGCGATCTCGCCCATCACCTTCTCGGCCATGCCCGGATACGCCTCGTAGTCGAGGTGATCCACGTTCCGCCCGCGGGAGTGCACGCGGGTCGTGCCGGTGAAGGTCGCGATCGCGCCGGCCTCGTCGCGCGCCACCTCGGCGACGACGGCGTCGAGGGACAGCGGGGTCTCGCTGAGCCGAAATGCGCCGCCGCTCACCGGCGGGATCAGCGCGACCTCGTCGCCGTCGGCGAGCGCGCGGTCGCGCGCGGCGTACTCCTTGTTCACGGCGTAGAGGAGGCCCGGCGGCTCGTCGCCGAGCTCGAGCAACGGCCAGACGTCCGCGACGCGCTTCGCCCCGTCGACGTCGCGGTCGGACCAGCCGGCACGCTCGCGCAGCCCCGCGAACAGCTTGACGTGAATCGGCACGGGCGTACTATCGCTGCACGTTCTCCGATGGCGCGCGACTGGCGCGCCGGGAGGTGAGTGCCATGGAACACACGCGTCACCCGTAGCCCCACCTCACCGAAGGAGACACCTGTGCATGACATTCGCGGCCTCGCGATCACGCGGGTCGAAACGGACGCGGACCTGGAGACGCTGATCGCGGTCCGCGCCGCGGCGGATCCCGAGCGGACTCCGCCGCGCATCGAGAACCTCCGTAACACGCTCCAGACACTGACGCTCAACACCTTCCTCGTCGCGCGCCTCCACGGTGAACCGGCGGCGTGCGGCTTCGTTTACACCGGCATACCCGCCGGCCATGCGGAGGGGCACGTCGTCGTCGTGCCCGGCCTCCGCCGCCGTGGCATCGGCTCGGCAATGCTCGCGGCGGCCGCGGCGATCGCCGAGGCAGGCGAGAAGGAGGAGCTGGAAGGGGAGACGCGCGAGGTCGACACGGAGTCGCGCGCCTACCTCGAGCGGCGCGGCTATCGCGTCGTCGGCGGCGAGAAGTGGCTCTCGTTCGACCTGGACGGCGTCGACGCGGTGATGCCGGACCTGCCCGCCGACGTCACGATCGTGTCCCGCGCGGAGCGTCCGGACCTGACGGACGCGCTGTTCGAGGTCGCCGTCGAAGGCACCGCCGACATCCCGGGATTCCCGGGGCCGACGACGTACGAGCAGTTCCGCTCGATCGAGATCGACCGGCCGACACGGAAACCCGAGCTCTTCTTCATCGCGCTCGTCGGCGACGAGCCCGTCGGCTACGCGACGCTCGACGACCTCGGGCGTGACGCGTACAACGGTCTGACGGCGGTGAAGCGCGCGTGGCGGCGGCGGGGTATCGCAACGGCGCTGAAGCGGACGCAGATCGCCGCCGCGAAGCGAGCCGGGTTCCGGCGGCTCGTGACCGGCAGCGAGGAGCGCAACACGCCGATGCGCTCGTTGAACGGGAAGCTCGGCTATTTGCCGGAACCCCACCTGAACACGCTCGTCCTGCGCGGACCGACGGACGTACGATCCCGGAATGGCGACGACCGACCGGGGGTCTGAGACGGGCGATCGTGCCGCCGCCGACGGTTCGGCCCGCGAGACCGAGTCCGGGATCGAGATCAAGCCGGTCTATACCGCCGAGGACGCGCGGGACGCGCTCGAGCCGCCCGGCGAGTTTCCGTTCACTCGCGGGCCGTACCGGGACATGTACCGCGGGCGGCCGTGGACGATCCGTCAGTACGCAGGCTTCGCCTCCGCCGAAGAGACGAACCGGCGATTCCGGTATCTCCTGGAGCGCGGCCAGACCGGGCTCAGCGTCGCGTTCGACCTGCCGACGCAGCTCGGGTACGACTCGGACGATCCGCGCGCCGTCGGCGAGGTGGGTCGGACCGGTGTCGCGATCGACTCGATCGCCGACATGGAGCTGCTGTTCGAGTCGATCCCGCTCGGCGAGGTGTCGACCTCGATGACGATCAACGCACCGGCCGCCCTCTTGCTCCTTCTCTACGAGCTCGTCGCTGAGGAGCAGGGCGTCGACGGCACGGCGCTTCGCGGCACCGTCCAGAACGACATCCTCAAGGAGTACGTCGCGCGCGGGAACTACATCTTTCCGCCGCGGCCGTCGATGCGGCTGACGACGGATCTCTTCGCGTACTGCGCCGATCGGATTCCGAAGTGGAACACGATCTCGATCTCCGGGTACCACATTCGCGAGGCAGGATCGACGGCCGTTCAGGAGCTCGCGTTCACGCTCGTAAACGGCATCGCGTACTGCAAAGCCGCGATCGACGCGGGGCTCTCGCCGGACGACTTCGGCGTCCGGCTCTCGTTCTTCTTCAACGCGCACAACCACTTCTTCCAGGAGGTCGCGAAGTTCCGCGCCGCGCGACGGTTGTGGGCGCGGATCATGCGCGACCGGTTCGGCGCGACGAACCCGAAAGCGCAGGCGCTTCGCTTCCATGCGCAGACCGGCGGTTCGACGCTGACGGCGCAGCAGCCCGAGAACAACGTGGTGCGCGTGGCGATCCAGGCGCTGTCGGCCGTTGCGGGCGGCGCGCAGTCGATCCACACGAACGGTTACGACGAGGCGCTGGCGCTTCCGACGGAGCGCAGCGCCGGGATCGCGCTCAGGACGCAGCAACTGCTCGCGCACGAGGCCGGCGGAACGGATACAGCCGACCCGCTCGGGGGCGCGTATTTCATCGAAGCGCTGACGGATGAGCTCGAGGCGCGCGCGTGGGAGCTGATCGAGCGCGTCGACGAGCTCGGAGGCGCGGTCGCGGCGATCGAGCAGGGATTCGTGCAGGACGAGATCGAGCAGGCCGCGTTCGCCTATCAGCGCGAGATCGAGGCGGGAGAGCGGGTAATCGTGGGCGTCAACCGCTTCACCGAGTCGGAGACCGAGCCGATCGAGCTGCACCGGCTCGATCCGGAGGCGGAACGGCGCCAGCTCGACCGGACGCAGCGCGTCCGCGCGGAGCGCGATGCGTCCGCGGCGGATGCCGCGATCGACGGCGTCCGCGAGACGGCGCGCGGCACCGGGAATCTCCTGCCGCCGATGCGCGAGGCCTTGCGCGCGCGCTGCACGGTCGGCGAGATCTGCAACGCGCTTCGCGATGAGTGGGGGATGTACGACGCGCAGCGCTAGACGCGCGCGGAGTCGACGTGCGACTCGGTTCCGGCTACGCCGAGGCGCCGGAATAGCGCCGCAGGCCGAAATGCCAGAACCAGCGCGTGAAGGTGAACAGAACCACCGCGAAGCCGACCGAGATCAGGAACGTCTGCAGCTGCAGACGTGACGTCAGCGCCTGCGCCGGGACGGTGACGGCGAACGCGACCGGGACGAGGAACGTGACGCTGTAGCGCAGCCAGCCCGGATAGATGCCGACCGGCCAGCGACCGGTCTGGTAGACGCCCTCGAACAGCTCGAGGACATGCTCCATGCGCACGACCCAGAACGCCCCGGTCGTGACGATCAACCAGAAGCAATAGATCAGCACGGCGCCGACGGCGAGTGAGAACGCGAACGCGAGCACGTCGACCGGCCCGATCGACTGCTCCAGACGGGTCAAGCCGACGATCACCAGGATCAGCCCCGAGATCATCTCGACGACTTGCCACATACGCACCTGCCGCACGCTGAGCAGGACCTGCGAGTCCTGCGGTTTCGTCAACGCGTAGTCGAGCGTCCCTTGCTGGACGTCTTCGAGCAGCCGCTCCATGTTCGGCTGGATGAACGTGTGGATGACGCCGCCGAGCACGATCTGGACGCCGATCAGCGTCAACAGCTCCGCTTCGCTCCAGCCGTGGAGCTCCTTCGTGTGCGAGTAGACGAGCGACAGCATCACGAGCCCTGTCCCGACCTGGATCAGCGACTGGAGCAGCTGGACGAAGAAGTTGACGCGGTACTGAAGCTCGTTCATCACGCCGACCTTCAAGTAGAGCCAGCCGATCCGAATCGCATTCATCCGCCGACCGCCGAGTAATGCCGGACCGCGAAGCGAAACGCGAACCGGAAGACGACGAAGCTGCCGACGATCCACAGCGCTTGTGCCGCCAGGCCGAGCAACAGCGATTGGGTCGACATGTTCCCGACGAGCGACTCGATCGGGAAGCCGAACGTCCACTTGAACGGGAGGAAGTTCGCGAGCGTCTGCACCCATTCCGGCATCAGCTTCAGCGGTACGAGCCGGCCCGACAGAAGCAGCTCGCTCGCCATGTAGAGATCGAAGACCGCTGCGCCGCGCGTCGTCCAGAAGTTCAGCATCCCGATCGTCTCCTGGACCGCTGTGCGCAGGAGATACGCGCCCCAGATCGCGACCAGGAACACCGCGATCTCGAGCGCGGAGGGGGACAGTGCCGGATGGAACACGAGCGAGAGACCGACGGCGATCGGAATCCACAGGATGATGACGACGAACTTCCAGCCGGCGAAGTACGCGATGTCGAAGTGGATCGGGTGCATCGGCCGAAGCAGCTGGCCGGAGAACTGGCCCTCGCGAATCCGCCATTCCCAGAACGGCGCGCCGAAGACGATGTTCATGTTCCGGACGAGCGTCCAGACGATGTAGTACGCGGCGAATCCCTCGGCCGTGATCCCGTTGACGTTGCCGCCGTTGGAGCGCGCGATCGCAGACCAGACGACGAGGTAGATCACGGGCTCGGCGACCATCCCGAGCATGTAGAAGTAGTTCGCCGCGCGGTACTGGAATTGCGTCGCGACCGCCGTTCGCATCGTCGTCGCGTAGAAGTCGACGAACGACCGCAGCCGGCCGGCCTGCGGGAGCGGCGCGGCCTCGACGGTCATTGCGGCTGCGCGAACACGAGCTCGATCACGTCCTCGATCGGCGGCTCCTCGATCGTGAGGTCGAGAACCTGTTGTTCGGAAAGCAGGCGTGCCGCGACGCGGGACGTCTCCGCCTTCGGCACGCGCAGCGTTGCGCGATCGCCGTCGCGGTGGATCAGTTCGCCGTACGCGTCCAGCGGCGCAGCGCCGTTCTCGAGAACGACGCCGATCGTCTTGTACGCGGCGAACTCGTTTCCGAGCGCGCTCAGCTGGCCGTCGAACAGGATCCGCCCGTGGTGGATGACGATCACGCGCCGGCACAACGCCTCCACGTCCGCCATGTAGTGGCTCGTCAGGAGCACCGTCGCGCCGTGCTTGCGGTTGTACTCGCCCACGAACGCGCGGATCCGCTTCTGCATCGTCACGTCGAGGCCGATCGTCGGCTCGTCGAGGAACAACACCTGCGGCAGGTGCAGCAGCGCGCCCACGATCTCGACCTTCATCCGCTCGCCGAGCGAGAGGTTCCGAACCGGCTTCCGGACGAGGTCGCCGACCTCGAGCAACTCGACGAGCTCGTCCCGCGTGGAGCGGAACTGCTCGTGCGGGACTCGGTAGATCGCGCGGTTCAGCTCAAACGAATCGAGCGCAGGCAGGTCCCACTGGAGCTGGTTCCGGTTCCCCATCACGAGCGTGATCTGGCGCAGGAAGTCGCGCTCGCGCTTCGACGGGACGTAGCCGAGGACTCGAGCCTCGCCGCCGCTCGGATAGAGCAGGCCCGAGAGCATCTTCAACGTCGTCGTCTTGCCTGCGCCGTTCGGCCCGAGGAAACCGACCACCTCACCGCGCGCGACGTCGAACGAGATCGACTCGACCGCTCGCACGTCGCGTGTGCGTCGACGGACCAGGCTCTTCGCGGCCGCGCGCAAGCCCGCCTCGCGCTCGGGCACCTTGAAGACCTTCGTCAGGCCCCCGACATGGACGACCGGTTGCTCCACGGCCGCAATTGTGTATCAGGGCGGGTCGACGCCTTACGGGCGCGCACGCGGCGCGCTATCCTCGCGCACCGGGTCTACGAACGAGGGGAGAACATGAGCAGGGTGTTGCACCGACTCGGTGGCCGCCGCATGGTCGCGCTCGCTGCCGTCATCGTCTTTGCCGCGATCGGAGCCTCCGCAGCCGCGGGCGCCAACGGCAACGGCAAGGGTGCCGGCAACGACCGGCTGTCCCGCCTCGATCACATCGTCGTGATCTACGAGGAGAACCACAGCTTCGACAATCTCTACGGGGGTTGGGAGGGCGTGAACGGGCTCGCGAACGCCGACCCTCGCCACACGACTCAGGTCGACCAGAACGGCGTTCCGTTCACGTGCCTGCTGCAGAACGACGTCAACCTCGTCGGGCTGCCCGCGACCTGCAACGACACGGCCCACGGGTTCTCGAGCGCGTTCTCGAACACATGGTGGACGATCGATTCGTTGCTCCCGCCGACGGCGACGACGTGTCCGACGGTGTCGAAGGCTTTCGCTTTCCCGTTCGGTGTCCCCGAAGGTCAAGGGCTGCCGGGCGGCTGCACGCGAGACCTCGTGCACAAGTTCTACCAGGAGCAGTTCCAGCTCGACGGCGGGCGGCAAGACCGGTACGCAACCGGCAGCGACGCGGCGGGCATGACGATGGGCGTCTACGACACGCGTGCATTGCCGATCTACCGCTACCTGCATTCGGGCGGCCATCCGCACTACGCGATCGCAGACAACTTCTTCCAGTCCGCGTTCGGCGGGTCGTTCCTGAACCACCAGTGGCTGATCGCCGCGACGACACCCGTCTTTCCGAATGCCGTGAGCGACGGGACAAGCGCTGACCGGCACTCGGTCGTCGACCGGAACGGGATGGTGCAGACGCGGTCGCTCAACGCGACGTGGGGGCTCGCGACGTATCCGTTGTACGTCTCGCCGGACGCCTCGAGCATCCGCGATCGCGAGCTGACCGTGAAGTGCGGTTCGACGGCGCTCCCGCTTGCGTGCGGCGACTACGCCGTGAACACGTCGCAGCCGCCGTACCGGCCGTTCGGCGCGTTCGGCGCGAAGCTCCCGGCGCAGACCAACCCGACGATCGGCGACCGCCTGAGCGCAGGCGGGATCGACTGGGCCTGGTACGCAGGCGGCTGGTCGAACGCGAACGGGGACGTCGACGCTCCGGGCTGGACGAATGGCAACGGGCCGACGTGCGCGGACCCCGAGGTGGACCCGTCGGCGGGGATCGCCGTCTTCCCGCACTGCCCGAGCAACGTGTTCCAGTACCACCACCAGCCGTTCAACTACTTCAAGGCGTTCGATCCCGACACGCCTGAGGGCCTCGCAAACCGTCGCGCGCACCTCCGCGACGAGCAGGAGTTCATCCAGACGGCGCAGGCGTCAGGAAAGGACTGCGCGCTGAAGCCCGTCAGCTTCATCAAGCCGTTCGGGCTCGAGAACGAGCACCCCGGCTACTCGAGCGAGACCGGGAGCGACAATCACCTCGTGTCACTTCTGCAGACGATCGAGAACAGCGCCTGCGCGAAGAACACGATGGTCATCGTCACGTACGACGAGTTCGGCGGCGAATGGGATCACGTCCCGCCGCCGGGGACGCCGCAGAATCCGGCAGCACCCGGTCGCTCCGACATCTGGGGGCCGGGGACGAGGATCCCGACGCTGGTCGTCTCGCCGTTCCTGCGCGGGAACGAGGTCGTCGATCACACGCAGTACGACACGACGTCGATCCTCGCGACGATCGAACAGCGATACGGGCTCAGGCCGCTGTCGACGCGCGACGCGAGCGTGAACAGCCTCGCGGACGTCTTCGACGCGAAGCAGTACGAGTCCGCGAAGTAAGCGAGTGGCAGATGCGCACGCGCGCAAGAATGCGCGCGTGCGCATCCTCCTCGTCTCGCAGTTCTACCCGGGGGCGGACGACCCGGACCTCGGAGTCTTCGTACGCGATCTGGAAACGGCGCTCGCCGCGCGCGGCCACATGCTCGACCGCGCGGTTCTCGACCACCGCGCCGGCGGGCCGCTCCGCTACGCAACGCTCGCCCAGACGACGGTCGCGCAGGTGCGCTCGTTCAGGCCCGACGTCGTCTACGCGCACTTTCTCGTTCCTACCGGCCTGATCGCCGCGCTCGCGTCGCGCGCGCCGCTCGTCGTCACAGCCCACGGCCGGGACGTTCGCAACATCGGCGCGTACCCGGGAATCGCCGAGGCGACGCGCTTCGTCGTGCGCCGTGCGTCCGCGGTGATCGCGGTGTCGGAGTACCTGCGTCGCGAGCTCGAGTCGAAGGTCGTCGAAGCGCGCGGCAAGACACACGTGATCCCCTCGGGCGTCGACCTCGCGCGCTTCCGCGTCGAGCCGTCGCCGGACGCACCGTCGCGCTTTCTCTGCCTCGGCTCGCTGACCGAGCGCAAGAACGTCCTCCGGCTTGCACGCGCGTTCGAGCGGATCGGTTCCGGCACGTTGACCTTCGTCGGCGACGGTCCGCTCCGCGCTCAGCTCGAGGGCCGTGCCGGCGTGGAGATCGTCGGCGTCGTCCCCCACGTCGACGTCCCGCAACGCATCGCCGCCTCGCACGTCGTCTGCGGGCCGGCATTGATCGAGCCGTTCGGCCAGGCGCTACTCGAGGCGATGGCGTGCGGCCGCAGCGTCGTCGCGACGCGGATCGGCGGCCCGCAGGAGTTCGTTCCGCCCGAGGCAGGCGTGCTCGTCGACCCCGCCGACGAGGAGGCGCTGGCCGACGCCCTGCGGGCTGCGGCCTCGCTCCCGTGCCCGAATACTGCCGCCCGGGCCGCGGCCGAGCGCTACGACGTCAACCGCCAGGCGGCGCGGGTGGAGGAGCTTCTCCTCGCAGCCGCTCGAGGTCCGCAAGCCTGAGCTCGACGAGCGGCCGGATCGTGTCTTCGAGCCCCGCCTCTCGTGCCGCGGTCAATGCCTGCTCGTAGCTTTCACGCGCCTTTGCAGGGTCGACGCCCTGCTTGAGCCGGTTGTCGCCGGTGACGAGCAGCTTCTGGATCCGCTCCCGCGCGTCCCCGGGCTTCACAAACGCACCGTAACAGGGCATATTTCGGCGGGGCATGTCGGAGGCTGCCGCGAAACTGCCGATATCTATTCGCGTCCTCATCGCCGACGACCACCGGCTGTTTGCGCAGGCCCTCGAGGCGATTCTCGCAACCGACGAGCGGATCGAGGTCGCGGGCCACGCACGTGACGGACGTGAGGCGGTCGAGCTCGCGCGGTCGATCGATCCCGACGTCGTCCTGATGGACATCGCGATGCCCGTGATGGACGGTTTCCAGGCGACGCGCCAGATCCTCGCCGACCGTCCGTCGACCTGCGTACTGATGCTCACGGGATCGAACTCGCGCTCCGACGTCGACCGCGCACGTAAGTCCGGTGCCGCGGGGTACGTGACGAAGGACCGGATCGCCGCGGAGTTGATCGACGCGATCGTCGAGGTCGTCGACCGGTAGGTACCCTGCGGGCCGATGATTCAGGCGCTCGCAGTCATCCAGGTTCTGCTCTCGATCGGGCTTGTCGGTTTGATCCTCATGCACTCAGGCCGCGACGCCGGTCTCGGCGGCCTGGGGTACACACCGGCCTCGCAGGGCGGGACGCACATCGTCGAGCGCAACCTGACGCGTGTCACGGTCGTCGTCGCGATCCTGTTCGCAATCAACTGCGTCGCGCTGTTCCACGAGCTGCGCTAGTCCTCGTCGCGCTCCTCTGCGCGGGGTGCTCGTCCGGCACTCCCGCCCGCGTGGCGGCGATCTCGCCCAATGGGCGACCCGACACGATTCGCGTCGGCCTGGCGGGGTTCAGCTGGCCGCTCGACCCTGCTCTCGTCTCGACGCCTGACGAGCAACGAATCGCTCGTGCGCTGTACGCAACGCCGCTGCGGACGGACGCCGGCGGCCGCGTCGTCCCGGGGCTCTGCACCGCCTGGCGCGCGACGCACAGCTTTCGCGTCTGGGCCTTCACCTGCCGCTCGGCGTCGCTGGTCGCCGCGGAACTGCGGCGCGTCCGCCGCCTGCGCGCATCGCCCGCGAACTGGATCTTCACGTCGGTCGCGCAGGTCCGCGTCCCGAGGCCGGATCTGGTCGTCGTCGAGCTCTCGCGCGAGTGGCGGCGGTTTCCGTATGCGCTGACGACGATCGCCGCGGCACCGCCGGCGGTCAGAGGGCCGTTTCGTCTCGTGCGTGGCTCGCGGGATGCGGTCGAGGTCCGCCGGGGCGCGAGGAGGATCGTCTTTCGGCGGCTCGGTCGGTTCGCAATGGTGCGTGGAATCCGCCGCGGTGAGCTCGACGAGGCGGCGATCCCGCTCGGCGACGTCGGCGCGTTCCGCGGGTCACCGCGGCTGCACGTCCGGCCGTTGCTTGCGGTCGACGTCGTCGAGTTCGGAAACGATGCGGTTCCGGAGCGGATCCGTCAGGCGTACGCGGCGACCGCGAACCGCGGCGACTACGAGGCACTCGTCGCCGAGGGCGGCGCCACGGCTGTGTACGCGGTCGCGGATCCAGGCACCGCAGATCCGACCGCGTACCGGCGGGCGTTGCACGACATCCCGGCGCTGCCGCTCCGTCGCGTGAGAATCGCGGAGCCGACCGACCCGACACTCCGATACGCCCTCGGCCTCCTCTATGCGCAGTGGCGCGAGGTCGGTTTGGGGCCGCAGCTCGTCCCGTCCTCGACGCCTGCCGACGCATGGCTCGTCCGCGACGCCGCGCTGTATCCGCAGCGCGAGGCGCTGCTCGGGCCGGTCGGGCTGCAGGTCCCGTTCGGAGTCGCAGATCAACACGGCGCGTTCGATCGCCTGGACAGGCAGCTGCAAAGCGTCGCGCGTGTGATCCCGATTTGCTGGGTCGCGGATGCGCGCTGGGTCTCGCCGAGGTTGCGCGCCTGGCGCGAGAACGTCCTCGGCGACGTCGACTACACGCGTGTCACGATCGCGCGGTAGCGGCTAGATCCCCGGCGCGCTTCCGACGCCGGTCACGTTGAAGCGAGCAGTCGCGACGGCCGGTGTGCGTACGCCGTACGGATAACGGCCGCCATAGAAGTTGCTCGTGTTCACAAGCTTCGTCTCGCGGGTCAGGCCGAGCACCTGCCCCAGGAGCTCCGGGACCGACACCGTGAACCGCAGATTCACGAGTGGCTCGGCGATCTTTCCGGCGCGGATCCGGAAGGTCCCGTCGCGCGTCATCCCCGTGATCACGCCTTCACGCGGGTGGACGACGCCGAGGTAGTGGAGGCGCGTGACGTACAGGCCGTCGCCGACGCGTTGCGCGAGCTCGTCGATCGACTCGGCGTTGCCGGGCGCGATCGTCAGCGCCCGTGGAAGCGGACCCCACGTCAACGCGTCCTGCGGCGGCGTGTGGCCCGTCGTCTCCTGCCCACCGCCGGCGCGCTTCGCCGTCGCGCGGTCCCAGACGACGCCGCGAGCGACGCCGTCGGTGACGAGCTCCACCCGCTGTGTCGGGGTACCCTCGAAGTCGAACGCCTTCGGCAGCCCGCGTACGTCGTGCGGGTCGTCGGCGATCGTGATCTGCTCGTCGAACACGCGCTGTCCGATTCGTCCGGCGAAGAATCCGCGCTCCTCGAGCAGGCCGAGCGCTCCGAGGGAGTCGTACGCGAAGGAGTGCAGGAGGTCCGCGATCGCGTACGGCTCGAGCACGGCCGCGTACGTGGCGGGCTCCACAGCTTCGGCTGCAGCCGTTCGTTCCGCCTTTTCGGCGGCTTCGCGTGCGACGGCTGCGCCGCCGACGTCCTGGTCGCGCCAGGAGAGCGCCTCGGCGTACCCGGAACGGCCGTCGTCGGCAGCCACGACGAGCGTCATCGCGTCGGTGAGCCGCTGCTCGACGGCGACGCCCGTCGAGGATGCGACGGCGAGATCCGTCACGCCACTCGTGAAGAAGCCGTAGACCGGGAAGTCGGCAGCGTCGATCGCGTGCGTCGCCCGGCGCGCCTGATCCTCCGGCGACAACGCGGCGGTCGCGTCGTCGAATCCGTCCACTGTCGCGCCTTCAGCCGGCTGCGCGAGTCCGGGGAACGCGGCGTCCGCCGGCGCATTCGCCGCCGCGTCGGCAGCGCGCGCGGCGACGGCCGTGAGGCCGTCGTCGTCGATCCGGTTCGTCTGCGCGACGCCGACGCGGTTCCCGCGCACGACACGCACCGTCACGACGAGATTGTCGATCAGCGTCGGTTGATGCACCTCCGACGACGCGAACCGTGCGAGACCGGATGACTCGCCGTGCGCGACGACATCTGCGTCGCCGTCGATCTTCTCGAGCGCGGCGCGCGCAACCTCGAGCGCGCGCGGGGTCACGCCGATACGCCGACCTGGACGTCGCGGAAGCGTGCGGGTGCCGCGCCGTGCGACACATGCGCTCCCTGTCCCGGCTGGCCTTTGCCGCAGTTCGTGATGCCGTACATCGTCCACGAGTCGGCCCCGGCGACCGCGTCGAGCTTCCCCCAGAACACGGGCGTGATCCCGGTGTACGTCGCGTCCCGCAGCATCCGCCCGAGTTTGCCGCGCTTGATCTCCCACGCGATTTGCGTGCCGAACTGGAAGTTGAGCCGCTTGTCGTCGATCGACCAGCTCTTGTTCGTCTCCATGTAGACGCCGTCGTCGACGTCGGCGAGCAGGTCCTCGAGCGTTCCGGCTCCGGGCTCGAGATGCAGGTTCGTCATGCGGACGAGCGGCATCCGGTTCCAGCTGTCGGCGCGCATCGACCCGCCGTTTCCCGCACCGATTCGAGCCGCCGTCTCGCGCGACGTCAGGAAGCCGGTGAGAACCCCACGCTCGACGATCGGCTGCGGCGTCGCGGGAACGCCTTCGTCGTCGAACGCGAACGTGCCGAGGCCGCGGGGCGTCGTCGGGTCGGCGGTGATGTTCATCTGCTCCGACCCGTAGCGGAGCGTGCCGAGATCCTCGGGCTTGAGGAAGCTCGTGCCGGCGTACGCCGCCTCCGTTCCGTAGACGCGGTCGAGCTCGGTCGGATGGCCGACGGATTCGTGCACCTGCAGCGCCGCCTGGTCGCCGTCGAGGACGAGCGTCGTGACCTCCGCCGGACAGACGTCCGCCTGCAGGAGCGCCGCCGCCTGCTCGGCGACGCGGGGCGCCTGCGCCTCGAGCTCGAGGCCCTCGACGAACTCCCAGCCGGCCTGCTGGACCATGCCGACGTATGCCGAGGGGAAGCTGCGCGTCTGGTAGAGACCGTCGCCGGCAGCGGCGCAGTCGAGACCCGCGCCGCACTCGATCGTCTCCTGCTCGACGTCCGTCCCCTCCGAGGAAACGAGCACCTTCTGCTCGCGGAGCGCTCGCGCCATCGCTTGCCGCACGACGACGGCCGGGCCGGCGAGTGCCTCGTCGGCGCGGAGGCAGAACGCGGCCTTGTCGGCAAGCGAGATCGAGAACGGGTCGATGCGAACGTCGGTCCGGTACGTGCCGGTCTGCGGCTCCAGCGGCGCGAGCGCTCGCCGGCCGCCCCCGCCGACGGCCTTCGCGAACGCGCAGGCGCGCAGCGCCGCGTCCCGGGCGCCGTCCGCCGAAAGCCGGCGGTCGGACGCGAATCCCCACGCGCCGTCGACGAGCACGCGCACGCCGATCCCCTCGCTCTCGGCGTCGGCGAGCTGCTGCACGGCGCCGTTCTTCGTCGCGACGTACTGCTCCCTCCCGACGACCGCGCGCGCGTCCGCATACTCGGCGCCCGCCGCCGTCGCCACGTCGACCGCAAGGAGGCAGAGGTCGCGCACGGCCGGACGATAACGGCCTGGCTACACTTGCCTTCCCTCGAGCGCTGGTGGCGGAATTGGTAGACGCGCAAGGTTGAGGGCCTTGTGGGCTTTACGGCCCGTGGAGGTTCAAGTCCTCTCCAGCGCATGGACGGCTTCAAGGGGTCAGACCCTCTGGGTCTGACCCCTTTCGCATTTCGTTGGGCGATGGCGGCGAGCCCGCGCGTTGACAACGTCCGAAGGAGTCCCTAGCCTTGTCACGAACACACGTTCGACCACGCGACCCTTTGGAGGCGGAGATGCTGACGGGACGACAGCAGGAGATCTGGGACTTCCTCGTCGAGTACGTCGACCGGCACGGCTATCCGCCGACCGTGAGAGAGATCGGCGAGGCCGTAGGGCTGGCGTCGCCGTCGACAGTCCACGCGCACCTCGCGAACCTCGAGCGCGCGGGATTGCTGCGCCGCGATCCGACGAAGCCGCGGGCGCTCGAGCTCGTCGGGCGCGAGCGGACGCAGGCCGTGCCGGCCGAGCGCGGCGACGCGCCGAAGCTGCCACTCCTCGGCCAGATCGCGGCAGGCGGGCCGTTGCTCGCGGATGAGAACGTCGAAGACCACGTCGCCGTCCCCGAGCGCCTCCGCGGCGATTTCCTGCTGCGGGTCAAGGGCGAGTCGATGATCAACGCCGGCATCCTCGACGGCGACCTCCTCGTGGTGCAGCGCGCGCAGGACGCGCGAAACGGCGAGATCGTCGTTGCGCTCGCCGGCGACGACGAGGCGGCGGACGAGGCGACGGTGAAGCGTTTCTTCCGCGACAACGGCCGCGTGCGCCTGCAGCCCGAGAACGACGCGATGGAGCCCATCTATGCGCAGCACGTGCAGATCCTCGGTCGGGTCGTCGGGGTGTTCCGCGAGCTATGAGGGTCGACCGGTGAGCGTTGCGTCGTTCCACCGAACGCTCGAGCAGGAGCTGCAGGCGCTCGTGCGCGGAATCAGCCTCGAGTGCCTCGTGTGCGGCGAGTTCGTGCTCCACGCGGGCGGGATGATCACGTGCCCGGAGTGCAAGTCGTCGCTGCGGGGCGAGCTCGGCTCGGCGAACGCGCAGCTACACTTCGGTCTGCAGGCCGGGTGACCGCGGGCGTCTGACGCTCGAGGAAAGTCCGGACACCGCAGGGCAGGACGCTGGGGCGACCCAGGCGGCGAAAGCCGACGGAAAGTGGCACAGAAAGGAAACCGCCGAACGGCGAACTTCATCTCCGGAGACGCCGAGGCAAGGGTGAAAAGGTGGGGTAAGAGCCCACCAGCGTCGTGGCGACACGACGGCTCGCCAAACCCCGTCCGGTGCAAGGCAAACAGGTCCCGTTACGAGGCGGCCCGCCCAGGGACCGGGTTGCTGCCAAGAGGGATGGTCACCCTCGACAGAATCCGGCTTACAGGCCTGCTAACGGAAAGCCCCGCTTGCGCGGGGCTTTCCTATCTCGGCTGCGTGTGCGCGCCTACGGCGTGAACGGCACGTGATCCTGCTCGCAGACCGTCCCAACCGGCGGCAGCGTGAGGTCGACGAGGTACCTCGTCTGCACCCCGTCCGCACACTGCGACAGGAAGAGCGACGTGTGTCCCCATCCGTGGACGGTTAGCAGCCGTGAGTTCGGCAGGAGGTTCGAAGCCGTCACCGCGCCCTGATATCGCGTCGCAGGGTCGAACAGGTTCCCGATGACGAGGACCGGATTCGCGGTCATCCGGTTCCATGGTCCGACGTAGCGGTCCGAATCGCTGTTCGGCCAAGCGGCGCAGATCGACGAGGCCCACGTCCAGATGCGACCGAACGTCCCGTAGGCGGCGTCCGACGCCGCACCGGCGGCGGACCACGCCGCATACGAGTGCGGGTCGTCAGCGTCGGCGCACGCGACCGCGGGGAAGCTCTCGAGGAAGTTGTAGTAGTGCGGGAATCCGCGCTTCGTGATGTAGACGTTCGTCGGGTGCCAGAACTGCTGGAACGCACGACCGAGCGCCGCGGAGCTCGCCTGTCCCTCGAGATCGGCGAGCGCCTGTGCGAAACCTTCCCAGGACGACGAGTCGTACATCGCGCCGAGCGTCATCCCGACCAGGTTCGAATAGTTGATCTCGCCGGTCGATCCGTCCGGGAACGTCACCTCGGCGGGATGGGCTTTGAGCTGCGCGCCGAGCGCCGCGTATCGCGTTGCGCTGTTCGGCGCGAATGCGCAGCGGGCGGCACCGACGTCGCACAGTCGGAAGAACTCGTTCAATGTCGCCTGCGCGCCGACGTCGCTGCGGAGGCGCGTCGAAAACGGGACAGTGGCTCCGTCGCCGCTTCCCGTCGTCCAGGCGATCGGGTCGAGCACGCCGTCGATGATCATCGCGCGGACGTTGTTCGGGAACATGTTCGCGTACGTCTGGCCGAGCATCGTCCCGTACGAAACGCCGGCGTAGCTCAGCTTCGCGTCTCCGACTGCCGTGCGCAGCAGGTCGAGATCCCGTGCGACGTTCGCTGTGGACATGTGATCGGCGACCCTTTGTCCGCGTTGGGCGCAGCTCGCGTCGACAAAGAGATCGGCATTCATCCAGGTTTGCTCTTCGGCGGGCGTGCTCGGGAACGCAAATGGCGTGAAGTACGGCTGCCACTGCCTGTCCGTCCCGAAGCAGTGCAGAGCCGTGCTTCGGTTGGTTCCACGCGGGTCGAATCCGACGAGATCGAATCTTGCCCGTACCTCGGGCGTGTACAGAAATGGTCCCGCGAACACCGTGTAGTCGACACCTGAGCCGCCGGGGCCGCCGGGGTTCAGGAAAAGCGATCCGATCCGATGCGCGGGATCGGCCGCCGGCAGGCGAACGAGCGCGATCGAGATCGTCGTGCCGTTCGGACTGTCGTAGTCGAGCGGCACTTGCACCGTCCCGCACTGGAACGGGCCCATCTGCGCGTAGCACTTGCTCCACGCGACGGCTGTCGGCGACGCGGAAGCGCCGACGGCGTTTGCTCCGGCCCAGATACATGTCAGCACCGCGACAGCGAGCGCCGCTTTGAGCTTGGTCATGGGAACCTCCCCGGTCGCCATCCTGTCTCGTTCCCGCCGCTGGACGGCGCCCCCCAGGAGCACGTCCAATGTGCTCCTTTCGAAACGAGAAGTCAATCCGCCGCAGCTAGAGCACCAGCTCCGCCATCGTCCGCAGCGTCTCGACGTCGTGCGTCGTCACGAGCAGTGTGTTTGCGCCCGCTTCGCGCCACGCGTCGAGACGGTCGCGGATTCGCTCGCGCGGTCCGACAAGCGCAACCGCGTCGATGAGCTCGTCGGGCACGGCTGCGATCGCGTCGCGTTGCTTGCCGTCGAGGTACAGCGTCTGGATCCGTTCCGCGGCGTCTTCGAAGCCGTAGCGGCGCATCAGCGTGTTGTAGAAGTTCGCGCCGCGCGCGCCCATACCGCCGATGTAGAGGGCGAGCAGCGGCCGCAGAGCGTCGCGCGCAGCCTCGACGTCGTCTGAGACGACGACGTTGACGGACGGCGCGATGTCGAAGTCGTCGCGCGGCGTGTAGCCGAACGCATCACGTGCACGCTCCGGCGCGAAGAAGATCGGCAACCAGCCGTCGGCAATCTCGAATGCGAGCTTCACATTCCGCGGGTTCAGCGCAGCGAGGTAGATCGGGATCTCCGCGCGCAGCGGCCGCATCAACAGCTTCAGCGGCTTGCCGAGCTCCGTGGCGTCGTCGCCGCCGTACGGGATCGCATACTCGTCCCCCTCGAACTCGAGCGTCTCGCGTCGCAGCACGCGGCGGACGATCTCGACGTACTCGCGCGTCCTCGTCAGCGGCTTGCCCCAGGGCTGCCCGTGCCAGCCTTCGACCACCTGCGGCCCCGACGTACCGAGCCCGAGCAGCAGACGTCCGCCCGACATCAGATCGAGCGTCGCCGCGGTCATCGCGGTGTTCGCCGGCGTCCGTCCCGGCATCTGCATGATCGCCGAGCCGACCTTGATCCGCGACGTCGTCGCGGCGAGCCACGCGAGCACGGTCACCGCGTCTGTTCCCCAGGCCTCCGCCGCCCAGGCGGAGTCGTAGCCAAGCCGCTCGGCCTCCTGCGCGAGCGCGATCAGTTCGAGCGGGCTCGTCCCCGGCGGCGCGTATCCCATGGAGAAGCCGAGCCGCATCCCGACGATGCTACGACCGCGAGCAGCGCCCCGACCCGCTGACCGGACACGTCATCCCGCCTGCGGGGACACGTCCAAAGCACCCAGGTCCGGGGTCAGACCCGGGCCGTGGGAGTTTCGGACAGGGGAGGCGCTCCACTCCGGTCTCTGGCGCCGGCGGTCCGTGCCGTGTGGAAAAAACGTCCCAGATTCGTCACGCGTTCGCGTGGCTCGAACGGCCACGGCCCGGGTCAGACCCGGGATTGGCTCTTCGGGTCCCGTCTCGGCGAGCGGTGTCCGAGCACGGCGTGCTCAGTCGAGCAGCCACGCGGCGATCGTTGCGCGGTGCTCGCGCGCGTAGCCGCCGTATGCCTGGATCCAGAGCGCGCGTGTGTAGTACGTGCGCAGCGGGTGCTCCCACGTGAATCCGATCCCGCCGAGGATCTGGATCGCGCGCTCGCACGCGCGGACCGCAACGTCCCCTGCGTAGCTCTTGGCGGCTGCGACCGCCACCTGCGTCTGCTCGTCGCGCTCGGCGGTACACCATGCCGCCCAGTACGCCAGCGACCGTGCGAGCTCCGACTCGACGTACGTGTCCGCGAGCGGATGTGCGACCGCCTGGTACGCGCCGATCGGCCGCCCGAACTGCTCGCGCGTCTTCGCATGCTGCACCGCGACGCCGAGGGCGTGCTGCGCGATTCCGGCCGCCTCGAGCGCGAGCGACGCAAGCTGCTCCGGCTCGTCGTCATCGGGCGAGAAGAACTCGTCGCCGCGATTTGCGCGACCCGCTTCCTCGATCACCACCGCACGATCGAGGAACGCGAGCTCGGCGACGTCGTGTCGCGTCCACCCGCCGTTCGCGAGAACGGACCGCGCCTCGCGACGCAGGAGCTCCTGCTCGTCGCTCAGGGCGAAGTCCATCACCTGCTCCTCGGCAGCCCGAGCACGCGCTCCGCGATGATGTTGCGGAGAATCTCGCTCGTCCCGGCCTCGATCGTGTTGCCGCGGCTGCGCAGCTGCTGATAGCCCCAGTAGCCGTCGTCATCGCCGCCGAGGATCTCCATCGCCAGCTTCGTCAGTCGCTGGTTCTGCTCCGACCAGTACAGCTTCGACCCCGAGGCTTCGGGGCCGGGGATCCCGGTGCGAATCAACGCCGTAAGCGAGCGGTAGTTCGTCAGCTTCAGCGCCTGCAGCTCGATCCACTCCTGCGCGACACGGTCGCGGATCAGCGGATCGCTCACGGCGCCTTCCTTCGCGAGTGCGATCAGCCGCTGGACCTGCGCGTCGAGCACGCCTGTCAATGCGAAACCGAGCGTGCCGCGTTCGTGCAGCAACGTCGTCATCGCAACCTGCCAACCGCCGCCGACCTCACCGAGCAGGTTCTCGCGTGGGACACGGACGTCCTGGAAGAAGATCTCGTTGAACTCCGCCTCGCCGGTGATCTGGCGCAGCGGCCGGACCTCGACGCCGGGCGAGCGCATGTCGACGATCACGTACGTCAGTCCCGAGTGACGCTGGGAATCGGGGTCGCTCCGACCGAGGAGGATGCAGAAGTCCGCGAGATGGGCGAGCGACGACCACACCTTCTGACCGTTGACGACGAACTCGTCCTCGCGCGGCTCGATCAGCGTCCGCACGGCCGACAGATCCGACCCGGCTTCGGGCTCCGAGAACCCCTGGCACCAGATCTCCTCGGCGGACAGCATCTTCGGGAGGTATCGGCGCTTCTGCTCCTCCGTGCCGTGCGCCATGATCGTCGGGCCGGCCATGCCGAGCGCGATCACGTTCATGTGATTCGGCGCGCCCGACTTCGCGAACTCCTCGAGCGCGATCGCCTGATGTGTGTACGCCGCTGCGCCGCCGCCGTACTCCGTCGGCCAAGTCAATCCCGCGAAGCCGGCGTCGTACATCTTCCTGCTCCATTCGCGCCCGGGCTCCGCGGGAAGGTTCGCCTCCAGCCACTCGCGGACCGCCAGCCGAAACCGCGCCTCGTCGGGGCTGTCGCGCAGATCCACGGCGTCAATTAGTAGCCGAGGTAGCTGCGGCGAACCGCCTCGTGCTCGCGGAGGTCCGCGCTCGGCCCCGACAGCGCGACACGGCCGACCTCGAGCACGTACGCCGTGTCCGCTGCCTCGAGCGCGATGTTCGCGTTCTGCTCCACGACGAGGACCGTCGTTCCGTCGCGCTCGTTCAGTTCGCGCACGATCCGGAAGATCTCCGACACGATCAGCGGCGCGAGGCCGAGCGAAGGCTCGTCGAGGAGCAGCAAGCGCGGTCGCGCCATGATCGCGCGCGCCATCGCGAGCATCTGCTGCTCGCCGCCGCTGAGAGTCCCTGCCTGCTGCTCGGCGCGACGCTCGATCCACGGAAAGAGCTCGCGCACCCGCTTGAGATCGTCCTTGATCCCACCGCGCCGCGTGTACGCCCCGAGACGCAGATTCTCGTTCACTGTCAGCTCGGAGAACGTGCCGCGACCCTCGGGCACATGGGCGATTCCCATGCGGACGATCGACTCCGGCGAGCGTCGCGCGAGCGATTTCCCGGCGAACCGGACCTCGCCGCTGCGTCGGACGGTGTTCGAGATTGCACGCAAGGTCGTGGTCTTGCCCGCCCCGTTGGCGCCGAGGACGGCGACGATCTGCTTCTCCTCCGCGACGAGCGAGACGCCGTGGAGCGCCTTCACCGCGCCGTAGCGAGCCTCGACATCGTGGAGCTCGAGCAGCGCCGGCATGCGCCGATACTCTCATCCGCGCCATGGCTCGGCGCGTCCTCACGACGATGATCGCGGTGGCCGTGGCAGCGTTCGCCACCGCCGCTCGGGCCGCCCCGCCGGAGCCGAACGCGCCGCTCCCACGGACTGCCGCGGCCGTCGCGGCGGCGCTGGTGACCACCGACTCGTCCGTCCGGTCGGCGATCGACGCGTGGCAGTCGCCGCGCACGTCGCCGCCGCAGCAGCTGACGCTGTTCGCGCTCTACGACCAGCGTCTCTTGCGCATGCTCGCGACGAGCCCGGGCCTCCGCCGCGCAGCGACAGCATCCCTTCCGCCGATCCTGCGTACGCACGTCGCCCAGCTGGCCATCGCGCACGCCGAGCTCGTCCGGATCACGCCGCCGCTCCGAACCCGAGTGCCGCGCGTCGGGCGGCCCGCGACGCCGGACGATCTCCTGCAGTGGTATCGCGAGGGGCAGCGCCGCTTCGGCGTGCCGTGGCGGATCCTCGCCGCCGTCAACTTCGTCGAGTCCGCATTCGGCAAGTTGCGGAGCGCGAGCGGCGCCGGCGCTCAGGGGCCAATGCAATTCATGCCCGGGACATGGCGCGCGTACGGGCTCGGCGGCGACGTGCACGACCCGCACGACGCGATCCTCGGCGCGGCGAACTATCTACGTGCGTCGGGTGCACCCGCGAACGTGAGGCGCGCGCTTCACGCATACAACCCCTCGCCGCTCTACGTCGACGCGGTCCTCCGCTACGCGCAGCAGATCGCCTCTGACCGACATGTGTTCTACGAGCTCTACGCCTGGCAGGTCTACGTGCGCACTTCGTCAGGGTCGGTGCGACTCACCGGTCCCGGCCGCCACTGAGGGCAGTCTCCGACGTGGCGGAAGCCGAGCCGTTCGTAGACGCGTGCCGCGACCGGCGAGTCCGTGTTGAGCACCGCCGGCAATCCGGAACCGTCGAGGATCGCGCGGCGCATCATCGCCGCGGCGTAGCCGCGCCCGCGCGCCGGCTCGATCGTCGTTACGCCGAAGATCCCGACCGCCAGATCCGTCTCGTAGCTCATCGCGGCGGCGACCGGAGTGCCCGCAATTCGTCCGAGCCAGAGCGTCATCCGCCGGTCCGGGTTCGGGATGTGGAACGTCCCCGGCGCGATCGGAGGCGCGGCTTCGCCGCCGAACCCGCGCACGCTGACGGCTTCGAACTCCTCGACCTCCTCCGCGGGCGCGGCGACGATCTCCAGCTCCGGCGGGTCGGGCGCCGCAGCGACCGGACCGGCCGGCCGGACGTACCACCGTTCGATCCGCCACCGCTCGAACCCGTGCGGTTCGAGCGAGAGGCGACCCCAGGAGTCGTAGATCGCGGCGGGCGCCGCGCGCACGTCCTCTTCGCGCGCGTCCTCACTCAACGTGATCCCGCCGAGATAGATGAGCGGCGGCCGCGCAAGTGCGACCCACGCGAGTTCGTCACGTTTCCACGGCACCCCGTAGACGTCGAGCCACGACGAATGCCACGACGCCGAGGCGTCGGCACAGAGATAGATCGGATCGATCCGTCGAGCTTAGAGCGGTGTTACGTGCGCAGGACGACCTCGAGCGCAGTCCCGAGACCGGGGCGCGTCGAGAGGCGAAAGCCGCCGTCGATGCTTTCGGCGCGCGAGCGGATATTGCGCAGGCCCTGACCGGCGTCCGTCTCGTCGCCGTCGAACCCATCGCCGTCGTCCGTGATCGTGACGAAGCGCTCGCCGTCGATCCGCTCGCCGATCACGACGTCGGCGCGATGCGCGTTCGCGTGCTTGCGGACGTTCGCCAGCCCTTCCTGCACGATTCGGAACAGCTCGATCTGTTCGTCAGGCGCGAGCCGCACCGCGGGGTCGATGTCGAGGTCGACTTCGAGCGCGCCGTCGGCAGTGAGGAAGTCGACGTATCGACGAAGCGCTGCGTCGAACGGTGCCGTGCCCGATGCGGACGAGAGCGCGAGCACCGCGAACCGTGCTTCTTGCTGCGCCGCGACCGCCGCTTGCTTCAGGTTCGCAATCGTCTCTTCGCGAGCCGCTCCGTCGGCGTGCTCGAGCATCGTCGCGTGCGTCGCGACCGCGAACAGATACTGCGCGAGCCCGTCGTGGATCTCACGCGCGACGCGCGCTCGCTCGTCGGCGACGGCGCGGCCGAACTCGGCGAATCGAATCGCGCGCCAGGCGCCGACCATGAGGACGCCGTACGCGATCAGGCGGAGGAAATCGCCTTGCGACACGAAGTCGCTTCCGAGCAGCGGCGTGAAGACGTAATGCAGCGACGCGAAGAGCATGAGCGTCGCCCCGAGCCCGAGCCAGCGGTCGAGATCCTCCCGCTTGCGCTCGAAGCGGAGACCGAACCCGATCACCGCGAGCAGGTTCAGCAACGCTTGCGCTGCGAGCGAGCCGGTGAGCAGCGGCGACGACTGGTCCCCGGTCACCGGAGCGAGGGGCGGCAGGTCGTGCACGGTGGACCGGAAGAACGTCCACACGATCAGCATCGCGATCCCACATGCGAGCGTCGACGTGCCGAGCATTCCCTGCCCCGACTTGCTCCGACCGCGGGCGAACGGCGCGGCGGCGATCAGGACCCACGCGAACAGGCGGCCGACGACACCGGCCCACCCCTCGGCACGATGAAGGGGTTGTCCGCCGAGAACCGGCGCGACCGAGAACGCCAGCGTCGAGATGCAGGCGACGAAAAACCCGCTCGAGAGCAAGAGGTCGAGGCGCCGCCCTTCGACCGCGAACCGGATCCCTGCGAGCACGGCGACGATCCCGGCCGCAACGACCACCATCGTCTGGATCACGAGTCTGAGCTGGGGCAGGGCCCAGTGGGTCTGGAGGTCTCGATGCGCCACGAAGAGCGCGAGCGACGCCGCGAGCAGGCCGAAGAGGAGGATCTGGCCCCAGAGAAACGCCTGAAAATCGTCCTTGGCGTCTTGCCGCATGTTCATCCTTGTCGGCAGGCGGCCTCCCGCCGATAAGGCCTCTAGCGATGCCCGAGCGGATCCTTCTCGTCGACGACCACCCGCTGACGCGCTCCGCGCTCTCCGCCCTGCTCGGCCGGAACGGGTTCGACGTCGTGGGCGAGGCGGCGGACGGCCGGGAAGCGATCGCGCGCGCCGTCGAGCTCCAGCCCGATCTGATCCTGCTCGACCTGTCGATGCCGGGGGTCGACGGATTGACCGCGCTCCCGCAGCTCCGGGAGGCGGCGCCGGAGTGCGAGGTCGTCGTCCTCACGGCGTCGGCGATGGAGGAGAACCTGCTCGGCGCGATCCGCGCAGGCGCGGCCGGCTACCTCCTGAAGAGCGAGCCGCCCGGGCGAATCGTCGAATTCCTTCGCGGCATCGCGCGCGGCGAGGCCGCGCTGTCCGGAAGCGTTGCGCGGCGGCTGCTCGACCAGGTTCGGACGAACGGTGGCGGCGGGCCCGCGGTGCCCGACGAGATCGCCGCCGTCCTGTCGGCGCGCGAGCTCGAGGTGCTCCTGCTCCTCGACGACCACCTCGGGACGGACGAGATCGCGAAGCGCCTGTTCATCTCCGAGCACACGGTGCGCTCGCACGTGAAGAGCCTGCTGCGGAAGCTGGGCGTGTCATCGCGCCGGGAAGCGCTCGAGGCGCTCTCGGTCGCGCGCCGCTGACGAATCCCTCACCGCGGGGGACGCGATTCCCGAAGCGCGGGTGACGAGCCGCACGTGCGCAGCGTCGATACGTGGCGCAGCTCCTCTCTTCCCCGGAACGACAGAGACGGCCGGCTCCTCTCTCAGCCGGCCGTTTTCGTTCTCCGGATCAGGAGGCGAAGCCGTCGAGCGCCGCGGTGACGAGGCGCGGGAGGGTCGCGCGGTTGTATCCGCCCTCCAGCACCGCCGCGACGTTGTCACCGAGCGCGTTGCACCGCCGTGCGAGCTCGCGGAACCCGTCGGCCGTGACTCGCATGTCCGCGAGCGGATCCTCCTCGTGGGCGTCGAATCCCGCCGAGACGAGCACCGCGTCCGGCCCGAACCGAGCGACCGCCGGGCCGACGTGCTCGTCGAACGCAGCCAACCAATCCGCGTCGCCCGCACCGGCCGCCAGCGGCACGTTCACCGTCGTGTCGCCCTGCTCGTCAGGCCCGCCGGTGCCGGGATAGAACGGCCATTGGTGCAGAGACGCGTACAGGACGCTGTCGTCGTCGGCGAAGATGGCCTCCGTCCCGTTGCCGTGATGGACGTCGAAGTCGACGATCGCGACGCGTTCGACACCGTCTGCCTGCAGGGCGCGCGCCGCGATCGCGACGTTGTTCACGAGGCAGAACCCCATCTGCCGCGTCGGCAGCGCGTGATGGCCGGGCGGTCGCACGATCGCGAACCCCCCGCTTCGTGCGGCTTCGATCGCGATGCCAGCTGCGAGCAGCGCTGCCTCCCAGCTCGTGTCCGTGCCGACGGTGTCGAAGTCGAGCAACGTCGGCGCCTCGAGCGCTTCGAGCCGTTCGAGGTAGCCGTTCGTGTGACAGCGCAACAGATCCTCGATCGTCGCGGGCGATCCTTCGCGCCAGCCGGGAAGCTCCGCAAGGAGCGCGACGATTCGACCGCCGTTCTCTGGATGCGGTCCGGTGGGATGTAGGCGCGCGAGCGCCTCGTGGCTCAGGACGTCGATCGCCGGACCGCGTCGGCCAACGCGGGGACGTCGCGCGAGCCCTGCGCGCGGCCGACGAGATAGCAAACGAGTGGTGCGTTCGTCCGGTTGCCGCTCGTGTGTGCGGCGACGCGTGCGAGCTTCAACAGAGCGTCGGTGTCGGCCTCCGACAGATCGAGATCCGCCGGATCGACGTCGGCGTCCGCGGCGAGCGCGTCGCGCGCTTTCATGAGCCAGTCGTCCATCGTCGCCATGCTAGGCGCCGAGCTTCGCGAGCCGGTCGGCGAGCGCGTTCAACCCGAGCTCCCGCACGTGCGCCGACGCGTTCGCCCATGTCGGTTGCTGGTCGTCGAGCGGCGGAAGCGGTGCGTCGGCGTCGAGGGTGGCCATCCGCTTGTACATCCGGAGCTCGTCGGCCTGGGCAGCGAAGCGACCCTCGTCGAGTGCGGCGTCGAGGGTCGCGTACTGCTTGAGGATGTCCGCAGCGGTCTTCGGGCCGACGCCTTTCGCGCCGGGCAGCTTGTCGGACGGGTCGCCGCGGAGCGCGATGAAGTCCGGCACCTGATGGGGTTCGACGCCGTAGCGCTCGCGGACCTCCGCGGGGCCGATTCGCGCCAGCTCGCTGACGCCGCGGGTGGGGGTGAGGATAGTTGTGCGCTCGCTCGCGAGCTGGAACGAATCGCGGTCCGATGTCACGACGAGCGCGGCGCCGTTCCGTGCTTCTTCCGAACGGACGGCCGCCGCGAGGAAGTCGTCCGCCTCGAATCCCGCGCCTTTCGCGGCTGCGAAGCCGAACGCCCGCACGAGGTCGGGCATCAGCGCGAGCTGCTCGAGCAAGTCGTCGTCGAACTGGCGGCCCGCCTGGTAGCCGGCGAACGCCTCGTGCCGGTACGTCGGGACCTCGAGCGTGTCCCACCCGACGACAACGGCGCGGGGGCGCTCCGACTCCCACAGCCGCACGAGGAAGTTCGAGACGCCCAGGAGCATGTTGGCCGGCTTGCCCTCCGCGCGCCGGAAGGTCTTGGGCAAGGCGTGGTACGCGCGATGCGCGAGCGAATCGCCGTCGACGACGAGGAGCGGGCGGTCCGATTTCCGGGCAGTTCGTGACAAAAGACGCTAGCGGGAGTACCTTGAAAATGATGCAGCGGTCAAGACGGTGGGGCCTCCTCCTGGCGGGCATCGTGGTCGCGGCCGCCGTTGCCGGCGCTGCCGGTGCGGCGAACTCCGGCGGCTACGTCGACAAGACCGGCGATGGCGCGCTCGCGCCGGACATTCGCTCCGTCAATGTCTCGAACGACGACAGCGGGATGATCCGTGTCGAGGTCACGGCCGGTCGAATCATCGCCCTCTCGAACGAGGAGTTCGTCGTCGGGATCGACGCGGACCAGAACCCCGACACGGGCACGATCTTCTACGGCGCCGACTACGCGCTCGATCTCGCGGGAACGACCGCGCAGATTCTGCGTGCCGGCGCCGACGGCTTCTTCGAACCGGCGTCGGGCGGCGTCTCCGTCCAGGAGACCGGTGACGTGATCACCTTCACGGTCAAGACGAGCGACGTCGGTCTCTCGACGACGGCGGGGTTCAACGTGTTCGTGGCGAGCGTCGCTGCCGGCAGCGGCGACGTCGCGCCGGACGTGCGGACCTTCAACTACCAGCAGGTCGCAGGCACGGCTCCGCCGGCGCTCGGCCGCGACACGCGCGCCCCGTACGAGCAGGCGTACAAGGCGGCCGGGAAGCGCGGCAAGCAGGTTCTGCTGTACTACCGCGCCGCCGACGGGCGAGGGATGACGGCCGACGCGATCCGCGTCTACAGCGGCACCAAGGTGCTCAAAACCGTCCGGTACAAGCTCGAGGATTCCGTCCCGATGACGCGCTACTACGTCAAGTGGACGATCCCGAAGCGGGTCAAGGGGAAGCTCCGCTATTGCGTCCAGTCGGTTGACGCGGCCGGGAACAAGAGCAACACCGCCTGCGCACGGCTGACGGTCACGTAGACGCGGGCCGGTCATAGCTCCGACTCCAGTCGCTCGATCTCGACCATCAACCGCTCGGTCGCCTCGTGCGCGGCGGCCGATCGCTCGGTGTCGCGGAGGTCGTCGAGCGGGATCGGCGGCCCGTAGCGGACGCGGAGCCGGCCGAGCCGCGTGAGGCGGTCGGTGCCGGCGATCGCCGCCGGCAACAGCGGCACCTCGGCGTCGAGGGCGATCCGCGCCGCGCCCGTGTGGGCCCGCGGCCGGAATTTCTTCACGAGACCCTTTCGCTGCCGCGTCCCGTGCGGGAACATCACGACGATATGCCCGTCGCGAACGAGCGACACCGCTTTGCGAATCGCCTCGACGTCACGCTCGCCTCGCCGCACGGGGAATGCGCCGCCGGCCGTGATCACCGCTCCGAGTGGCCACCAGAACAGCTCGGACTTCGCCATGAACCGGAGGTAGCGATGTGGCCAGAGCGGCATCGCGAGCGGCCAGGGGTCGAAGTTGGAGATGTGGTTCGCGGCGAGGACGAGACCTCCGGAGCGCGGCACGTTCTCCACGCCCTCGGCCCGAAGCCGGTACACGCCACGCACGATCGGCAGGCTGACGACGCCCGCGAACAGGTAGAAGGTGCTCGGCCGCACGCGGCCAAGTATCTCCGCTTGAACGCTCAGCTACGGTGTTTCAGGTGGCAAAGACACTCGTAATCGCAGAGAAGCCGTCCGTCGGGCGCGACCTCGCGAACGCGCTCGACGGCGTGTTCCAGCGCCGCACGCTCGAGGACATCGCGCCGAAGCGCTCGCGCAAGAAGACGGCCGAGGAGGCCGTCGACGAGGCGACGACGAAGCCGAAGCGCGGCCGGGCCACGAAGGACGAGGCGAACTTCCTCGAGTCGGACGACGTCGTGATCACCTGGGCGGTCGGCCATCTCGTGCAGCTCGCCGAGCCGGAGGAGTACGACGAGAAGTGGAAGCGCTGGCGGATGGCCGACCTGCCGATCGTGCCGCCGGACGGGTTCAAGCTCGTTCCGCGGGACCCGAGGTCGAAGAAGCAGCTCAAGCTGATCGAGACGCTCCTGCGCCGTGACGACGTCGACCGGATCATCAACGCGTGCGACGCCGGCCGCGAGGGCGAGCTGATCTTCGCGTACCTCTACGAATCCGTCTTCGGCGTCTCACCGACGAACGGCGGTCCGAAGCCCGTCGACCGTCTCTGGATTTCGTCGATGACGAAGCAGGCGATCCGCGAGGGGTTCGAGAAGTTGCGTCCCGGCGACCAGATGCAGCCGCTCGAGCTCGCGGCGCGCTCGCGCAGCGAGGCCGACTGGCTTGTCGGGATGAACGCGACGCGCGCGGCGACGATCCGCGGCCGTGCCTGGGTCGGCGGCGTTGTCTCGCTCGGTCGAGTGCAGACGCCGACACTCGCGATGATCGTCAAGCGCGAGCGCGAGATCCAGGCGTTCGTGCCGGAGCCGTACCGGCTCGTGCACGCGACGTTCGACCCGCGCTACGCCGGCATGTGGTTCGAAGGCGACGAGACGCGCATCTTCGGCGACCTCGCGCGCGCGGAGCAGATCGTCGAGAAGGTGACCGGCAAGGACGGGATCGTCGAATCGGTCGAGCGGAAGGAACAGTCCGAGCGTGCGCCGTTGCTCTACGACCTGACGTCGCTCCAGCGCGACGCGAACAGGCGGTTCGGGTTCTCGGCGCGCCGGACGCTGCAGGCTGCGCAGTCGCTCTACGAAGGCAAGAAGGCGATCACCTATCCGCGCACCTCGTCTCGATATCTCTCCGGCGACATGGTCCCGCAGCTCAAGCCGACGGCAGAGACGCTGCGGCCGATCGGGGAATACCGCGCTGCGGCGGAGTACGTGCTCGGGCTCGACCAGCTGCCACTCGGCCGCGTCGTCAACGACGCGAAGGTCGACGACCACCACGCGATCATCCCGACCGATATCGAGCACGACCCGTCGGCGTTCACGCCGGACGAGCAGCGCATCTTCGATCTCGTCGCACGGCGTTTCCTCGCCGTGTTCCATCCGCCCGCGCGGTACGCCCGGACGACGGTGATCACGCTCGTCGAGGAAGAGCGCTTCCGGACGCGCGGAAAGGTGACCCTCGCGCCCGGCTGGCGCGGCGTCTACGGCCTCGAAGCCGATGCGGAGAAGCAGTCGGAGGACGAAGAGGGCGAGGGCGGAGAGATCCCCGCGCTCGAGCAGGGTCAGACGATCCGCTGCGTCACCGCCGAGTTCGAGGACAAGATGACGAAGCCGCCGCCGCGCTACACCGAGGCGACGCTCCTCTCGGGGATGGAGACGGCAGGAAAGCTCATCGACGACGAAGAGCTCCGCGAGGCGATGAAGGAATCGGGGCTCGGCACGCCGGCGACGCGCGCGGAGACGATCGAGACGCTGATCCGACGTGAGTACATCGAGCGGGTCGGCCGGGACTTGCAGGCGACGCCGAAGGGGATCCAGGTCGTCACGATGCTCGAGGAGCACAAGCTCACCTCGCCCGAGATGACGGGCGAGTGGGAGCACCGGCTCGCCCAGATCGAGCGCGGCAAGGGCGACCGGAAGGCGTTCATGGACGGGATCGCCGCCTTCGCCAAGGAGACGGTCGACCGGATCGCGGCGCTCGACAAGGAGAAGCTCCGGCCCGAGCGGGCCGAGCTTGGGCCCTGCCCGCGCTGCGGCGCCGTGACCGGCGAGATCATCCGCGAGAACTCGAAGGCCTATGGGTGCACGAGCTGGAAGAGCCGCGAGGAGGCTGGTTGCGGGTTCGTGGTCTGGAAGCGGGTCGCCGGCCGCACGCTGACCCCGGAAATTGCGCGACAGCTGATTGAGGAACGTCGGACCCGCGAGGTATTGTCCGGCTTCCGCTCGCGGGGAGGCAAACCTTTCCGTGCGCGGCTCGTCTTGAACGACGAGGACAAGATCGAGTTCGATTTTCCCGTACGAGCGCAAACCAAAGAGCCCGCAGCGGCGGAATAGCAAAGGGCGAGATCTCGTTCTAGTCGTCGGAGCACTTCCGACACGGTTCTCCCTGGAAACGAGAGGGAAGAACACCTACAGTGCGAAGGTTGACCAAGATCACAAAGTAGGACCCGAAAGGACGATTTGACCCAGAACCAGCTTCACGAACTGCTTGACACCGACCAGGCCCGCACGCTCGTCGAAGGAGCGGAGGAGCGTGGCTACCTCGAGGCTGCCGAGCTCGAGGCGTTCGCGCTGGAGCACGAGCTCAATGACGAGGACGTCGAGGAGGTCACGCGCGAGCTCGAGCGCATCGGGCTCGAGATCCGGACCGCCGAGGCGATCGAGGCCGAAAAGGCAGAGAAGGCCGCCGAAGCGGCCGCCGCCGCAGAGGCCCATGTGATCTCGGGCGCCGCGGACTCCCTGCAGCTCTTCCTCGCCGACGTTGGCCGCCACAAGCTGCTGACTGCCGCCGAAGAGGTCACGCTCGCGAAGTCGATCGAGCGTGGCGATCCGGTTGCGAAGCGGCGGATGATCGAGTCGAACCTTCGACTCGTCGTCTCGATCGCCAAGGGCTATCGCGGCCTCGGCGTCCCGTTTCTGGACCTGATCCAGGAAGGCACGCTCGGGCTCAACCGTGCCGTCGAGAAGTTCGACTGGCGGCGCGGCTACAAGTTCTCGACGTACGCGACCTGGTGGATCCGCCAGTCGGTGCAGCGCGCCGTGGCGAATCACGCCCGGACGATCCGCGTGCCGGTGCACGTCGTCGAGCGGCAGCAGAAGCTGTCGCGGGCGGCGCGCCGGCTCGAGGTCGAGCTGGGTCGCGAGGCGACGAAGGACGAGCTCGCCGAGGCGACCGGTCTGCCGATCCAGCACGTCGACGAGGCGCTCGGAGCGGCGCAGGCCTCCGTCTCGCTCAACCAGACGGTCGGCGCCGACGACGAGGGTGAGCTCGGCGACCTGTTCGCCGACCGCGAGGCGGCCGACCCGTTCGACGAGGCCGAAGAGTCGCTCCGGCGCCAGGGCGTCCGGCGTGCACTCGATGCGCTTCCCGAGCGGGAACGGCGGATCCTCGAGCTTCGGTTCGGCTTCGACGGCGAGCCGTGGACGCTCGAGGCGATCGGCCACGAGCTCGACCTGACGCGTGAGCGCGTCCGCCAGCTCGAGGGCCAGGCGCTCGCCCGGCTCTCGGCCCTGCGAGATCTGATCTCGCTCGCGGCTTAAAGGCGGTCAAAACACCACGCTCGAAGGGCGCCGCAAGGCGCCCTTCGTCTTTACAGCCTCCTAACTTGAACCGCGATCCGACGTTTTGGAGAATGGACGTTCGCGTTTCCCATCTTGGGGTGCGGTTTGAAAGGAGCGAATGTGAGGGGCAAGGGTGTAAGGCTCTGGTTACCGCTGGGCGCCTTCGTGCTGGCGCTTGCGCTTGGCGGTTCGGCCAGTGCGACCGTGAACAGAGCGGCCGCAGGCGGCACGCTCGTCTTTGCGGGCGCGGCGGATCCGACGTATCTGGATCCGGCGCTCGTGTCGGACGGCGAATCGTTTCGCGTGACCGAGCAGATTTTCGAAGGGCTCGTGCAGATCCGGCCCGGCACGACGAGCATCCGGCCGGCGCTTGCGACCCGATGGATCGTCGGCCGCGACGGGAAGAGCTACACGTTCTTCCTCCGCCACGGCGTCAAGTTCCAGGACGGAACGAGGTTCAACGGCGCGGCTGCGTGCTGGAACTTCAACCGGTGGTACAACTTCTCCGGCCCGTTCCAGGACGCTTCGGCGACCTACTACTACCAGGCGATCTTCGGCGGGTTCCACCACAACGCGAGCAGCACGCTGTCGCCGCCGCTGTTCAAGAGCTGCACCACGCGCGGCCAGTACAAGATCGTCGTCAGGACGACCCGAAGGAATGGTCCGTTCCTGCCGGCGCTGTCACTGTCGGCGTTCGCGATGCAGAGCCCGGCCGCGATCCAGAAGTACGGCGGGAACAAGGGCGAGCTGCGGAGCGGGACGTTCTACCCGACCGGCTCGTACGCGTTCAGCCATCCGACCGGCACCGGCCCGTTCAGGCTCGAGTCGTGGACGGTCGGCCAGAAGATCGTGCTCGTGCGCAACAAGACGTACTGGGGCAAGAAGGCGAAGCTCGAACGCGTGATCATCCAGCCGATCTCGAACAACGAGGCACGGCTGCAAGCGCTCAAGAGCGGTGCAGTCAACGGTTACGACCTCGTCGCGCCGCAGGACATCGGCTCGATTCGCGGCGATTCGAAGCTGAAGACGCTCGACCGTCCGCCCTTCAACGTCGCGTACGTCACGATCAACCAGGCGCATCCGCCGTTCGACAAGCTCGCGGTCCGGCAAGCGGTCGCGTATGGGCTCGATCGTGCGTCAGTCGTGAGGTCGTTCTACTTCGGCCGCGCCGTGGTGGCGCAGGAGTTCCTCCCGCCGCAGATCTTCGGCTGGACGAACAAGGTGCCGAAGTACCCGTACAACCCGTCGAAGGCGAAGCAGCTGCTCCAGTCGGCTGGGCTTTCGCTGCCGGTCAAGGTCGACTTCTGGTACCCGACCGGTGTCTCGCGTCCGTACATGCCGAACCCGGCGCTGAACTTCCAGGCTTTCTCGGACAGCCTCGAGAAGTCGGGGTTCAAGGTCGTGCCGCACACGGCACCGTGGCGGCCCGACTACGTCAAGGACGTCAACCAGGGAACTGCGGGCGACCTGAACCTGATCGGTTGGACCGGTGACTACGGCGATCCGGACAACTTCGTCGGCGTCTTCTTCGGGACCTTCAGCGCGCAGTTCGGCTTCCACAACAACGCGATCTTCAACATCCTGAAGCGTGGGCAACAGGAAGTGAACTTCAAGAAGCGCGTTGCGCTGTACAAGCAGGCGAACATCATGATCATGAAGTACCTGCCGGCGGTGCCGTATGCACACGCCAAGCCGGCACTCGCCTTCCAGAAGAGCGTGAAGGGATACGTGCCGAATCCCACCGGCACCGACTTCTTCTTCCCGGTCTACTTCGGCGGGCAGTAGGAACAGGCCTCCGGAGCCGGCGGACACGCAGCTCGACCAGTCGTGTCCGCCGGCTTCGCGCCTCGTGATGAGCGACGCCGTGCGGTGCGTTCGGTTCTGTCGATGCGACGGCGGCGCACGCGCACGGCGTCCGTGGTTGGCTTCCGCCTCATGACTTCCGAATCGACCACGGCGACGGCGGGGGTTCCCTGATGCTGCGGTACTTCGTTCGGCGGCTCCTGCTGCTGGTGCCGATCCTCATCGGCGTTTCGATCCTGATCTTCTTCTGGGTCCGCGCGCTTCCCGGCAGCCCGGCCGAGTCACTGCTCGGGGAGCGGGCGACACCGCAGCTCGTTCAGCATTACCGGCACCTCTACGGGTTCGACCGACCGATCTACGTCCAGTACTGGAAGTACGTCCAGACGCTGCTTCACGGCGACCTCGGCGTGTCGATCGCGGATCACCGTCACGTCGCGACCGAGATTCGCGACCGCTTTCCGGCCACCGTCGAGCTCGCGATGGCGGCGATGTTGTTTGCAATGGTCGTCGGAGTCCCACTCGGTTTTTTTGCCGCGAAGCGGTACGGAGGTGCGTTCGATCAGGGGAGCCTTGTGATCTCGCTGGTCGGGATCTCGGTGCCGATCTTCGTGCTCGCGGTGCTGCTCAAGTGGGCGTTCTCGATCCACTGGCATCTGCTCCCGAGCGTCGGTCGCATCGACATTCGCAGCACGGTCGAGCACCCGACGAACTTCTACGTCCTCGACGCGATCATCACCCGCGACTGGGCGACGTTATGGGACGTCCTGAAACATCTCGTGCTTCCCGCGATCGCGCTCGGCTCGATCCCGCTCGCGGTCGTGATGCGGATCACGCGCGCGTCGGTCCTCGACGTGCAGAACGAGGACTACGTCAGGACCGCGCGCGCCAAAGGCCTGAAGCCGAGCGTCGTCGACCGTCGGCACGTGATGCGGAACGCGCTCCTGCCGGTGGCGACGATCATCGGATTGCAGGCGGGTCTCCTTCTGTCCGGCGCAGTCCTGACCGAGACGGTGTTCGCGTGGCCGGGAATGGGATCGTGGCTACGCGACGCGATCTTCAACCGTGACTACCCCGTGCTGCAGGGCGGCGTGTTGTTCCTCGCGCTCGTGTTCGTGATGGTCAACCTGATCGTCGATCTCTC
>JBJMJS010000131.1:0-12070 GCA_045806225.1 Gaiellaceae bacterium
TCGGTTCGCCTGCCCGGGCTCGTCGCGCACCAGGAGATCCTCTTCGGCGGCGAGGGGCAGCTTCTGACGATCCGCCACGACACGTACTCGCGCGAGGCATACGTGCCGGGCGTCCTGCTCGCGCTCGAGAAGCTGCCGTCGCTCCCCGCCGGCCTCACCGTCGGGCTCGAGGAGCTGCTCTGAGGCAGGCTCGCCGCGAAGACGTGACGGAGGAGGTCACCGCGGCAGCGTTTCTCGCGCTCCGGTCCGAGATCCGCGACCTCTGGCCGGCGGCGAGCCGCCGGCGCATCGACGACATCCTGCCGCGCCACGCCGAGCGCGCAGGCTTCCGCGCGGTGATCGAGCGCGGCCCCACCGGTGCGCTCGCCGGCTTCGCCACGCTCTACTGGTCGTGGGACACGTTGATCGCCGACCGGATCGGCGTGATGCACGATCTCTTCGTCGTGCCGGACGCGCGTGGCAGCGGCGTGGCGGAGGCCCTCATCGACGCGTGCCGTGCCGAATGCCGCCGTCGCGGCGCGGCGAAGTTGACGTGGCAGACAGCGCGCGACAACCATCGCGCACAGCGCGTCTACGACCGCATCGGCGCAGAGCGCGACGAGTGGCTCGACTACTCGCTCCCGGCAGGAGCCTGCGGAGGGGAGGAGTAAGATCGACCGCGTGCTCGGCGAGATCCTGACCGCGATCGTGACGCCGTTCGACGCGGAGGGCGCGGTCGACTACGAGCGGTTCCGGGAGCTCGCGCAGTACCTCGTGGAGAACGGCTCCGACGGGATCGTGGTCGCCGGGACGACCGGCGAGAGCCCGACGCTGACCGACGACGAACGGCTCGAGCTGTTCCGCGTCGCCGTCGACACGTTGAACGGGCGCGGCACGGTGATCGCGGGTACCGGGACCTACTCGACGGCGCACTCGGTTCATCTGACCGCGGAGGCGCATGCGCTCGGGGTCGACGGCTTCCTCGTCGTCACGCCGTACTACAACAAGCCGCCGGCGCGCGGGATCGTCGAGCATTTCAGGCGGATCGCGGACGTCAGTGACCGACCGATCGTCGTCTACAACATCCCCAGCCGAGTCGTGATCAACATCGAGCCCGACACGATTGCCGAGCTGTCGGAGATCCCGACCGTGCGCGCCGTCAAACAGGCAAACGACGACCTCGAGCAGGCGCGCCGCGTCCTCGCGGAGACCGACCTGGACGTCTACGCGGGCGACGACAACCTGATCTACCCGTTCCTCGAACTCGGCGGGGTCGGCGTGATCAGCGTGCTCTCCCACGTCGTCGGACCGCGGCTGAAGGAGATGAACCGTGCCTTCCGCGGTGGTGACGAGGAGGCGGCGAAGCGAATCGACCACGACCTCGCGCCGGCCTACGAGCTGCTGACGGTCCAGACGAACCCGATCGCGATCAAGGCCGCGCTCAACCTGCTCGGCCGGCAAGTCGGCGGTGTGCGCCTACCGCTCGTCGAGGCGAGCGACGACGAGATCGCCCGCATCCGCGGCTGCCTCGACCGGCTCGGCGTCGCCGTCGCCACGGCCGCCTGAGGGTCGGTCCGCGAGGGCGAGCCCGAGCTCGTCGAGCGTCTCCCGCAGCGCCAGCTCGAGCGGGCGCGGCGGCGCAGCGTGTCCGGCGAGCACGATGAAGCCGGCGATCTGACTCGTCTCGCGGCGGAGCGGCAGGGCGAGCGTCACGCCGTCGCGCGAGAGATCGGCGGGCGAGGCGACGATGACGTCCGCGCCCGACTCCGCCTCGCGCACGAGCCAGCCGACGAGCATCGGCTCATCCGCAGGCCCCCGCAGCCGCAGCTCGACGTTGCCGCCGAGGCCGTCGTCGGACCACGCGACGAGCGCCGCCCACTCGAGTGGCCACGAACGCTCGACGCGTTCGACGAACGACTCGAACATCGCGTCACGGGTGGAGGCGTGGAGCGCCCCGCGCAACGCTGCCGCGAGCCGTTCGCTTCGTGCACGCGCGACCAGCCGTAACACACCGCCCGTGACAGCGACCGCGAGTGCACCGGCGGCCAACCAACGCTCGTCGAACGCCAGCGCGACCAGCGCTCCAACGACGCCGCCCAGCGCCAGGAGCTCCGGGCGCTCGCGCAACGCACGGCCCGGCGCGGTCGCCCGCCGATACGACCCGTGCGCACCCTGGATGTCCGCAAGCTCTTCGGGTGTCAGCACGGAACTCGGATCGAGCCCGCGCTGCACCGCAACGAACGCCTTCCCGACCGCGGGGTGAAATTGGGTGCCGAGGTTGCGCTCGATCTCTGCGAGCGCAGCGTCCCTCGGCAGCCCCGGACGGTACGGGCGATCGGTTGTCATCGCGTCATACGAGTCGGCAACGATCAGAAAGTGCGCCGCGAGCGGCAGGTCCTGGTCGCGGACCCCGTAGTAGCCGCGGCCGTCGACGCGTTCGTGGTGGAGCTCGACCGCGCGCGCCTGGGTCGCGACGAACTCGAAGCGCTGGAGCAGACGCGCCGAAAGTCGCGGGTGCCGCCGCACAGCGGCCCACTCCGCCCGGTCGAGCCGCCCCGGCTTGCGCAAGACCGTCGAATCGACAGCGACCTTTCCGAGATCGTGCAAACGCCCCGCCCAGCGGAGGCGGTCGATGTCGGAGAACGGCAGCCGCAGCGCGCGCGCCAGCTGGTCGACGTACGCGGCGACGCGCACCGAATGGCGGTAGGTCGATGGATCGCGCTCGTCGACGATGTTCGCGAACGTCTCGAGCGCACGCAGCGTGTCGCGCTGGACTCGCGCGACGTTTGCCTGTGCCTGGTGAGCCATCAGCCCGAGCGGGACCATCACGACGACGTCCCACGAGTGTCGTAATGCGAGCAACGCGATCGCCGCGCCGAACGCGACCTCGCCGACGGTCGAGCGGAGCCGCGGGTCGAAGCTCTCACGCGCGAGCAGCACCTCGATCAGGAGCGCGCGTACCGTCAGGTAGGCGAGGCCGAGGGCGGCGAGCGGGATCAGGTCGTCGAGGAGCTTCAGCTGGCCGGTCTCGCCGCCGGCGATCCGGAATGCGAGACCGGCGGCGGCGGTCGCCGTGGCGAGCGCCGCTGCACGGAAGAGCACGTCGACGAGCGCACGCGGTCGCAGCGCGACGGCCGCGACCACACCGACAACGGCCACGAGCGCACCGACCCAAGGCCCGAGCAGAAGGACGGCGGCGATATTCACTGCCGCGGCGAGCTGGAAGCGCTCCATCTCGATCGGCTCGCGCATCCGTTCGCGTGCCGTTTCCTCGAACAGCTCGGTGACGATCGCAGCGGCCGCGAAGAGCGCCGCCGTCGCCGGCGAGACGCTCGGCAGCCGCCACACGCCGGCCGCGGACGCAGCGAGGCCGAGCACGATCGTGCCGAGGATGGGGAGCGGCGGCCGCACGTTTCTCAGTATCGGCCGCCGGGTGGTTGCCGCTTAGCAGCCGAGGGCGGGCCGTAGACTCCTGGAATGGCGGACACGTGCCGGATCGTCGCGCTCGGAGGCCTCGGTGAGGTCGGCAAGAACATGACCGCGTACGAATGCGAGGGGTCGGTCGTGGTCGTCGACGCGGGGCTCGCCTTCCCGCGTGACGAGCACCTCGGCGTCGACCTGGTCCTGCCTGACTTCCAGTACCTCAGGGAGCGCCGCGGCGCGATCCGGGCGGTCATCCTCACGCACGGACACGAGGACCACGTCGGCGCGCTGCCGTACCTGATGCGCGAGGTCGACGTCAGTGAGGTCTGGGCGACGCGGCTCACGCTCGGGCTCGTGAAGTCGAAGCTCGACGAGCACGGACTGCTTCGGTCGGCCGAGCTCCGCGAGGTCCATCCGGACGACCCGCCACACGAGGCGGGGCCGTTCCGGGTGTCGTTCGTTCGCATGGCGCACTCGATCCCCGACTGCGTCGCGGTCGTGCTGGACACCGCGGCCGGCCGGATCGTTCACACCGGCGACTACAAGCTCGACCACACGCCGATCGACGGCCTGAAGACCGACGTCGGGCGGCTGGCGGAGCTCGGCAACGAGGGCGTCGACCTCGTGCTCGGCGACTCGACGAATGCGGAACGGCCGGGGACGACCCCATCCGAGCGCGTCGTCGGCGAGGCGTTCCGCCAGATCATCCCGCTGCGAACCGGGCGCGTGCTCGTATCCTCGTTCGCGTCGAACGTCCACCGGATGCAGCAGGCGGTCGACGTCGCGGTCTCGGCCGGCCGCAAGGTCTGCGTCGTCGGCCGCTCGATGCGTAAGAACGTGAACATCGCGCGCAACCTCGGCTACATGGAGGTTCCGGACGGCGTCCTCGTGCGCCCGCCGGACCTCGACGACCTGGCGCCGCACGAGCAGCTGATCCTGTGCACGGGATCGCAGGGCGAGCCGCTGTCGGCACTCACCCGGATCGCGTACCACGACCATCCGGCGATCGCGGTGGAGCGCGGCGACACGGTGATCATCTCCGCGAAGCCCGTTCCGGGGAACGAGCTGCGGGTCCACGATGCGATCAACCAGCTCGCGAAGGCCGGCGCCGAGGTGTTGCACCAGGAGATCGCGCCGGTGCACGTCTCCGGCCATGCGTGCTCGGAGGAGATGCGGACGATCATCTCGCTCCTCCGCCCGCGCCATCTCATGCCGGTGCACGGCGAGTTCCGGATGCAGGCCGCGCACGCACGCCTCGCGCAGGAGAGCGGCGTTCCCGCCGGCAATATCGTGCTCGCCGAGAACGGGACGGTCGTGGAGCTGTCGCGTGACGGGGTGCGTGTCGTCGACGAGATCGAGGCGGGTGTCACCTTCGTCGACGGCCTCGGCGTCGGCGATGTGCAGGACGTCGCGCTGCGCGATCGGCAACGGCTGTCGGAGGACGGTGTGCTGATCATCGTCGCGACGCTCGCTGCATCGGACGGAGGCGAGCCGGCCGGCCCGCCGGAGCTGATCGCCCGCGGGTTCGGCGAGGAGAGCGGCCCGTTGATCGACGAGTTGCGGGCCGAGGCAGACCGCGTCCTGCAGAAGTGCCTCGACGACGAGATCTCCGAGATCAAGCTGCTCCAGGAGCATCTGCACGACGAGGTCGGGCAGCTGATCTACGACCGGACCCGTCGCAGACCGATGATCCTTCCTGTAGTTGTAGAAGTGTGAGCACGCTCCGACAGCGCGAGCCCGGCTGGGCCGACGTGATCGAGGACAACGCGGCCGACTGGTCGACCTCGCGCCGCCTGATCGGCCAGCTCGGCGCCTGCGAGGCCGCAGCGCTCGCCTTCTGCCGGCTGCTCGAGCGGTGGGCGCGCGGCGACGCCGCCCCGTCGACCGCCGGCGGGCGACAGGCCGCGCTCCGCCATGCCGCCGACCGGATCGAGACGGCGCTCGTCGGCCTGGAGCGGCCGCTCGACCGCTACCTGATCGAGCTCGAAGCCGATCGCGCCGAGGGCCGGTCGTGGTACGGCGGGCCGGGCGCCGGCGAGGTGATCGAGTGGGGACCGGTGCTCAAGCGTGCCGGTGTCCACGCGGAGCCGATCCGCGTCGCGCAGGCCTATCTCGAGCTCGCCGTGCTCGTTCGCGCGCTCCAGGGGCTCGCCGACATGGCGCGGATCGAGGCGCCGCCCGACCGCTCGTCGCTGTGGGCCGGCCTCTTCGACCTGCGCGAGAACCTCGAGCGCGCGGTCGAAGACCTGCGCGCACTTGCCGCCTGAGGCGCAGCACCGGCTGCCGGCCGCTTCGCCCGGCGTCCCGCGCCTGACCGTCGTCGGCTCGGTGAACCTCGACCTGGTGGCGCGGGTCGAACGCCTGCCGCGGCCCGGCGAGACGCTGACCGCCTCCGCGTACGAGCGGATCCCGGGCGGGAAGGGGGCAAACCAGGCGGTCGCGGCTGGACGCCTCGGCGCCGACGTCCGCTTCGTCGGCTGCGTGGGCCGAGACGCCTTCGCCGACGAGGCGCTCGTCAACCTCCGGGGCCTGCGGCTCGAGGCGTACCCGGTCGACGCGCCGACCGGGATCGCCCTGATCCTCGTCGACGATGCGGGAGAGGACGAAATCGTCGTCGTGCCCGGCGCGAACACGGAGCTCGCCCGCCTCGGCGACCGGTATCAGGTCGAGGGCGCGGTCCTCTGCCAGCTCGAGGTCCCCGATGCCGCGATCGAGCACGCGGCCGCAGGCGCCGCGTGGCTGTGTGTCAATGCCGCCCCCGCGCGCCCGCTGACCGTCGACGCCGACCTCCTCGTCGCGAACCGCTTCGAGCTCGACGCCGTCGGACCGCAACGCGGCCTCGTTGCGTTGACGCTCGGCGCCGAGGGCGCGGTCCTCTATGACGACGGCGACGTGCTCGCGCGCGCGTCGGCACCGCACGTCGACGCCGTCGACGGAACCGCGGCCGGCGACGCATTCACGGCATGCCTCGTCGTCTCGTTGCTCGAGGGCCGCGAGCCCGAGGAGGGCCTGCGACGCGCATGCGCAGCCGGCGCGCTCGCTGCGTCGCGCTTCGGCGCGCAACCGTCACTGCCGACCGCGGACGACGTGGACGCGATACTGCGCGCGTGAGCACCGCGATCCTGCTCGACTGCGACCCCGGGCACGACGACGCGATCGCGCTCCTGCTCGCGCTCGCGTCTCCCGAGCTCGAGCTCCTCGGGGTCACGACGGTCGCGGGCAACCAGACGCTCGACAAGACGACCGCCAACGCGATCCGCGTGCTCGACTTCATCGGGCGTGACGACGTGCCCGTCGCGGCCGGCGCAGACCGGCCACTCCTTCGCGACGTCTACGTCGCCGCGCACGTGCACGGGGAAAGCGGCCTCGACGGTCCGGATCTGCCCTCGCCGCAGCGCAAGCCAATGGAACGGCACGCCGTCGATTTCCTGGCCGAGACGATCCGTGCCCGCGACGGCGCCGTGACGCTCGTCCCGACCGGGCCGCTCACGAACGTCGCGCTGTTGCTCGCGCTCCATCCCGACGCGCGTCCGGAGCGCATCGTGCTGATGGGCGGGGCGATCGCAGAGGGAAACGTCACACCTGCGGCGGAGTTCAACATCTGGTGCGACCCCGAGGCGGCGGCCCGCGTGTTCGCGAGCGGCATCGACCTCGCGATGATCGGGCTCGACGTGACACACAAAGCGCTGTTCACGAAGGAGCACGAAGCGCGGCTCACAGGGAAGGTGGGGGAGATGGTCCGCGCGCTGCTGACCTTCTACGGCAACTTCCACAAGCAGCAGTACGGCTGGGACGGGTCGCCGATCCACGACGCCGTCGCTGTCGCGCACGTATCGCATCCCGACCTCGTCGGGACGAAGCGGCGCGGGGTGAAGATCGACACCGAGTCGGAGCTCTCGCGCGGGCGCACGCTCGTCGACCTGTGGGGGCGCGCGCAGTGGAATCCGAACTGCGACGTCGGCGTCGACATCCGCGCGGACGACTTCCTCGACCTGCTCGTCGAACGGTTGAACACGTACACGTGAGCCTTGTGTTCGCAGCGATCGCGCCGCACGGAACGCTGGCGGTGCCCGACGCGCCCGACGCCGCGGTCGCAGGGTCGGAGCGGACGCAGGCGGCGATGCGTGAGCTCGGACGGCGCTTCGACGCCGCGCGCCCGGAGGTGACGATCGTTTTGACGCCCCACAACGTGCACGTCGACGGGCATTTCGCCGTCGTCCTCGCCGGCAGCCTCTACGGCGACCTCGCACTGTGGGACGCACCCTCCGTCCAGCTCGAGTGTCCCGTCGACCTCGAGCTCGCAATGCAGACGGTCGTCTCTCTCCACGACGACGGCATCCCCGTCGTCGGCGTCTCCTTCGGGGCAAACGACCCCGGTGCGGCGTCGGCGCCGCTCGACTGGGGCGCGCTGATCCCGTTGTGGGTCATGGGCGGGCGCAGCGAGCCGCCGGTGCCGGCCGTCGTGATGTCGCCCGCGCGCGACCGACCGTTCGACGAGCACGTGCGCGCGGGTGCTGCACTCGCAGCGGCCGCGGGCAGATCCGGGCGACGTGTGGCGTTGATCGCGAGCGCGGACCACGGACACGCGCACGACGCCGACGGTCCGTACGGGTACGACCCCGCTTCCAAGGAGTACGACGACCGCGTCGTCGACATCGTCGGGCGCGACGAACTCGCCGAGCTCCTCGCGCTCGACGGCGGCTTCGTCGAGCAGGCCAAGGCAGACAGCTTCTGGCAGATGCTGATGCTGCACGGCGCCCTCGGCGATGGCTGGACCGGTGAGCTGCTGTCGTACGAAGCGCCGACGTACTTCGGGATGCTCTGCGCGGCGTACGCGCCGAAGTAGGAGGCACCGCGCGCGCGGCGAAGGACGCGGCCGATGGCGCGCCGACGCAAGAAGCGCAAGCTCACGCCGCGCCTGCCCTCGCGTGTCAAGAGGAGGACCCGCAAGGGCGGGAAGGTCAAGAGCCAGCAGCACCCCGAGCTCATCGGCCTCGGCCTGGTCGCGCTGGGCATCTTCCTCGCGGCGATCCTCTACCTCGGCTGGAACGGCGGCGCCGTCGGCGGCTGGGTCGCGGACGCGTTCACCGGCGCGATCGGCGCGGCCGCGTACGTCGCGCCCGTGGCCCTCGTCGTCGTCGGGACGTTGATGGTGGCGCGGAGCGCGCTCGTCGACGTCAGCCCGTTCCGGACGGGCCTTGCCGTGACGAGCTTCGGCCTGCTGACCACGCTCGGCGAGGCACACGGCGGCGCGATCGGTCGCGGGCTCGCGACACTCTTCGGCCTGCTGCTCGGGTCGACGGGGACGACGATCCTCGGCGTGCTGGCGCTCGTCGTCGGCGTCCTGCTGCTGACGGGTGCATCGGCCGGCGCACTGGTCCGCCGCTCCGGCCACGCCGTCAAGCGGGCACACACGCGCGCGTTGCGTGCGCGCGAGCGTGAGCCGCTGCCGGAGCCTGCCCCCGTGATCCCGCTCCGGACGACGACCGAACCGCCGGTCGACGCCGTCCACGAGTTTCCGGACGTCGTCGGCGAGACCGCGCCTCCGCCGCTTCTCGTCAAGCCGCACATGGACGAGAGCGACGCCGATCAGACCAGCCTCTTCGACGTCGCGTCGGTCGAGAATGTCGGGGAGTACCGGCTTCCGGACCGCGGGCTGCTGCGCCAGTCGCCGCCGGCCAGCAACATCGGCGCCGACGCTGCGAAGCGGACTGCCGACGCGCTGGTCCAGACGCTCGCCCATTTCGGCGTCGAGGCGACGATCAGCGGCCAGATCTCGGGCCCGCGGGTGACGCGATACGAGTTGCAGCTTGCGCCGGGGACGAAGGTGTCGAAGGTTGCGGCGCTGAAGGACGATCTGTCGTACGCGCTCGCGACGACGGAGATCCGCATCCTCGCGCCGATTCCGGGCAAGCAGGCGGTCGGCGTCGAGCTGCCGAACCTCCAGCCCAACCTCGTGACGCTCGGCGACATCTACGAGGACCTTCCGGCGACAGCGTCGCCGCTCGCGGTGTGGCTGGGAAAGGACATCTCCGGCAGCGCCGTGTGGGCCGACCTCGCGCGCATGCCGCACCTCCTGATCGCGGGCACGACCGGCTCGGGAAAGTCGGGATGCATCAACACGATCCTGACGTCGATCCTGCTGCGCTCGACGCCCGACGAGGTGCGGATGATCCTGATCGATCCGAAGCGGATCGAGCTCAACTTCTACGAGTCGATCCCGCATCTGCTGACACCTGTCGTCTCGTCGCCGAAGCAGGCCGCCGCGGCGCTTGCGAACGTCGTGACGGAGATGGAGCGGCGCTACGAGAAGCTGTCGGTCGTCCGCGCGCGCAATCTCGCCGAAGCGAACCGTTCGCTCCGGCAACGGGGCGAGCAGGCGCTGCCGTACCTGCTGGTCGTGATCGACGAGCTCGCCGACCTGATGATGATCTCGCCGCAGGAGGTCGAGGACGCGGTAATCCGGCTGGCCCAGAAGTCACGCGCCGTCGGGATCCACCTCGTCCTCGCGACACAGCGTCCGTCCGTCGACGTCATCACCGGCATGATCAAGGCGAACGTTCCGTCGCGGATCGCGTTCGCGGTCTCGTCTCAGACGGACTCACGCGTGATCCTCGACGCCGCCGGCGCGGAGTCGCTGCTCGGGCAGGGCGACATGCTCTTCAAGCCGCTCGGCACCTCGCGGCTCCAGCGTGTGCAGGGCGCGTACGTGTCGGAGGAGGAGATCGCGCTGGTCGTCGATCAGTGCCGCATCCAGCGCGAGCAGGAGCTGGACGAATCGCTGCTCGAGCTGCCCGAGGTGTTCGCCGAGGACGTCGAGGATGACGACGGGACGTTCGACCCTGACGAGGATCCGCTGCTCGAGAAGGCGATCGAGATCGTCGTCCAGACGCAGACTGCATCGGTTTCGTTGCTTCAGCGGCGTCTTCGCGTCGGCTACACGCGCGCCGGCCGCCTGATCGACATGCTCGAGCGGCGCGGCATCATCTCCGGCTACGAGGGCTCGAAGCCGCGGCGCGTGCTCGTGAGCGATACCGAGCACCTCACCTCCCAGGCCTAACCGCCCCCCGAACAGGGCGTCTCAGTAGATGCAGGGGCGGCAGGGGTTTAGCATCGGCCTGCCCCTGGGCTACCAAACCGGAGGAGGAGAGGGTTGACCAAGAAGCGAATCGCGGCGGGCGGCCTTGCCATGCTCGTCGCCGCCATCGCCGTTGCCGGGATCCTGGCAACCGGCGGCGGCGCCGGCACGAATGCGACATTCAAGGCGGCGTTGATCAGCGACGTCGGCCATTTCAACGACAAGAGCTTCAACCAGTCGCAGTTGAACGGGCTCAACCGGGCGAAGTCGAAGCTGAAGATCGACGTTCTGCCGATTCAGTCCAACAACACGAGCGACTACATCCCGAACCTGAGCACGGCAATCCGACAGGGCTCGAACATCGTGATCGCCGCGGGGTTCCTGATGGCGGATTCGCTGAAGCAGGTGGCGGATCAGTTCCCGAACACGAAGTTCGCGATCACCGACTACGACGCGACGGGGGATCCGTTCAAGGGCACGACGAAGAACGTCGAGGGGATCACGTACGCGACCAACGAGAACAGCTACCTGATCGGCTGCATGGCGGCGATGTACGTCAAGGCGAAGTACAAGGGCCGCCCCACGATCGGCGTGGTCGGCGGGATCAAGATCCCGCCCGTCACGATCTTCCTCGCCGGCTATGCGGCAGGCGCGAAGAAGTGCGTGAAGAACGTGGTCGTGAAGACGGGTTACTCGCAGGACTTCGTCAAGCAGGACCTCTGCAAGAACGTCGCCAACGATGAGATCGCGGCTGGTGCGCACATCATCTTCGGCGTCGCCGGCCTGTGCGGCCTCGGTGCGCTCAGCGCGGCGAAGGACCACGGGTACCTCGCGATCGGCGTCGACCAGGACCAGTCGTTCCTCGGGAACTACATCCTGACGAGCGCAGTGAAGCGGGTGGACAACGGCGTCTACAACACGATCCGCTCCGCCAAGAACGGCACGTTCCGAGGCGGCGCGAACCTGACCTACAACCTCAAGAACGGCGGCGTGGCGCTCGGCAAGATCAGCCCGCGGCTGAACGGCAAGCTGAAGACGCAGATCCTGAAGAAGGTCGCGGTACTGCGGAAGCAGATCATCAGCGGCAAGATCAAGCCGCCGAAGACGATCCGCTAAGCGGACGTCGACAGCGGGTTTGTGACGGAGACGGGCCTTCGGGCCCGTCTCCGGTTTCCGCCACCGTAGAATCGCCGCGATGGCCGGCGAGCACGTTCTCGAACTCCGCGGGATCACGAAGCGGTTTCCGGGCATCGTCGCGAACGACCACATCGACTTCGACCTCCGCCCGGGGGAGGTCCATGCGCTCCTCGGCGAGAACGGCGCCGGCAAGTCGACGCTCATGAACATCGTGTACGGCCTCTACTCGGCCGACGAAGGCGAGATCCTGATCAAGGGAGAGCCCGTGACGCTGGCGTCACCGCACGATGCGATCGAGCGCGGCATCGGCATGGTGCACCAGCACTTCATGTTGATTCCGGTGATGACCGTCGCCGAGAACATCGTGCTCGCGAACGAGCCGACACATGCCGGCGTCCTGCTCGACCAAGGAGCTGCGGAAAAGCGAGTTCGGGAGATCGCGGCGACCTTCAA
>JBJMJS010000132.1:0-69896 GCA_045806225.1 Gaiellaceae bacterium
CGCATCGTGCCGCCGAGATCCTCGATCTCCTTCTGCTCGGGTAGGAGATCGATCACGGGGTGTGGCGTCTCGGGATCCATCTCCGTCGAATTCGCGCCCTCGAGCCCGACGACGTGACGCGAGAACTCCGACACGGCGACGTGCATGCCGAGACAGATTCCGAGGTAGGGGATCCCCCGCTCACGCGCGACGCGGCACGCGAGGATCTTCCCTTCCCAGCCACGTGACCCGAACCCGCCGGGAACGAGCACGCCGTCGACCGTCTCCAGCAGTGCCGCAGCCTCGTCGTACGACATGTTCTCCGCATCGACCCAGCGGACGCGAACGCGGCAGCCGTGATGCGCGCCCGCGTGCTTCAACGCCTCGTGCACCGACAGATACGCGTCTTGCAGCTTCACGTACTTGCCGACGAGCGCGATCTCGATCTCGTCGTCTGCCTGCTGGAGCCGCTCGGTGAGGTCGAGCCACTCGCCGAGCGCAGCGCGGCCACTCGGCAGCGAGAGCTTCCCTGCGACGAGCTCGTCGAGGCCCTCGGCCTGCAGTCGTGACGGGACGAGGTACACGTCGGGCACGTCGGGGCACGCGACGACGGCGCGCTGCTCGACGTCTGCGAACAGGGCGATCTTCTCGCGGATGTCGTCGGACAGCTCTTCGTGCGAACGGCAGACGACGATGTCCGGGTGGATACCGATGCGGCGAAGCTCGTTGACGGAGTGCTGCGTCGGCTTCGTCTTCAGCTCGCCTGCCGCTTCGATGAACGGCACGAGCGTCACGTGCAGGTAGAGGACGTTCTCGGCGCCGACCTCACGGCGGAACTGACGGATCGCCTCGAGGAAAGGCAGCGACTCGATGTCGCCGACTGTGCCGCCGATCTCGCTGATCACGACGTCGGCCGGCCGCGAGGCCGCAGACGAGCGGATGCGCAACTTGATCTCGTTCGTGATGTGCGGGATCACCTGGACGGTCGCGCCGAGGAACTCACCCTTCCGCTCCTTCCGAAGGACCGCGTCCCAGATCGCGCCCGCCGTATGCGACGCGGCCCGCGTGAGGTTCTCGTCGATGAACCGCTCGTAGTGGCCGATATCGAGATCCGTCTCGGCACCGTCCTCGGTCACGAACACCTCGCCGTGCTGGAACGGGCTCATCGTCCCCGGGTCGACGTTCAGATACGGGTCGAATTTCTGTGCCTGGACCTTCAGCCCGCGCGCCTTGAGCAGCCGGCCGAGCGAGGCGGCGACGATGCCCTTCCCGAGTGCCGAGACGACGCCGCCGGTGACGAAGACGTACTTCGTCTGGCCGCTGCTCACGCGCGCCGCCCGAGGCGGTCGAGCTGCGACAGGCCGGGCGTGCGTTCGATCGCTGCCCCCAGCGACGTTCGCTCCCCCACGAGGGTCAGGCCCGCGAGTGCCGCAATCGCCACCCAGCGCCCGCGTCCGGCGAAACGACTCACGGAATTCAACCCTAGCATCGCCCCCAGCGCGTTCGAGCCGCCGTCTCCGAGCATCCCCATCTCCCGGAGATCGTAGGGAAGGAGCAGGACGGCGATTGCCCGCGGCGCGTCGACGACGGACGCGAGCGCGAGGTAGGTCTTCAGCGCGCGGCCGGGGCGCGTGTCGAGCTGGTTCAGCGCGTTCGCCCCGAGCGCGACGACGAGGGCGCCCGAGATGCTGCGCGTGCGCGCGAGCCCGTACGCCGGGACGGCGACGAGCTTCAGGACGCCGGTTGTCCACCGGGCGCGCAGGTGCGCGCGGAACCCGCGCTCGGGGCCCGCCCACAGGTCGTCCGCGAGGCCGATCGCGGTCACGAACGGCTCGTGGACCGCAAACGCCCACCCGACGAGCGGCAGGCGCCGGCCGCGGTAGTTCACCGCGAGCGGGCCGGCTGCGAGGAGGGCGTCGGCGAGCTGGCGTGCACGGTGGGCGAAGCCTCGAGGCGTCCGTGCCGTCGCGCGATGCGAGAGGTCGAGCGGCAACTCCTCGATCGTGGCACCTGCGCGCGCGGCGTCGATCGTCATCCGGACCTCGCAGCCGAAGCCGGGCGCGAGCGGAAAGACGGCTCGCCGCGCGCGCGGCGAAAGCACGCGCTGGCCCGAGAGTGGCTCCTGCTGGACGAGGCCCGTGCGAAGCCGGACAATCGCGCGGGCGGCCGCCTTCGCAACGCCGAATCCGCCGCCGATCCTCCGCGTGAATGCGGCGATCTCGAGGTCGGCCGCCCCTGCGAGAAGCGGACGGAGATCGCCGCGCAGATCCGCGTCACATACGAGCAGGCGGCCCGGCGGCGCCGCCCGCTCCGCGGCAGACAGTGCTTGCCCCTTGCCGAGCCGCGACAGCCGGAGAACGGTCGCGCCTGCGTCCTCCGCGCGGTCGGCGGTTGCATCGCGCGAGCCGTCGTCGGCGACGAGAACCTCCGCCTCGGGGAACGTCGCGCGCAGCACCGTCACCGTCTCGGCGATCGCGGCCTCCTCGTCGCGCGCCGCGACGAGGACCGTCAGCGGATCATCCACCCGACGTCGTCGTCGACGATGTCGCGACGGGCGGGACAAGCGGGAGAATGTCCTCCCCGCGCCGCAGCCCATAGTGCCCGGTGCCTGTGTCCGCGTCCGAGAGAACGACGGCGAGCGCGACGCGCCCGACCTGGAGGTCGACGTCGCTGACGGTCGACAGCCCGAGCCGCGAGAAGACCGGCATCGCCGACGGGCGCGTGTCCGCCCGCTCGACGCCGACGACCGGGAGCGGTCGACTCGCGAGCTCGGAGTAGAGGCCGTTCAGGAGTCGCGCGGTCGCAAGATCCGTCTGTGGCGCGACCGTCCTGACGATCACGACGGCATCGGCCGGCTTCTTCGTGGTTCCGCTTCGTTCTTCGACGAGCTGACCTTCGAGCGCGTCCCAGAGCGGCGTGTCGCCGCCTGCGGAGAACTCATCTGCGAGCTCGACGCCGATGTCGTTGAACCGTGTCGCGCCGGTCGCGTACGACGCGAGTTGCGGGTTCTTCGCGAGCGTACTCTGGATTCCGCGCGACTTGATCGGGACGGTTATCGCACGAGTGCGCAACACGGTCGCGTCTGCGTCTTCGAGCGTCTGGTCGATCGCGCTCCGGACTTTCGGATCGACCGAGCCGACGAACATCAGTGCGATGCGCTCGCCTTTCAAGCGCTCGTGCATGACGCTCGAATACGTATTCGCGACGTACACGGCGTCGGAGCGGTACTCGTCCAGCTGCCGGTGGAGGCTGTCGTTGTCCTGCTGCGCAATGCGGAGGTCCCGCTCGAGGCGCTGGCGTTCGGCGTGGCCGAGCCCGTGCGACGCGAGCGCGACGCCGACGAGGATGCCGATCACCAGTGCGAAGAACACGGCGGCGAGCGAGGCAACGTGGTAGCGGAGATCGAACATTCAGAGGTCGGCAGCAGTTTGGCAGAGGGCGTACAACCGGTTCAGCGCGCGACGCGGCAGCGCTCGCGGGAGGGGCACGAGCCACGATGCTTCGACGATCACCTCGGCGAGTGTCCGGTCTTTCGCCGTAGCGGTCAGGCGCAGCTCCGCATCGATCCGGTCCCCCGTCAGCGTCCAGGCGAAAAGGTTCGGTCGGTCGACCGCCCGTACGAGCAGCACGCCGCTGTAGCCGGAGCGACGGAAGAGCGTCGGCTTGCCGTGCGCGTGCACGACCCAGCGGGCGCCCGCAGCGAATCCACGCCGATCCGGCTCGACCGCGGCGACGGTCGGCCACCAGTCGCCGAAGTGATGCGGTTCGCAGACGAAGCTCCAGACATCCTCCCGCGACGCCTCGAGCTCGCGCGATGCGGCGACGCGGGCCATCGCGACAGCGTAGGGCTAACCGATGCCGAGCAGATCCCGAAGCCGCAGCGCGAGGTACTCGATCACGTGCCGCAGCGCCGGCGACACCGCGATTGCGACCGCGATCGCCGCGAGGCCGCCGAGGGCGAACAGAATGAGCGGCCACAGGCCGACCTGGCGGCTCGCGAGCCGCGACACGCCTTTCGCGTCGATCAGGATCTCGCCGACCTTCAGGCGCGTGAGGAACGTCGACGACATTCCCGCGCGGTTGCGCTCGAGGAACTCGATCAGATTGAAGTGCGTTCCGACCGCAACGATCAGCTCGGACCCCTTCTCGAACGCGAGGAGCAACGCGACGTCCTCGCTGATCCCCATGGTCGAGACGAGCTCGTGCGCCACGCCGAGGCTCTCGGCGCGCGCCGCGCCGGGCGCGTTGCCGTCGCGGTACGCGTGCACGAGGAGCTCGGCGCCACAACGCATCGCGTCGTCGGAGACGGAGTCCATGTCGCCGACGATGACGTCCGGCTTGTAGCCGGCTTCGAGTAACGCGTCTGCGCCGCCGTCGACGGCGATCAGCACGGGCTTGAAGTCGCGGATGTACGGCCGAACCATCCGCAGGTCGCGTTTGTACCCCGGCCCGCGTGCGACGACGAGTGCATGACGATCGCGAAAGCGCGTTCGCAGCTGCGGGAAGGCGACGCCCTCCGCAAGGAGCTTGCCCTCGTCGCGCAGGTACCGCATCGTGTTCTCGGCGAACGCTTCGAGCGCCTCGGTGACGCGTCCGCGCTGGTCGGCAAGCGCGCGCTCGAGATCGGAGACGTCGAGGACCTGCCCCGACGCGAGACAGGTCCCGTTGCGGTACAGACCGGCGCCGCGGACCGTCAGCAGCTCGCCCTCGTGGACCTGCTCGAACAGGTCCGCACCGGGCGCATCGATCAACCGCACGCCGCCGCGAACGAGGGCGAGCGGGCCCGGGCATGGGAAGCGGCCGGACTGCGACGTCGCGACGTTGACGACGACCCTGACGCCCGAATCGATCAGCTCCTCTGCCGACACCCGATCGATGTCGGTGTGGTCGATGATCGCGATGTCGTCCGCCGAAAGCCGCCGCGCGAGATTCTTCGTCCGACGATCGAGCTTCGCGTGCCCGGTCAGCTCGACGAAGCTCATCGGGCGCTCTCTCCCGCGACGCTCATGACCGTACGCTCGACAGGAACTCCTCCCCGCCGAGCATCCGCTGGAGCTCGTCGCGCCGTTCGGTGTCGTCGAGCGCCTCGATCCGCGTGTGGGTCGGATCACCCGGAACCTTCTCGACGCGGAAGTGGCGGTCGGCGACGCTCGCGATTTGCGGGAGATGCGTGATCGTCACGACCTGCGCCCGCGTCGCCAACCGGCGCAGCGTCTCGCCAACCCGGTGCGCCGTCTCGCCGCCGATCCCCGCGTCGATTTCGTCGAACACCATCGTCTCGCCGCCGCCGACGGCCGCGATCGCGAGCGCGATCCGCGAGAGCTCGCCACCCGACGCCGTCTCCGCGACCGGTGCGAACGGGAGCCCTCGGTTCGGTCGGATCAGGAAGGCGGCCTCGTCTCGGCCGGACGCGCCGGCATCCCGCTCGCCGAGCGCGACGCGGAACTCGCCTTCGCCCATCCCTACACCGGCGAGCTCGCTCGCGACCGCCGCGGCGAACGCGTCGACGGCATCGCGCCGCGCCGCGGCCAACTCGTCCGCGAGCCGGTCGCTCTCACGCTGCGCCGCCGCCAATGCCTCCGCCGACGCAGCGGCGGGATCCTCGCCGCCGTCGATCGCGTCGAGCTCTGCTCGCGCCTCCGCCGCGCGCACGAGCAGCTCGTCGAGCGTCTGCGCCCGGAAACGCCGCTTCGCTTCTGCGATCCGCTCGAGCTCGGCCTCGATCTCCTCGAGGCGCGCAGGATCGGCGTCGAGCCCGGCGAGGAAGCTCCGAAGCTCCGACGCTGTCTCGCGGAGGCGCAGCTCGACGTCCCGGAGCTCGTCACCCGCCCGGGCGAGCTCGGGCGCGATCCGCTCGACCGGGGCGACGGCTCGCTCCGCCGATGCGACGAGGCCGGCGGCACCCTCCCCCTCCTCGGGCGAGAGCGCCGTTGCTGCGGAGCTCGCCGCCTCTGCCAGCTCGGTCACGTGCCGATGCCGCTCGCGTTCGGCCCGCAGGCGCTCTTCCTCGTGGACTGCCATCCCCGCGGTCTGCTCGACGAGCACCCGCAGCTCGGCGAGCCTCGCCTCGGCGACGGCGGCGCCCGACTGGAGATCGTCATGCCGGCGGCGCGCCGCGACGAGATCGCGCCAGGCGGCGCGCGCAGCAGCACGACGCCGCTGCTGATCCGGCCCGACATACGCGTCGAGCACGTCGAGCTGGTAGGCGGGGCGTCCGAGCCGCCGCTGCTCGAACTGGCCCGACATCGCGATCGCGCGCTCCGCCGCCGCGGCGACGTCCTCACGCGCCGCGCTCCGCCCCCACGCGTACGCCCGCGTCCGACCGTCGGCGAAGATCCGCCGGGCGAGAACGAGGCCCTCCTCGTCGGCCGGGCGGAGGTCGGCGAGCCCGCCGATGCTGTCGTCGTCGCCGAGCTCTGCAGGCAAGTCGAGCTCAGCCTCGACGTACGCCTCGTCGCCGTCGGGCCCGATGAACGCCGCGTCGCCTCGGGCACCGAGCAGCAATCCGATCGCCTGGGCGAGGATCGTCTTCCCGGCACCGGTCTCGCCGGTGATCGCGTTGAGCCCGGGCGCGAATGCGAGCTCGGCCTCGCGGATCAGGACGAGGTTCTCGATGCGCAGGCGGCGCAGCACGTCACGGGATGGTATGCGGAGCGGCGGGGGCCGACCATCGGCCTGAGCAGACGGGCTGCCGGCAGCGAGATCTCACGAGGTAGACGCGTGTAGCCGGGAACCCACCTCCCGCCCCGTTGGCATCGAGCCTATCGCCGCGCGTGTGGCGCATGGGTGCCGGATTCGTGACGACTTTCGACGGCGCCGCCCGGGTGTCGGCGGCTACGAGCCGAACGTCTCGCGGTAGCGGCGGAAGAACGTCGTCTCCGGCAGCGTCGCGAGCAGCGCGCGGCGATCCCCGAGCCGGACGACGGCGCGGGCGCCGTGCCCGATCTCGGCGGCGGGGTGACCGTCGACGAGGACGGAGGCGGCGACGTCCGGCGTCTCGTTCCGAACGTCGAGGTCGAGCCCGCGCGGGACGACCATCGGCCGGGCGTGCAGCGAGTGCGCGGCAATGAAGGTGACGGCCATCGCGTCGAGGCCCCGCACCAGCACCGGTCCGCCGTTCGACAGGTTGTACGCGGTCGAGCCGGATGGAGTCGAGCAGATCATCCCGTCACAGGGCTGGATGCCGAGGTCCTCGCCGCCGATCGTCCACCCCAGAGCGACCATCCGGCCGCGCGTCGCGCTGAGAACGACGACGTCGTTCACGGAGACCGCGCGGACATCGCCGACTTCGAGCTCCAGTGTCGTCAGCGGCACGACGCGGTAATCGCCGGCAAATACACGCGCGAGCCCGGCTTCGAGCTCGTCCGGCGTCACCGACGCCAGGAACCCCACGCGCCCGAAGTTGACGCCGATGACCGGCACGTCCTGGCCGATGAACCGGTTCAGCGCGCGCAGCATCGTGCCGTCCCCACCGAGGACGACTGCGATGTCGGCCGCAGCGAGATCGGCGTCGCCTTCCTGGAGCCCGTGCTTCGCGGCCTCCTCGCCTGGAAGCAGGAGCTCCACGCCCGCGCCACGCGCGACCGACTCGAGCCGGGCGAGCGCCGGCCCGATCGTCTCACGCTTGCCGTGGGTGATCACGGCGACGCGGCGGACGGCGCTAGCTGATCTCGGCTTCGATTCGCTCGTCGATGTCATCGGGAAGCTGCGGCTCGGGCCGGTGGACGAGGTGGAGAAACGCCTCGCGGTTGCCCTTCGGTCCCGGCAGCCCGGAGTCTACGACCCCGATCGTCTCCCCTCCCCATGCGAGCGCCGCGACCGCGACCTCGCGGACGACGCGCCGACGGACGGCGACGTCGCGCACGACGCCCTTCGGGACTTCCGGGCGACCCGCCTCGAACTGCGGCTTGACGAGCACGACCGCCTCCCACCCAGGCGCCGCGCGTGCGAGAACCGGTGGCAGCGCGAGCCGGACGCTGATAAACGAGACGTCGCAGACGACGAGATCCGGTGGGAACGGCAGCTGCTCGATCGTCCGCGCGTTCGTCCGCTCGAGGACGACGACACGCGCATCCGAACGCAGCTTCTCGTGCAACTGGCCGTAGCCGACGTCGATCGCGATCACCCGCGCGGCACCGCGCTGCAGCAACACGTCCGTGAACCCGCCGGTCGAGGCGCCGACATCGACGCAGTCGCGGCCGCCGGGTTCGACGCCGAATGCATCAAGCGCATGCGCGAGCTTGTCGCCGCCGCGCGAGACGAACGGCGGCAGCTGCTCGAGCTCGAGCGTCGCCTCCTCGTCGACCTGCGTCCCAGGCTTGTCGTGTCCGCGCACCCGGCCCGCGAGGACGAGCGCCTGCGCCTGCGTACGCGACTCCGCCAGCCCTCGCTCGACGAGGAGCACGTCGAGCCGCTTCTTCAAGACGTGCGCGCTGCGAGCCCCGCGACGATGTCCGAAAGCACCGATGTGTCCGCAGGGATGTCGGTCAGCCGCGTGTGCGCGCGCTCCGCCGCCTCGTCAGCAAGCGACCGCGCACGCCGTGCCCCGTGCGTGAGCACATAGCCGTCGCCGTCGAGGATGTCGTCGACGATCTGGAAGAGCAGTCCCAGCTCGTCGCCGAATGCGCGCCAGGGGGGCTGATCCTGCAGCGGGATCTCCGCAACCCACAGCGCAAGCGCAACCGACGCGGAGAACAGACAGCCCGTCTTCAGCTTGTGAAGGGTCGCTTCGTCCGGCGCACTGCCGGTGATGTCGAGGTACTGACCGCCGATCATCCCGAGCGTCGCCTGCGCAAGCTCGCGCCCGACGTCGGGCGTGGAATACGACAGCGCAAGCCGGAACGCCTCGGCGAGCAGAGCATCCCCGGCGAGGATCGCGACCGCCTCCCCGTGCTCCGCCCACACCGACGGCTGGCCGCGCCGGACGGTGTCATTGTCGAGCGCGGGCAGGTCGTCGTGGACGAGCGAGAAGTTGTGCACGAGCTCGACGGACGCCGCGGCCGGAAGTGCCATCTCGGCGTCGCATCCGGCCGCCTCCGCCGTTGCGAGGCAGATCACGGGACGCACGCGCTTGCCGCCGACCGAAAGCGCGTAGCGCATCGAGTCGGCCTGGGCGTGCAGCTCCGGCGTGAGCGCGAGCTCGTGGAGGTACGCGTCGATCAGCCCGCGCAGCTCGTCAGGCGTTCGCACCGGCGTCACCTTCCGAGGCGCGCTTCGCGCTCTGGAGCTCTTCCTCGATCTGCTTGCTGAGGTCGGAAAGCTCGCTGAGGATGTCGAGCGCGCGGTCGGCATCGCCCGCGTCGGAGAGCTGCTCCAGCTCCGCGCGCGTGGACTCGAGCCGCGCGAGCAGCTCCTCGGCGCGGGCGAGAGCGTCCTCGGCGCGCGTCACGCCGCCTTCTCCCGCACGATCCTGCCGAGGATCCCGTTCACCAGCCGACCGGCGTCGTCCGTCGCATAGCGTCGTGCGAGCGTAACCGCTTCGTCGATCGCGACCTCGTCGGGAACCTCGTCGCCGCGCAGCTCGTGGACCGCGATCCTGAGGATGTTGCGCTCGACGGCACCGAGCCGGTCGGCGGTCCAGCCGTCGGCGGCAGCCGTGATCAGCGCGTCGAGGGTGGGCGCCTCGGCTGCAACTGCCTCGGCCGTGTGCCGCGCCCACGCGTCGACCTCGCCTTCGTAGAGCGAGGCGAGCGGCTGCCCCGTGACGTCCCACTGGTAGAGCAGGAAGAACGCAGTCCGCCGTCCTGCCTTTCGGCTCACGCGGCGGTCACGGCCTCCAGCCGCGTCTCGTCGAGGAAACTGGTCGAGTAGACGCCGCTGCGGAACGCCTCGGTCCCGAGGATCTCGAACGCGGCGTCGCGCGTCGTCGCGACACCGCGAAGCTCGAGCTCTGAGAGTGCGCGACGCGAACGTTCGATCGCGGCCGGCCGATCGTCGTCCCACGCGATCACCTTCGCGACGAGCGAGTCGTAGTACGGCGGGATCACGGCGCCGTCTTCGACGTGTGTGTCGACTCGGACACCCGGGCCGAGCGGCGCACGGAACCGCTCGACGACGCCCGGCGCCGGAGCGAAGCCACGCGAGGGGTCCTCGGCGTTGATCCTGATCTCGATCGCGTGGCCTCGACGCGGGGCGCGACCGGTGAGCGTGAGCGGGCGGCCGGACGCAATCCGCAGTTGCTCGCGCACGATGTCGATTCCGGTCACCGCTTCGCTGACCGGATGCTCGACCTGCAGCCGCGCGTTCAACTCGATGAAGTAGAACGACCCGTCTTGCGCGAGCAGGAACTCGAACGTGCCGGCGTTCGCGTAGCCGATCTGCCGGCAGGCGGCCGCGACGGACGCTTCCATCGCAGCACGCGTCTCCTCGTCGAGCGCGACCGAAGGCGACTCTTCGATCAGTTTTTGATGACGCCGCTGGATCGAGCATTCGCGGTCGCCGAGCGTGAGTACGCCGCCGTCGGCGTCGGCGATCACCTGGATCTCGACGTGCCGCGCCGGCGCGATCGCCTTCTCGAGGTACAGACGGCCGTCGCCGAACGCGGCGAGCGCCTCCGACGACGCACGCGTGTACGCCTCCTCGAGCAGGTCAGGCTCGCCCACGAGGCGCATGCCCTTTCCCCCGCCGCCTGCGCGAGCCTTCAGGAGCACGGGATAGCCGATGTCCTCGGCTGCTGCCCGCGCCTCCGCGGCCGTGGCGGTGTCCGCGCCGGGAACGAGCGGTACGCCGGCGGCCGCGACCTCCCTCTTCGCCTGTGCCTTGTCGCCCATGCGCGCCATCACGTCCGCATCGGGGCCGACGAACACGAGGTCGTTGTCCTCGCACGCGCGGACGAACGCGGGATTCTCGGAGAGGAACCCGTAGCCGGGGTGGACCGCGTCGCAGCCGGTCGTCTCGGCCGCTGCGACGACCGACGGCATGTTCAGGTAGCTCGCGGCGGCCGGCGGCGGGCCGATGCACACCGCGTGGTCGGCGAGTCTCCTGTGCAGCGACCCCGCGTCCGCGGTCGAGTACACGGCGACGGCCTCGACGTTCAGCTCATGCAGTGCACGAATCACGCGGACCGCGATCTCGCCGCGGTTCGCGACCAGCACGCGCCGGAACATCAGATCGCGGGGAGGCCGTTGACCGGCTCGAGCTCGAACAGCAACTGCCCGTACTCGACGGCCTGCCCGTTCTCGACGTTGATCGAGCGGACGATCCCCTCGATGTCCGACTTCACCTCGTTCATCAGCTTCATCGCCTCGAGAATGCAGAGCGTTTGCCCCGCGCCGACTGGTGCCCCCTCCTCGACGAACGGTGCCGCGCCAGGCTCGGGGGCGCGGTAGAAGGTCCCCACCATCGGCGCCTCGACCCGGACGAGGCCGTTCGACGGCGGCGCAATCGGCGCGGCGGGCTCCTCGTCCGGCGGCGCAAGCAGCCCCGGCTGCGCCGCGGCCGCGGCGGGCGCCCCGTCCGTCCGCCGGACCGATACGCGCATCCCCGCCTCCTCGATCGTGACCTCGCCGATGCCCGACTCCTGCACGATCCGGACGAGCTCCCGGATCCGCTCCGCCCGTGCCTGGTCGACCCCGCCTGCCCCGAGACGCTCCTCGCCCGTCGACCGGCCCCGGATCGCGCGCAGCAGCGGCTCCGCCTCGTCGCCGAACAGCCCCAGCAGGAGCAACTCCTCCTCGCTCGACGCCAGCCCCTCGTTCTGCGCGCGGACCTCGTGCAGCGGCGGCGCGGCCGCCTCGTCGCTGTCGGGATCCGCGGTGAGGGCGACGGCTCGCCGGACGGTCGCGTCGATCGGCGCCGGCGGCGTCCCCAGCTTGCCCTCGACGAGTGCCCGCAGCTCGTCGACGATCACGCCGTACCGCACCGCGGAAAGGACGTTCAGCACTGCCTGCGAGCCGAGGAACTGGCCGATCGGCGACGCGAGCGGCGGCCAGCCGACCTCTTCGCGGATCCGCACGAGCTCCTCGATCACCTCGTCGAGCCGATCGCGCTGCCCCTGGGCGCGCAGATTCGCGTCGACGGCCGCGACGAGACCGGCGGGCAGATCGTGTTCCGCGGCTCGCACTGCGATCCGCGGTGCGAGCGGCGTCATCGGCTCGTCGCCGATGTGCTCGTCGACGACATCGGACGCGCGCCACAGCGCCGCGACATCGACGTCGCAGTCGAGCCCGAGGCCGAGCAGCGCCTCGGCGAGCGCCTCCCCCGACACGCGGTGCAGCGAGAGCGCAATCGGGTAGACGGCGCACGCGATCAGCTCCGCGCCGGCGCGCGCGGCTTCGAGGGCTGCTGCGAGCGCATTGCCTGCCGATCCCTGGCAGTAGATCCCGACCGGCAGGTTCGTCGCCTCGCGCAGGCCAGTCACGAGCTCGCCTGCGCGGTGCGGTTGCAGCGAGCCGGTCGGATCGTGCAGCAGCACGCGCGCCGCGCCGAGCGAAGGGAGCTCGCGCGCCTGTTCGAGAAGCGCATCAGTCTCACCCGTTCGGCCCGGGCTATAGACGAGGCCGGCTTCGAATTCCGCGCCCGCGCGGGCGACCGCGTCGGCGGCGCCGCGCAAGTTCGACACGTCGTTCAGCGGATCGTGCAGTCGGAACACCCCGACGCCGTTCGCCGCAGCCGACGCGATGAACCGGCGAACGAAGTCGTCGTCGGCCGGGCGGGACCCGACGAGGAACCGGCCGCGGAGCGCGAGCCCGAGCGGCGTCTGCGTGCGCCCACGCAGCGCGCGGATCCGTTCCCACGGGCTTTCGACACCGCGGCGCACCGCACTGTCGAAGCATCCGCCCCCGGACACTTCGAGGTACGCGAGGCCCGCGCCGTCGAGGACCTCGGCGATCTGCAGCTGGTCGGCGGTCGGGATACGGCCCGCGAGCGGTTCCTGGCCGAGCAGCCGGATGGTCGTGTCTGCGAGCCGCGGCATCGCGAGGGGAGGTTATCGCCGCCCCGTTAGGTTTTCCCCAGATGGAAGTCGTCGAGCTGCGTCCCGGCCTGTGGCGTTGGACGGCCGCACATCCCGAATGGGTGCCCGGCGACCACTGGCCGCGGGTCGTCGCGTCGGTCTACGCAGAGCTCCCGGACGCCCTCGTCGTGATCGACCCCCTCGTTCCGCATGACGAGGCCGAGCGGTTCTGGGCGGCGTTCGACCGTGACGTCGAGCGGTCGGGTCGGCCGGTGTGCGTCCTCCTCACCGTCCACTGGCACGAGCGAAACGCGGCCGAGGTGCTCGAGCGCTACGGCGGGACGCTCTGGCGGCCGGAGCAACGCGACGCGCCGCTCCCGTCGGGCGTGCAGGCGCACCTCGTCGACGGCGCGGACTGGGTCGAGGCGCTCTTCTATCTCGAGCCGTTCGACACGCTCGTCGCCGGCGACCTGCTCATCGCCGATCCGACGCTCCGCGTCCCGGTCTCGTGGTTTCCGACCGAGGAGCAGGACTGGGCGCGCGTCGACCTGAAGGAGCGGCTCCGCCCGCTGCTCGACCGGAAGGTCGACCTCGTGCTCGTTGCACACGGCAACCCTGTTCTGAACGGCGCGCACGCGGCACTCTCGGCCGCCCTTTCCTGAACCGCCCGCACGTTTTGCGGTCGCGCTAGACGCGGCTGATGTAGCGGCGCTCGCGTGGGTCGACCTTGATGCGGTCACCCGTGTTGACGAACAGCGGCACCTGCACGATCGCGCCGGTCTCGAGCGTCGCCGGCTTCGTCACGTTCGAGACGGTGTCACCCTTGACGCCGGGCTCGGTTTCGGCGACCGCGAGCTCGACCGACGCCGGAAGCTGCACGCCCGACGGGCTGCCGTTCACGACCAGCATCTGGACCGAGCTGGACGGCTGCATGAAGTCGAGCACGTCCTCGACCGAGCTCCGCGGCAGCGGCGTCTGCTCGTACGTGTCCTCGTCCATGAAGACGACCTCGTCACCCGCGTCGTACAGGTACTGCATGTTCTTGGTCTCCGTACGGATGCGCGGGAACTTCTCGCCGGCGCGGAAGGTACGGTCGACGACCGCGCCCGATTGGAGCGCCTTCAGCTTCGTCCGCACGAACGCGCCGCCCTTGCCCGGCTTCACGTGCTGGAAGTCGACGATGCGCCACACGCCGCCGTCGAGCTCGATATGCATGCCGTTCTTGAACTGGTTCGTGTTGACCTGCTCCGCCATCCACGAGAGGCTAACCGACGTCGATCAGGTCCTTGCGGAGGTGCGTCAGGTTCTCGATGCCGCCGTCGGTCACGACGACGTTGTCCTCGATGCGGATCCCGCCGCGGTCGGCGACATAGATGCCGGGCTCGACGGTCGCGACGTTGCCCGTCTCGAGCGTGTCCGTCGACTCCGCCGAGAGCCTCGGCGCTTCGTGCACCTCGATCCCGAGCCCGTGGCCGAGGCCGTGGCCGAACAGCCCCGAAAACCGGGAGCCCTCGACGACGCTGCGCGCGAGGGCATCGGCATCCCGGCCCGTCTGGCCGGCGTGAATGCCGTCGAGCGCGGCTTGCTGCGCTTCGACCACGACGCTGTACGCCTCCCGGAGATCGTCCGGCAGCGTGCCGGTCGCGAATGTGCGCGTGTAGTCGGACGCGTAGCCGTCGACCACGCAACCGGCGTCGATGACGACCGTCTCGCTGCGGCCGATCTCGCGGTCGCCGGCGCGCGCGTGAGGCTTCGCCGAGTTCGGTCCCGACGCGACGATCAGCTCGAAACTGAGGTCGTGCGCGCCCTCATCGTGGAACAGCTGCGTCATCGTCCACGCGACGTCGCGCTCGGTCCGTCCGACGAACGGCTCACCTGCGAGCCGCTCGAAGACGCGGTCCGCGATCGCGCAGGCACGGCGGAGCGCATCGAGCTCCCGCTCGTCCTTGACCGCGCGCAGCGACTCGACGAGGCCCGGCCGTGCGACGAGCTCGAGCCCGTCGCTGCGTAGCTTCTCGTAGCCCGCGTACGTCACGTATGCCGATTCGAAACCGATCCGCCCCTTCAGCCGCGACGCGAGGTCGCCTAGCACGTCGCGCTTCGTCTCGACGAACTCCACCTTCTCGACGCCGCGGGCGGCGCTTGCGTACCGGAAGTCCGTGAAGAGCTGCACGCGGTCCGTGTCGACGAGAAGCGCCGCATTCGAGCTCTTGAATCCAGTCAGGTAGAAGACGCTGTTCGGATTCGTGACCAGGAGCGGCTCCTCCAGGAGGCCGCGGAGCTGGTCGAGACGGTCGCTCATGCCTGCCCCTTGTCCACGATGAATTCGAGCGCCTCACGGTAGCCGTCGGGGCCCTTGCCGATCACGCGCGTCGTCGCGAGGTCGGCGATGACGGAGTGCCGCCGCCACTCCTCACGCGCGTTCACGTCCGAGAGGTGAACCTCGACGAGCGGCACGTCGAGCAACTCGAGCGCGTCGCGAATCGCGTACGAGTAGTGCGTCCACGCTCCGGGATTGGCAACGACGCCGTCTGCCCAGTCGAGCGCGTCGTGGCACCACGCGACGTATTCCCCCTCGCTGTTCGTCTGCCGGCAACGGACGTGGCAGCCGAGCTCCGTGGCCCATTCATAGATGCGCGTCTCGAGCTCAGCGAGCGAGAGCCCGCCGTAGAGCGCCGGATCCCGGCGGCCGAGCACGTCGAGATTGACCCCGTTCAGCACGACGACCTGCACGCGGTGACTCTAGTTGCTACCGGGTGACGCGCCCGAGGCCCGCCCGCGTACTCGTCGCGATCGGGATGCCGTTCCGCCAGTCGACTTCGATGTACTTGCGCGTGTTGCGGAGCGGTGGCAACGACCCAGCGAGGCGCGACGGGTTCGTCGCGAAGAACTGACCGGTATCGCCGACGTAGACGTACTTGCCGTCGAGCGTGTGCTGGAGCCACCCGCTGCGGTGGCAGTCGTACGCGCATGGCGCCTCGAGCTCCCCGAGGGCGTTGATCGCGAGCGCAGCGATCTGGCGCGGGCGCACGCGCGGGAGCTTCGAGACGTCGAAGACGCGAACGACGCTCGCCGGCGCGTCGAGAACCCAGAGCTGTTTCTCGTTCGGCGACAGCGAGATGCCGTGGCTCGGGGCGCTCAGCGGATAGCCGTTCGGCACCGATCCGAAGGTGATCGTCGCGAGGACCTTGCCGGTCGCAATGCTTTCGATCTGGAAACCGCGGTGCGCGGTGTGTGTGGTGAACGCGAGCGTCTGCCGGCCGTTGATCGTGAACGGCCGCACACTGTCCTCGAGCGGACCGAGTCGGCGGATCACGCGGTTCGTGCGCGTGTCGACGACGGTCAGCCACTTGTCGCCGCGCGGGGCGAGGTACGCGCGGCGGCCGTCGAGCGAGACGATGGTGTTGTGCGAGTACGCGCCGCCGGCAACCCACGCCTCGACCCGCCCGGTCGCGGTCGCGATCACGTTCCAGTACGGCGCGGCTTCCGCCTCGCCGAGCGGCATGTAGATCCTGCGTCCGTCCGGCGTCAGCGCGAACGAGTCGATCCCGACGGGGTAGTCCTTCGCCCACACGATCCGCTCGGCGACGAGGTCGTACTTCAGAAGCGACCCGGTTCCGTGGTCTCCGCCGTCGCCGCCATATGAGATGTACATCGCATGTCGCCGCGGATCGACCGCCACGCCGCGGATGCCCGCCTTCGTCGCCGGCAGGAGAATGCGCTCCACCCGCGCGGTCGAGCCCTCCCGGTAGACGTCGATCTCGCCGTCGAGGAGGACGTACTCGTAGCGGCCGCGCGTCGGGTGAGAACCGGCCACCACCTGCGCCGCCGGCACGGCGACCGTTCGCGGCGAGAAGGGCGGTCGGGGAACGTTGCTCACCGCCGCGCCGGTCGAGACCACGACCGCAGCGAACGCGGGAACTGCTGCCGCGATCACGATCGTCGCGCGCAGCACGCGGCGAGTGTAGCTGCGGTGCGCGCGCCAGCTTCGATGCCGTAGTAGGGTCGCGGCGTGGACCGACCGAACGTCTTCGGGTCGGAGTGGGATCTTTCGCGGCGGGGCGTGAAGCTCGCGTCCGTCACGGGCCCAGGCGCGGGAGGATTGCTGGGCGCGACCGTCTACGAGCTCGACGAGGGTGCGCGTTGGGCCGAACTTCACGTGCACTACGCGAACGAGGAGCTGATCCTCGTTCTCACCGGCAGCGTGACGCTGCACGGACTCGAGGAGTCGCGAGCGCTCGCGACCGGCGACGTCGTCGTCTGTCCCCGCGGCCGCCAAGGCGCCCATCGCCTCGAGAACACCGGCGGCGAGGCGGCGCGCGTGCTGATCGTCTCGACGCTGAACATGCCCGAGATCGTCGAGTATCCGGAGCAAGGCAACGTCTTCGTGATGACCGAAGGGCCGTATACGGACGGCGTCAACGATCCGGACACGCACGGCCGGATCGTTCGCGTCTTCTCGCGTGACGACGGGCGACCGGTTCCCCCGGATTCCTAGGAGGGTTTGAGGGAACGTCGCTCGTCGTCGGCAGAGCAGATGTTTCGCCAAGCCCTCCTGACTAGTCAGCGATCAGCGTGTCGAGCGCGGCGCGAACCTCGGCCTCCGGGAGCCGGACGTCCACGCGCGGCCCGTCGTCGGCGAGCAGGACGAGGCCGCGCTTCTTGTCGCGCTGGAGCGCGGCCCAGGCACGCTCGCGATCGACGCGCACCGGCGTCGGGCCGAGCGTCCGCTCGACGACGTCTGTCGGACGGCCGGAGAGTCGAAGCGCCGCGAGCAGCCCGAGCGCCACCGCACTCCCGTGCGTGACCTGCTCGTAACCGCCCGCCGCCTCGAGCGCATGCGCGAACGTGTGGCCGAGGTTGAGCATCGCCCGCTCGCCGCGGTCGAACGGGTCGCGCAGGGACACAGCAGCCTTGAACGCCGCGCAGCGCCGGACGAGGTCGACGTCCGGGAGCTCCCATAACGGCTCGCCCGCGAGGAGCCCCGTCTTCACCACCTCCGCCATCCCCTCCCGCCGCTCGCGCTCCGGCAGCGTCTGCAGGAGCGCGGGATCGATCACGGTCGCGGCCGGCCAGTGAAACGCGCCGACGAGGTTTTTCCCCTCCGGCAGGTCGAGCGCCGTCTTGCCGCCGATCGCGGCGTCGACCTGCCCGACGAGCGTCGTCGGGACCGCGACCCAGGCGATGCCGCGCAGATACGTCGCCGCGACGAAGCCGGCGACGTCGGTGACGGAGCCGCCGCCGAGTGCGACGAGCGTTCCTCGACGGTCGAGCCGCAGGTCGCGCCACAGCCTCTCAGCGACGTCTGGCGCCTTCGCCGCCTCGCCCGGCGGCAGCTCGTGCGTCGATTGCAGGCGCTCGCCGAGCGCGAGCTGCGCCGTCGCGCCGTGGATGCCCGCGACGTGCGGGTCCGTGACGAGTGAGACATCTCCCGCCGGAACCGCCGACGCGAGCAGCTCGAGGGCGCCGACACCGACGTCGATCCCCGCGGCCGCGAGCACGACGTCGTCGGCGTCTCGGGCGACCGCATGTGCGGCTTCCGCATAGAGCGGTCGCCGGCGTTCGTACCGCCGCCTGAACTCGGCTTCGTCCTGCGCGAGCGGCCGCTCACTACCGCGGACGCGGTCCCAGGCGGTGCCGACGTCCACGTCGAGGTGGACGACGAACGTGTCGGTGCGATCGAGCAGTCCGCGCGTCTCGACTGCACCGCCGCCGACCGCCACGACGACAGGCTCGCGTCGTGCACAGACGTCCCCGACGACCTCCACCTCGATCTCGCGGAACGCCGGTTCGCCGCGCTCGCGGAACAGGTCGGCGATTGCGCCGTGACGGTCCTCGATCTCGCGGTCGACGTCGACGAACGGCCGGCCGAGCCGCTGCGCGATCTCCGGGCCGAGCCTCGACTTCCCGGCGCCCATGAAGCCGATGAGCGCGAGATGCCGTTCTAGCGCGTTCGCGGGTGCCAGTCGATTCGCTCCAGGTAGGCGCGGTGCGCGCCGACGAAGTCGTCGACGGCGTCGCCGCCGAACTTTTCCCGCGCCGCCTTCGCGAGCTCGAAGGCGACGGATGCCTCGGCGACGACCGCAAGCGCCTCGACCGCCGCGGTGTCGCTGCGCTCGACGAGCGCATGCGCTGCCTCGCCGGTCTGAAGGTCGACGGACGCGAGCGGCTGCATCAGCGTCGGAAGCGGCTTCATCGCGACCCGCACGAGGACGTCCTCCCCGTTCGTGACGCCGCCCTCGATTCCGCCGGCGTGGTTCGTCTCGCGATAGAGCCCTCGGCGATCGTCGCGATGGATCTCGTCATGTGCCGCGGAACCGCGCAGCGTCGCGAGCGAAAAGCCGTCGCCGATCTCGACGCCCTTGACCGCCTGCGTCCCCATCAGCGTCGCCGCGAGCCGGGCGTCGAGACGGTCCGCCTTCGCTGCGTATGAGCCGAGGCCGGGCGGCACATCCTGCGCGCGCACCTCGACGACACCACCGACCGTGTCGCGCATCGTGCGGGCCTCGTCGATGCGGCGCTCGAGGTCGTCGCCGACCACCTCGCCCCGAACCTCGATCGCCAGCAGGCGGAGCAACGCCTTCGCAACGGATCCGGCGGCGACGACCGCGGCCGTGTGGCGCGCGCTCGCGCGCTCGAGAGCATCGCGGACGTCGGCGAGCCCGTACTTCTGGGCGCCGGCAAGATCGGCGTGCCCGGGTCGCGGCAAGGTGACCGGCTTCGTCCCTTTTCCCGCCGGCTCGCCGTCGGGCGGCCACGGGCTCATCCCCCACGCCCAGTTCTTGTGGTCGACGTTCCGGACGACGAGCGCGAGCGGTGTCCCGAGCGTTCGTCCATGGCGCAGCCCGGCGAGGACCTCCACTTCGTCGTGCTCGATCTGCTGCCGCTTGCTGCGGCCGTAGCCCCGCTGACGGCGCGCCAGATCGTCGTTGATCGCGTCGCGGTCGAGAACGAGGCCCGCCGGCAGCCCCGTCACGATCGCGACGAGCGCAGGCCCGTGCGACTCGCCGGCGGTAACGACGTCCATCACGCGGAGCGTACTGCGGCGCGCATGACGTCAACCGGCGCCGGTACGCCGGTCCACGTCTCGAACGATGCAGCTCCCTGCGCGACGAGGACGTCGAGTCCATCGACGAGGCGCGCGCCTGCCTCCACGGCCGCCGCGCCCGTCGCCGTTCGTGGGTACGGCAGATCGACGAGCGTCTGCCCGCGACGGACGCGCAGCACCACGTCGTCACGCTCGGAGGTCGCGTGGACGACGAGGTCGACGTCGTCGATCGCCGGGGGCCACCGGGTTCGGCGTGAGAAGCGCGACGCACCGGGGAGGGCGTGGGCGAACGCCGCAGCGGCCCCGCCGTCGCCCACGATCGCGGCGCGCTCGAACGTGAGCGCATCCAGGATCGCCGTATCGGTCGACGAACCGTCGATCGAGCCGTCGGCGCCGACGACGAGCGTGTTCACCGACGGGACCCCCGCGCCGACGAGCTCGGCGGCCGCGAGCTTGTGCGGCGTCGTGACGTTCGCGCCCGCGAAGCCGAGCGCCGCGAGCCCGCGCGCGGCATCTGCGAGGTCATCCGCTGAGACGCGAAGCGCAACGTATGCCCAGTCCAGGCCGCGTGCAGCGAAGGCTGCGTTCTGCATCCGCGGCGACAGCGACTGCTCGACCGGGTCTCCGAGCAGGGCGACGAGCGTCGTTCGCGAGGTGATCATCGGCCGCTACGGCGGCTCAATGCTGGCCGTAGCCGTGCGTCGCTTCGTACTCCTGGAAGGCGGCGAAGCTCGCGGTGAAGAAGTGGTGCTTCTTGTCCGGCTTGCGCACGAAGTAGAGGTAGTCGGCCTTCGCCGGATGGGCAGCCGCCTGCATCGACGCCAGGCCGGGATTTGCGATCGGCGTCGGCGGCAGACCGAGCAGCTTCCGCGTGTTGTATGGGGAATCGCTCTCGAGCTGCGACTGGCGGATCGATTCCGTCGGCGGGATGTCGAGCCCGTATCGGAGCGTCGCATCGATTCCGAGCGGCATGCGCTGGTGGAGACGGTTGTAGATCACGGCTGCGACGAGCGGGCGCTCATCGGGTGACAGCGTCTCCTTCTCGACCATCGACGCGATGATCAGGACGTCGTACGGCGTGAGGTTCTTCGTCCGCGCATATGCGAGGTCGACGCGCTGCCAGTTGTCGCAGAACGCGCTCAGCTGGCTCTGCACGAGCTGTGCGCTCGTCGTCGCCTTGAAGAACTCGTACGTCGCCGGGAACAGGAAGCCCTCGAGGGATCTTGGCCGGCCGCGAAAGCACCGCGGGACGCCGGCTCGGCGGACGGCGGCGCGATATGCGCGCGTCGACAGCAGCGGCTTCACGTGGCGCTCGCGCGCGGCGATGCCGCGCACGACGCCGACGCGGTCGGCCATCTGCCGCAGCGTGAACCCTTCCGGGAACACGACATGGAACGGCTTCGGCATCGCGATGACCGTCGTCGTCTCCTTCCCGTTCACGGTTCGCGTGACCGTCGTGTAGTCGAGCGTGCTCGACGTCGTCGTCGGAAACGTCGGCGCCGCATTCCCGCTGTCGCGGTTGCCGCCGCCGATCGCCGCGACCGCGAGCCAGCCGAGGCCGCCGAGCGCGAGGACGAGGACGGCGAGCGCCGCGATCCTCCGCCGCAGCACCTGCTTCTGCGAGGGCCGTTGCGGCGGCGGAGGCCCCGGCCGCGGCGGGATTACGCCCGGGCGCCGCTCGACCATGCGAGGTAGCTCGAGAGGAGATGTGCCGCCGCGCGTGCATCCTCTTCTGCGCGCGACGATGTCTGTTCTGCCAGGTCAGTTGTGAATCGCTCGTCGAACGTCACGATCGGGACGTCGGTTTTCGCGCTCAGCGCTTCGACGAACAGCTCGGTCTCGACGGCCTGCTCGCCGCGGTCCCCACGCAGCGTCAGTGGCAGCCCGACGACGACGCGCTCCGCCTCCTGCTCGACGATCAGCGAGGCGAGCCGACGCAGCCCGTCAGGTGTCGCCGCCCGCTCGACCACGCAGAGCGGCCGCGCGACCGTCCCCGTGGGATCGCTTACGGCGACGCCGGTGCGTGCCCGGCCGTAGTCGAGCGCGACGACCCTCAACGCAGCGCGTCGGCGATCGCTTGCTTGCCGGCGGCGAGCGCGTCGCGGAGGCCGTCGGGGTTCTTGCCGCCGGCCTCGCCCAGGGTCGGCCGTCCCCCTCCTCCGCCGCCGATGTGCCGGCCGAGCTCGCGGACGAGCTTCGACGCGTCGAGCCCTCGCCCCACGAGGGACTCGTCCAGATTCACGACGAGGTAGGCGCGGCCGTCGTCGACGGAGCCGACGATCACGCCTATCGCCTTCTCCTGCTGGCGGACGCGGTCCGACAGGTCGCGGAGGTCGCCGCCCTTCAGCGCCTTCGTCTCGACCAGGACGACGCTGCCGTCGCTATCGACGATCGTGAAGTCGGCGGCCGCTCGCGCACGCGGCTTCTGCGTTTGCTTGCGCGCACGCTCGAGCTCGCCGCGGAGCTCCTCGGCCGCGCGCAACCCGCCGTGCAGATAGGCGTACGCCTCGCCGGCCGTGATCGCCTCGATCCGGCGCGCACCGGCGCCGACGGAGCTCTCCGAGAGGATCACGAACGGCCCGATCTCGGCGGTCGAGCGGACATGCGTCCCGCCGCAGAGCTCGCGCGAATACCCCGGGATCTCGACGACACGGACTTCGGTGCCGTACTTCTCGCCGAAGAGCATCATCGCTCCGAGGTTGCGCGCTTCGTCGATCGTGGTGACGAAGGCGCGCACCGGCAGGTTCTCGAACACCTTCTCGTTGACCCGCCGCTCGATCTCGGCGCGCTCGTCGGACGTCAACTGCGCGCCGTGGGTGAAGTCGAAGCGGAGCTTGTCGGGCCGTACGGCTGACCCGGCCTGGCGCACATGGTCGCCGAGGACGTCCTGAAGCGCTTTGTGCAGCAGATGCGTTGCCGTGTGATTCGCCGTCGTCGGATACCGGACGCGCCACGGAACGACGGCGCGAACGCGGTCGCCGTCGCCGAACCCGTCGCCCTCGAACAGCAGCACCTGGTCGTCTTCGAGACGGTACGCGTCGCGTAGCTCCGCGCGGGTCGACGGATCGCCGTCGAGCTCGATCCAGCCGGCGTCCGTCACCTGGCCACCGCCCGCCGGGTAGAAGGGCGACTCGCGAAGCTTCGCCAGGAACAGGCGCTCGTCGAGCCGCTCCATCGCGCCGAGCTGCGTCAGCACGTCGCGCTTCTCGTAGCCGACGAACTCGGCCTTGAACCCCGCGGCGTGCGCGAACTCGACCGCCTGTTGATCGTCGCGCGAGATCGCCGCGCGCGATCGCTCGCGCTGCTCCTCCATCAGCCGCGTGAATTCCTCGTCGTTGACGCCGAGACCGCGCTCGCGCGCGAGCTCCTGCGTCAGCTCGAGCGGAAAGCCGAACGTGTCGTGGAGACGGAAAGCATCCTCCCCGGCGATGTCGCCGCCCCGGGCCGCGACTTCGTCGAACAGGCGCAGGCCGCGCGCAAGGGTCTGCCCGAACCGCTCCTCCTCCGCCGACAGGATCCGGTGGATCTCCGTCCGGTGCTGTCCGAGCTCCGGATAGCCCTCGCCCATCTGCTCGATCACGACGTCCGACAACCGCGCGAGGTACGGCGGCTCGAGCCCGATCCGCTGCGCCTGTTGGACCGCGCGCCTGACGATGCGGCGCATGACGTAGCCGCGGCCCTCGTTCGAGGGCGTGACGCCGTCCGCCGCGAGGAACGTCATCCCGCGTCCGTGGTCGGCGAGGATCCGGTGCGCCTTCGTCGCCTCGGGCGAGTCGCCGTAAGCGACGCCGCTCTCGCCGGCGATCCAGGCCATGATCGCCTGGTAGACGTCGGTCTCGTACACCGTCATCACGCCCTGCAGGATCGCGGCAGTGCGCTCGATCCCCATTCCGGTGTCGACATTCTGCTTCGGCAGTGGCGTCACGGTTCCGTCGCCGTGCAGCTCGTACTCCATGAACACGAGGTTCCAGAACTCGAGGAAGCGCTCACAACGCGGACAGGCGGGCCTGCAGTCAGCTTCGCCGCACCCGTGCTCGGGGCCCCAGTCGTAGTACATCTCGGTGTCAGGCCCACACGGGCCCGGGCCGCCCACGGACCAGAAGTTCTCCGTCGCCGGCAGGAGGACGATCCGCTCGGCAGGCTGTCCGATCTCCTGCCACTTCCGGAGCGCCGCCTCGTCTTCGCCGAGGCCGAGGGTGGCGTCGCCCTCGAAGACGGTGACCCAGAAGCGGTTCGGGTCGATCTTCAGGTGGTCGAAGACGAACTCCCAGGCGAGCTCGATCGCACCGTCCTTGAAGTACTGGCCGAACGAGAAGTTGCCGAGCATCTCGAAGAACGTCAGGTGCGAGCCGTCGAGACCGACGTCGTCGATGTCGGGTGTGCGGAAGCACTTCTGCACCGTCGTGAGCAACGGCGCCGGCGGTTGCTCGCGCCCGAGGAAGAACGGCATGAGCGGCTGCATGCCGGCGGTCGTCAGCAGCGTCGACCGGTTGTCCGCCCGCGGGACGAGCGACGCGGAGGGGCGAAAGACGTGGTCCTTCGACTCGAAGAACGCGCGATATCCCGCGCGCAGGTCGCCGGCGGTGAGCATGGACGTGATCGTACTGGCGACCGTCGCCGGCGCCCGTGCGCTGCGCGGTCAGCGCTCGTCCTGCGTACTGGCTCACCGACGACGCCTCGTCGTCTCCCTCCGGGACGCCGTCTAGCCGCGCGCGACCTTCGGCTTGTTCTCCTCCTCCGCCGCGATCTCGTCGCGGATCTTCTCGAGCGAACGCCGGATCAGGCGGGACACGTGCATCTGCGAGATGCCCACCTGCTGCGCGATCTGCGACTGCGTCAGTCCTTTGAAGAAACGGAGGTGGAGGATCATGCGCTCCCGGTCGTCGAGGACGCGGAAGCCGGGCGCCAGGACTGCCCGGTCCTCGGACACCTCGTACTGATGCTCCTCGGTGCCGATCGACTCGAGCGGATCGAGCTCCTCGCCGTCTTCCTGCGAGCCGCCGCTCGAGAGCGAGACCGACGAGTAGGCACGGCCCGACTCGAGCGCCTCGAGGACGTCTTCTTCCTCGGCGCCGGCCGCTTTCGCGAGCTCGGGGATCGTCGGCGAGCGCCCGAGCTGCACCGTCAGCTGCTCGACGAGGCGCGAGAGCTGCACGTTCAGCTCCTGCAGGCCGCGCGGCACGCGCACCGACCAACCCTTGTCGCGGAAGTGACGCTTGATCTCGCCGATGATGTTCGGGGTCGCGTACGTCGTCAGCTCCACGCCGCGGTCGAGGTCGAACCGGTCGATCGCCTTGATCAACCCGATTGCACCGATCTGGACGAGGTCCTCGAGCTGCTCGCCGCGGTACGAGTAGCGACGTGCGAGCGATCGCACGAGCGACATGTACTGCTCGATCAGCTGCTCCCGCGCCTGGAGGTCCCCCTGCTCGTGGTAGCGACGCAGCAGGACCTTGTCCGACTTCTCCATCAGGCGCTCCGCCTCGCAGTCGACCGTGCGCGACGCGTCAGCTCGACCCACTGGCCGCCGTCATGCTCGGTCACGGAGACGTCGTCGCAGACGGCAGCGAGGATGCGGTGCACATCGAGCGCGCCTGCCGTCTCGAGCTCGATCTCCGCTCGGACGTCGGCACCGACGAACGGCCCGACGTCCATCCTGATCGCATCGTCCGCGAAGCTCATGCGCACGGTCACCTCGTCGATCGCGTCGCCGTAGCGCTCGAGCAACGTGTCGAGCGCGAGCGTGAGGTCTTCGAGCGTCTCGACCGTCAGGTCGTGTCGCGATGCCAGACCGCCCAGCACGAGATGCGCGACGCGCTGGAACGCATCGTCCGCAGGCATCGTCAATGCGATCTGTTCGACGCTCAATTCGCTCCCTTCTTCGAGACCCCAAGAGAGAACGAGCGAACCGCCGTCGTGGTTCCGCACCGACGGAGAACAGTGACCGCCACGAAGCGCACCTGGGCGCTGATGTTACGGACCCCGCTCGATCCGGCCGGCGCCGACGACCGCGTCGCCTTCGTACAGAACAGCAGCCTGGCCTGCTGCGACGCCGTAAACAGCGTGCTCGAGCTGAAGCGACAGACGCCCCTCCGCCGCCGTCACCGTCGCCGGCACGGCAGGAGAGCGGTAGCGGAGCTTCGCCGCCACATCCCGAGCGCCGTCGACATACATCCGGCCGCGCGCGACGAGCGTCGAGCGGCCAAGCGACCTGCGCGGCCCGACGACGACGGTGTTCGTCGCGGCGTCGGCACGAAGCGCATACAGCGGCTCGCGCGCGCTGATACCGAGGCCGCGACGCTGGCCCGCGGTGAACCGCCAGTACCCGTCGTGCCGACCGAGCTCGCGTCCCGTTTCGTCCACGACGGGACCGCTCGCGCGCGGAAGGCCGCGCCGCTCGAGGAAGCTGCGGTAATCGTCGCCTGCCAGGAAACACGCTTCCTGGCTCTCGGGCCGCGCCGCGGCCGGCAGTCCAAGACGCTCGGCGTCGTCGCGCGTCGCCGCCTTCGTCTGGTTGCCGAGCGGGAACTCGATCTGCTCGAGCGACGCAGGATCGAGCGTCGCGAGCATGTACGACTGGTCCTTCGCGTCGTCGAGGCCGCGCGCGAGCAGGCGACGACCGCGATGCTCGACGATGCGCGCGTAATGGCCCGTCGCGAGCCTCGCAGCGCCCGCGCGACGCGCGAACGCCAGCAGCTCGGCGAACCGGAAGCCGCCGTTGCACCGGATGCACGGGTTCGGGGTCTCACCGCGCGCATACCCACGGACGAACGGCTCGACGACCGCTCGGCGAAACTCCTCCCGGAGATCGAGCGTGACGTGCGGTAGACCGTGCTCGTGGCACGTCGCACGCGCAGCGAGAACAGCTTCCGGAGAGCAGCACGCGCGCTCGGCGTCGGGGCCGTGCGGGTCGAGCCACAGCCGGAGCGTGACCCCGACCGCGTCCGGGAGCGACCGAAAGAGCGCGACGGCGCTGTCGACGCCGCCGCTCATCGCAACGGCTGTCCGGGTCGACGAATCGGGGGCGCGAAACGCCGGCCCGATCGCGTTTGCGAGCGCGTCGACCGGCAAGGTCTCTCCGCCGACAGCCGCGGCCTCGAGCAGCGTCAGTCCGATCAGCGGCGCGTCGAGACCGTCAGCGTCGGCGTCGACGATCCGATCGCCGTCGACGCGGAGACGGACGAGCGCAAAATCGCACCCGCGCGCAGAATCCCCCATCAGGTCGATCACCTTCCCAGGCTAGCTGCGCTACTGTGCGAACGCTCGACCCTGTTCGTGGCCTACGCATCCATGTAGAACCAACACCACTGTTAAGGGAGCCTGTGTTCGGTCGGACGGCAACAACCGGTCGACCGGCCGGCACCCACCTGGTTTGTCCAGGTTCACAGCGGGCGTAGGTCACGGCAGGGTGGAGCGCTGCGTCGGAGCTCGCTTTGAAGCTATCGCGCGTAGCGCCAGTTGATCGTCTGGGCGCCGTGCAGGCCGAGGCGATCGGCGAGCGCCTTCGTGATGTCGAAGCTGCGGCCGGGGACGTCCGGCCCGCGGTCGACCACCTGCGTCAGCACTTCCTTGCCGCGGAAGCGGATGTAGATCTTCACGCCGCACGGGAGCACCGGGTGCGCAATCCCCTGGGTCGAAGAGGTGAACGGCTCGCCGCAGGCCGTGCGCGGGTGATTCGCCGTCGGGCCGTAGGGCGCCGCGCGTGCTGTGTAGTAGCCGTTGACGGTGCCGGGGACGGGAACCGCGCCCGGAATCGTGTGGCCGCCGCCGGCGTCTCGGCGCGCGAGCGCGAGGGCCGCGACCGCGACGATCAACGTGATCGCGGCGAGCCACCCGACGCGCTGCAGGCTCGACGGCGTCACGAATGGACGCCGTCGAGCACATCCGCGAACGATTCGCGCACGACGGTGTCGAAGTCGGCGGGAAGGATCCCGTCGGCGTTCGCGAAGTCGCGCAGATACATGAGGATGTAGCTCCGCTCCTCGTCGCGGCCGACGTCTCCGCCGGCGCTGTTCCGCGCGAGGCGCTCGAGGTCCCAGAGGTTCCACTCGCGCGGTGCGGTGGCGCGGGCCGCGATCGACACGACCTGCGGCTGCGCGTCTGACGGCGCAGGGGCGACGACGACCGGCTCGGGCACGGGAGGCGGCGGCGGGGCGACGGCGACGCGCGGCTGGGTCGGCAGCGGCTCGGCCGGCGAGTCCGGCTGCTCGGGCGCCGGGTCGGGCTCGTGCTCCGGCTCGGGTACCGGCGTCGGCGTGACGTCCGGCTCAGGCGCCGGCTGCGGCTCCGGCTGCTGCGCTGCGGGCGATTCCTGCGCGGGTGCAGGCTGGGGCTTGTCGTCGCGACCCTGTGGTTCGGTCCAGACGCTCGTGGACGTGCCGGCCGGGGCTTCCGGCAACGGTGGGACGCCGGCGGACTGCGACCCCGGCCGCATTCGCGCCACGGTCCATTCGACCGTCGCGACGACGAACCATGCCGCTGCCATCACGAAGACGATCGTGAGCGTGCTGAGCCGCGCGACGCCCGCAATCACGGCGACGGCGATCAGGAAACCGGCCTCGATCAGGAACCGGGGACCCAGTCCGATCGACATGACCGGATCCTACGGCGCGTGCTCGTCCGGCGAGTCGTCCTCGCCGGTCGTCGTCTCGGCAGCGGTCTCGGCCGCAGCGGGTGGTGAGACGGGAGGCTCGACGATGCCGGCTGCGGGCGTCGGCGGGGCGTCTTCGGTTTGCGGCACCGCGGCGGTGTCGTCGGCGCTCTCCGGCCCGGCGGCGCTCGTCGGCGAGCCCGGGGCTGCGGTCATCGCGGCTGCAGGGCGACTGGGCGCGGCCGGGGCCCGCGATCCCTCGGTGACGCTGTGCGCTGCGGCGACGATCGACTCGGCCACCCGCCCGATCTCCTCGTCGCCGAGGCCGGCAGCAGCGAGCAACTGCTCTGCGCCGGTCTGCGCGCGCTGGAGGATCGCTGCAGCCTGCGCCCGCGCCCACTCGAGCGTCTGCTCGACCTCGGCGCGCGCCGAGTTCGTCAGCTCCGTCGCCTGGTGGCGGGACTGCTCGAGCATCCGGCTGCCGCGCGCTTCGGCTTCGCGTAGCTCCTGGGTCGCCTCGCGGTTCGCGTTCGCGAGCAGCTCACGCGCCTCGTTGCGGGCGTTGTTCAGCAGCTCGGCGCGCTGGCGCTCGCTCTCGGTCCGGTAGCGCTCGACCTCGGTCTCGCGCTCCTGCACCTCGCGGCGCCGGCGCCGGACCTCCTCCTCGGTCTTCTGGAGCTGCGTCTCCGACGCCTTCTGTGCGTCACGCTCGACCGTGTCGGCGAACTCCGAGGCAGAGCGGATCAGATGCAGTGCGTCCATTCGTACCGCGTGCCCTGTCGCCTCGACCTGCTGGGATCCGCCGCGCGAAGCGGCCTGCAAGACGCGCAGCTGCGCCTGCAATTGCGCGGTGTGGCGGCGGAACGACTCGAACGCTTCCGCGACGCGGTCGGCGTCGTACCCGCCGTCCTGCGACTGCGGCAGGTCTTCGAGCCGTGGCAGCGAGGTCAGTCCGGGAGGTGTGCGGCTGGGATCTTGTGTCGACATCGGTCGAACCAGTATGCCCCTTTCATCGGGCGGATCAGCTCTGCGCTTGAGGACGAAGTTGGATTCCAAGCTCGGCCAGCCGTTCCTGCGTCGTCGCCGCAGGCGCGCCGGTGAGCGGATCGGACCCACTCGCGGTCTTCGGGAACGGAATCACCTCGCGGATGTTCGACTCGCCCGCGAACAGAGCGACGAAGCGCTCGATCCCGAGCGCGAAGCCGCCGTGCGGCGGGGCACCCATCCGCAGTGCTTCCAGGAACCAGCCGAACTTGGCGCGCCCCTCCTCTTCGGACATCCCCATTGCCCGAAAGACCTGCTCCTGGAGCTCCTGGCGGTGGATCCTGATCGAGCCTGACCCGAGTTCCCAGCCGTTCCAGACCAGGTCGTAGTGCTGGCTGAGCGCATTTGCAGGATCGCGTTCGATCAGCTCCTCGTGGCCCTCGACCGGGCTCGTGAACGGGTGGTGAACGAACGTCCACCGTCCGGTCTCGTCGTCGCGCTGGAACAGCGGAAAATCGAGGATCCACAGGACCTCGTCGCGAGTCTCGTCCACGAGGCCGAGCTCGGCGCCGAGGTGGAGCCGGAGAGCCCCGAGGACGCGCTCGACCATTGCCTGCGAATCGGCGGCGAAGAGCACCGTCGACCCTGGTTCGGCGCGGAACGCGTCCAGTTCGCGCTCGGACAGGAACTTCGCGATCGGGGACCGGACCTCCCCTGTCTCGTCGATCACGAGGTACGCGAGCCCTTTCGCCCCCCACTCCTTCGCAAACTCTTCGAGTCGCCCGAGCTCGGCGCGCGAAAACGCCCGCGGTGCGACGACGTACCGAACCGTCGGCGCACCGGCGAAGACGCCGAACTGCGAGTCGCGCGTGACTTCCGTCGCGTCCTGGATCTCAAGCGCAAACCGCACGTCCGGCTTGTCGGAGCCGTAGCGGAGCATCGCGTCCGCGTATCCCAGCCGCCGGAACGGACGGCGCGGCGGAGTGCGGCCGACGGCTTCGAACGATGCGACGACGACACGCTCGAGGACGTCGAGCACCTCGTCGCGCGTCGGAAACGCGAGCTCGAGGTCGAGCTGGCGGAACTCGAACTGACGATCCGCGCGCAGGTCCTCGTCCCGCCAGCACGTGGCGATCTGGTAGTAGCGGTCGAGCCCGGCGACCATGAACAGCTGCTTGAAGAGCTGCGGCGACTGCGCAAGCGCGAAGAATCGGCCGGGCTGCAGCCGGACGGGGAGGAGGAAGTCGCGCGCGCCCTCGGGCGTACCGAGCGTCATGCTGGGTGTCCAGACGTCGATGAAGCCCTGCTCCTCCATCGAGCCGCGGATGGCGCGGATGATGTCGGCGGACAGCCGAAGATTCCGCTGCATCCGGTCGCGCCGGAGATCGAGGTAGCGGTAGCGGAGGCGCAGCGGCTCTTCGACGCCGTCGTCGTCGAGCTGGAACGGCAGCGGCTCCGAGCGCGAGACGATCTCGAGCGCGTCGAGCTGGATCTCGACCTCGCCCGTCGCGATGTTCGGGTTGACCGCATCAGGCCCGCGAAGGACGACTTCTCCCTCGCCGCGGAGCACGAACTCCGCTCGTACGTCGTGGGCGACGGTCGCCGTCTCCGGAGCACGCTCGGGATTCGCGACGAGCTGCACCGCCCCGGTGTGGTCGCGGAGGTCGATGAAGATCAGGCCACCGTGGTCGCGCCGCCGCGCCGCCCAGCCCGCAACGGTGACACGGCGCCCCGCATCGGCGGCGCGCAGCTCGCCGCAGTACAGGTCACGCCAGCCCGTCATCCGGCGATCCTGTCGACGAGGCCGTCGAGGGGCGTCGTCCAGTCGTCCTTGCCCTGCTCGCGGACGGTCGCGCTCCCGCCGTCGACGATCACGGTCCACCCCGCGCCGAGCCGGCCGGCCTGCGTGATCTGTCCCTTGAGGGACCGCGCTGCGTAGTCCATGTCGGCGCGAAGGCCGCGCCGGCGGAGCTCCGCGAGCAGCGGGACGATCCGCCGCCGGTCGACGTGTGCGTCAACGACGAAGAAGACGTCGACCCCGTCGGCAGCGCGCGTGTCGCCGCGGATCGACAGCAACAGGCGCTCGATACCGGCGCCGAACCCGATCCCCGGCGTCGGCTTGCCGCCGATCGCCTCGATCAACCCGTCGTACCTGCCGCCGCCGCAGATCGTGTCCTTCGCGCCGATCGCCTCGTCCTTGAACTCGAACGTCGTCCGCGTGTAGTAGTCGAGCCCGCGCACGAGCGTCGGCATGAGCTCGTAGCGAATGCCGTACGCATCGAGCAGCGCGCGCACCTCCGCGAAGTGCTCGCGGCATGCGTCGCACAGCGACTCGCCGATCTTCGGTGCGCCGTGGAGCAGTGCCTGTACGCGCGGGCTCTTGACGTCGAAGACGCGAAGCGGCGTCGTCCGCCGTTTTGCCCGCGCCTCGTCGTCGAGGCCGTCCTCGTGCTCGTCGAGCCACGCGGACAGCCGCTCGACGTACGCCGGGCGGCAGTTCGCGTCGCCGATCGAGTTGAGCTCGAGCACGTAGCCCACGGCGCCGATCCGGCGCAGCAGCTCTGCATAGAGCTGGATCACTTCCGCGTCGACGGCCGGGTCGTCGCTGCCGATCGCCTCGACGGACAGCTGCCAGTGCTCGCGGTAGCGCCCACGCTGCGGCCGGTCGTACCGCCACATCGGCCCCGTCGTGTACAGCTTCTGAGGCTGCGGTTCACGTTGCAGTCCGTGCTCCAGGTACGCGCGGCAGATCGGCGCGGTCGCCTCCGGACGCAGCGTGAGCGACCGGCCGCCGCGGTCCTCGAACGTGTACGTCTCCTTCTGCACCACGTCGGAGCCGCCGCCCGACGTGCGGACGATCAGGTCGGTGTCCTCGAAACCGGGCGTGTCGATGCGGCGGTAGCCGTACAGGCGGCACACATCCTCCATCTCGCCCCGCACCCACTTCCAGTGCGGCTGGTCTGCGGGAAGGATGTCGTGCGTTCCGCGCGGCGCCTCGAAGCGCGTCACGCGCGCAGCTCCGCGAGGAACGGATTGCGCGCGAGCTCGGCGCCGAGCGTTGTCTCGGGCCCGTGTCCGGAGTACACGACGGTGTCCGCCGGGAAACGGTCGGCGAGCGCCTTGATCGACTCGACGAGCGTGTCCCAGTCGGCGCCGGGCAGATCCGTGCGCCCGACCGAGCCCGCGAACAGCACATCGCCCGAAAAGAGCGCGCCGTCGGTGAAGTACGCGAGATGCGCCGGCGAGTGTCCCGGGACGCGGACGGTCTCGAATGTCATGCCCGCAAGCTCGAGCGTCTCGTCGCCGTCCAGGAGGACCTCGGGCGTGTACGCGCGGAGGCGGACCCCATTCGGGACGAAGCTGTTGACGTCTTCGAGCAGTGGCTTCTCGTCCTCGGCCATGTGCACCGGCGCCCCGGTCGCCTCGGCAAGGTCGGCGACGCCGCCGAGGTGATCCCAGTGGCCGTGCGTGATCAGGATCGCGACCGGCCGGGCCCCCGTCTGTGCGAGATCGAGCCGCAACTGCGCGACGTCGCCGCCCGGGTCGACGACGACCGCTTCGTGGGCGTCGCGGGCTGCGCGGACGACGTAGCAGTTCGTGCCGATCGGCCCGAGCTCGTAACGGTCGACAACCGGCGGCATGAGGCGTTTGAGTCTAGCGACGGGCCGGTAAGCACTTGCGCATGCAGATGTGGAACCTCGTCGACCTCGACGCACCTGCCGGCACGCGCGATCCGATCGTCTTGCACTCCGGTGACGGCGCACGCGCGGTGATGATCCGACTCGATCCCGGACAGTCACTCGGCGACCACGAGGTCAAGGAACGCGCTTGGGTGACGGTCATCGAGGGCGAGCTACGCGCGACGTCGGCCTCGGACGAGCAGCGGTGCGGCGTCGGCACGCTGATCACATTCGATCCGTCGGAACGGCACTCGCTCGTCAGCGACGGGGGTGCGCGGATCCTGCTGCTGCTCGCGCCGTGGCCGGGCGAGGGCCACTACCGGGGCGAGACGAAAGCTCCGTAGCGCCTACGGCTTCGCGCCGCGCGCGCTCTTCGGCTTCGGATCGACGCGGTCGACCCGCTTCTTGTACATCTTGTAGGCCATCGAGTCGGTGAAGTAGCTGAACGGCAGGAAGAACGCGAGCATCACGACTGCCGGCACGATCCGCTGGCCAGCCGGGAGGTTCCGGTTGAGCAGGAACATCGCGACCACGAGCACCGGTCCGATCATCAGCGCGCGGCGTCCGACGCGACGCCACGACGGCGGCTCGATCACGCGCCCCGAACGGCCCGTGCGTGCCGGTGCGCGTCCGTTCTTGGCGGCCGTCCCCTTGCCGTCGCGTGTTTGCGCGCGGTCGGTCTTGGCGCCCTTCAACTCGGCGGGATCGACCTCGACTTCCTCGCCCGAGTCGTCGACGTAGACGTACTCCCACTCGTGGCGGCGCGACTTCTGCTGCCGGCGCCGCTGTTTTCTCGTCGGCATCGCGCCTAGCCTAGCTCGGCGCGGGCTCCGGCCACGACCACGTCCGCCACGATCGGGCCGCCGAGGTGGTAGGCCAGATATCGCCAATCGGGTGCATCGAGCAGCACGACGTCGGCCGTGTAGCCGACCGCGAGCCGCCCGATCCGGTCCGCTCGCCCGACGACGTGCGCCGCGTTGAGCGTGCACGCGGTCAGCGCTTCCGCCGGACCGAGCCCGAGCTGGGTCGCCGCAAGCGCGCACACGAGCGGCAAGCTCTCGCAGAACGCGCTGCCTGGGTTGAAGTCGGTCGCGAGGGCGATCGCCGCGCCGGCATCGACGAGCGCGCGCGCCGGCGGCATCGGGCGCGCGAGGAAGAGCGCGCTCGCAGGCAGCAGAACGCCGACGACCTCGCTTCGTGCCAGCGCTCGCACACCGTCTTCCCCCGTCGCTTCGAGATGGTCGACCGACCTTGCGCGGAGCTCGACCGCGAGCGGGATCGCGCCGCGCTCGGTGAACTGGTCGCCATGGAGCCGTACGGTCAACCCGGCGTCGCGACATGCCGTGAGGTACCGGCGCGCCTGGCCGGCATCGAACGCGCCGCGCTCGACGAAGACGTCCGCAGCTTCCGCGAGCCGCGCAGCGTCGGGCAGCACCTCGCGCAGTGCGAACTCCACGTACGCGTTCGCGCCGTCGAACTCCGGCGGGACCGCATGGGCGCCGAGCCACGTCGCCACACCGCCCGCGGTGCGAATCGCGCGGAGCGATGCGAGCTCCGTCTCGCGGTCGAGGCCGTATCCGGACTTCGCCTCGAACGTCGTCGTGCCGGAACGGAGCATCCAGCCGCGATGCCGCTCGACCGCGGCGACGAGCTCGTCCTCGGTCGCCGCGCGCGTCGCCGTGACCGTCGACATGATCCCGCCGCCCTGCGCGTGGAGCTCCTCGTACGTCGCACCGGCCGCACGGAGCGAGAACTCGTCGACGCGGTCCCCGGCGAAGCATGCGTGCGTATGGCAGTCGACGAGGCCCGGGATCGCGCACCGTCCTCGCCCGTCGAGCTCGACGACGTCGCCGTCGAGCGCGCGGAGCTCACGCATCGGGCCGACGCCGACGATCTCCTCGCCCTCGCAGAGGATGAACGCGTCCTCGAGCACGTCGACCCTGCCGAGCTCGGCGCCGCGCGCCGGAACGACGGTGGCCGCCGGGGTGACGAGTTGCGCGAGGTCACGGATCAGGAGCCGGCCGGCGCCGGCCGCGTCGGTCATCCCGTGGAGTCGTGGTGCTGCATCGGCAGCCGCACGTCGTGCTGCGCGGCAGCCGCGAGCGCCTCGGGATAGCCGGCGTCGGCGTGCCGGATGACACCGGTCCCCGGGTCCGCCGTCAGCACGCGCTCCAGACGCTCCGCCATCTCGTCGGTGCCGTCGGCGACGACCACCATGCCGGCGTGGATCGCGTTGCCGATGCCGACACCGCCGCCGTGATGGACGCTGACCCACGTCGCGCCGGCCGCGACGTTCAGCAGTGCGTTCAGGATCGGCCAGTCGGCGATCGCGTCCGATCCGTCGCGCATCGCCTCGGTCTCGCGGTACGGCGAGGCAACCGAGCCGCTATCGAGGTGATCGCGGCCGATCACGACCGGCGCCTTCACCTCGCCGCTGCGGACGAGGTCGTTGATCGCGAGCCCAGCCTTCGCTCGGTCGCCATAGCCGAGCCAGCAGATACGGGACGGCAGTCCCTGGAACGCAACCCGCTCGGGCGCGAGCGCGAGCCACCGCTGAAGGAGCACGTCGTCCGGAAAAAGCTCCTTGAGCGCACCGTCGATGGCGGCGATATCGGACGGGTCGCCCGACAATGCAGCCCACCTGAACGGCCCGACTCCGCGGCAGAACAACGGGCGGATATAGGCCGGGACGAAGCCCGGGTATGAGAACGCCTCCGCTAGCCCACCTTCACGGGCCTCACCCCTGAGGTTGTTGCCATAATCGAAAACATAGCTCCCTCGGCGGACGTACTCGAGCAGCCCCTCGACGTGCGCGACGATCGACGCGCGCGCGCGTCCGAGGTACGTGTCCGCGTCGGACGAGCGCAACGCCGCAGCCTCTTCGACCGTCATGCCGGCCGGGATGTAGCCCGTCAGCGGGTCGTGCGCGGCCGTCTGGTCGGTGACGAGGTCGAACTGCTCGCCGCGGCGCGCGAGCTCGGGGACGATCTCCGCCGCGTTGCCGACGACCGCGACAGACAGCGGTCGGCGTTCTGCGGCCGCAGTGCGGACGCGCGCGAGCGCTTCGTCGAGTGAATCGGTCGCCTCGTCGAGGTAGCGTGTCGCGAGCCGCCGCTCGACGCGCGACGGATCCACCTCGATGCAGAGCATCGCCGCGCCGGCCATCGTCGCCGCAAGTGGTTGCGCGCCGCCCATCCCGCCGAGGCCGGCCGTGAGGATGGTGCGCCCGGCGAGGTCCGGCGAGCCGAAGTGCTTCTCCCCTGCGGCCGCGAACGTCTGGTACGTCCCCTGCAGAATCCCCTGCGTGCCGATGTAGATCCAGGATCCGGCCGTCATCTGGCCGAACATCGTCAGTCCCTCCGCCTCGAGCCGCCGGAACTCGTCCCACGTCGCCCACTTGGGGACGAGCAGAGCGTTCGCGATCAGCACACGGGGCGCGGACGGGTGCGTCCGGAAAACGCCGACCGGTTTGCCGCTCTGCACGAGTAGCGTCTCGTCGTCGCGAAGGTCGAGCAGAGACGCGACGATCGCCCGTAGCGCCTCCGGGTTGCGTGCAGCTTTCCCGGAGCCGCCGTACACGATCAGTTCCTCCGGATGCTCCGCGACGTCGGGATCGAGGTTGTTGAGCAACATCCGAAGCGGCGCCTCCGTCGACCACGAGCGCGCGTTCAGCTCGGTGCCGCGCGGTGCATGGATCGCGCGGAGATCGCCGCACAGAGACTCCACGAGCCCGGGGATAGAGCGGGCGACGCTCACGCGAGCTCGCCAAGCTCGGCTTCGACGGCCGCGATCAGCGAGCCGTCCCGGATCGACGTCGCGACCGCTTCGATGTCGCTCGACAGTGGCCTGTCGTCGTCCAGCCGCGGCGAAAGCGACCGGATCTGCGCACGCGCCGCTGCGACGCCGGCGCCCGGCTGCAGCGGCGCGAGGAACTCGACCGCCTGCGCTCCGGCCAGCAGCTCGATTGCGAGCGCCCGCTCGACGTTCGCAACGACCTGCCACGCCTTCAGGCCCGATGCGTTCCCCATCGACACATGGTCCTCCTGGCCCGCGCTCGTCGGAATCGAGTCGACACTCGCCGGGTGGCACAGCGACTTGTTCTCGCTCACGAGCGACGCCGCGACGTACTGCGGGATCATGAAACCGGAGTTCAGCCCGCCGTCGGTCGTCAGGAACGCCGGCAAGCCGTCGGACAGGTTCGGGTTCACGAGTCGCTCGATCCGTCGCTCCGAGATGTTCGCAAGCTCCGAGACCGCCATCGCGAGCGCGTCGAGCGCGAACGCGAGCGGCTGCCCGTGGAAGTTCCCGTTCGACACGAGCGCCTCGTCGTCGAGCAGAACGAGCGGATTGTCCGTCGCGGCATTCAGCTCGACGCTCACGGTGTAGTCGACGTAGTCGAGGAGGTCGCGCGCGGCGCCGTGCACCTGCGGCGCACACCGGAGCGAGTAGGCGTCCTGCACTTTGTCGCACCAGCGGTGCGCCTCGATGATCGCCGAGCCCTCGAGCAGCCGCAACACGTTCGCCGCCGAGTCGGCCTGGCCGCGCAGCGGGCGCAGCGTGTGGATCTGCGGAATGAAGCTCGTCCGCGATCCCTGCAGCGCCTCGAGTGACAGCGCGCACGCGATGTCGGCCGCGAGCGTCAGGCGGCGTGCGCGCATCAGGCCGAGCGCGCCGAACGCAGCCATGAACTGCGTGCCGTTGATGAGGGAGAGCCCTTCCTTTGCGGCGAGGCGGACCGGTTCGAGACCGACGGCGCGGAGCGCGTCGGCGCCGTCGAGCAGCTCCCCGTCCAGCCATGCCGATCCCTCGCCGATCAGCGGCAGCGCAAGGTGCGCGAGCGGCGCGAGGTCCCCGCTCGCGCCGACGGAGCCGCGGCTCGGGACGTACGGGACGAGCCCGCGGTTCAGGATCTCGACCAGTGCCTCCACGAGCTCGACGCGAGCACCGGAGGTTCCCTTTGCGAGCGCGTTCGCCCGCAGCACGAGCGCGGCGCGGATGATCTCGTGCGGGTACGGCTCGCCGACGCCGCACGCATGGCTGCGGAGGAGGCGGAACTGGAGCTCCTCGGTCAGCTCCTCGGGGATCGACCGTGAGACGAACCGCCCGAAGCCGGTGTTCACGCCGTAGGTGTGCTCGCGCGCACCGTGCGCGGTCCGCTCGACGAGCTCCCGCGCGGCGCGCATTCGTTCGCGCGAGCGGTCGCTGAGATCGACCGCGGCACGGTCGACTGCGACCGTCCAGACGTCCGCGATCCCGAGGTCGTCGCCGGTCAGGCGGATCGCAGTCGCCTGCGCCATTCCGCCGTCAGTCTAGCCCTGCGTCTTGTTCGAGCAGCCGCAGCTCGAGGACGCGCGAGGGCGCGAAGCCGTCGATCCGCAACGCCGATCCCGCCGCAGCCGCGGCCGCTGCGGCCGGCATCAGTCCGACGAGCTCCGAACCGCTGACGGCAGTGCCGTGCGCTGCCGCTTCGCTCTCGATCCGCTCGACGATCTCGTGCAATGCGGCGGCCTCGTAGTCCTCGACGTTCATGCTCACCTGTGCGTGACCGGCGCGCGGCAGCAAGAGGCCGAGTGCTCGCACACCCGGAAAGCCGCCGCCGCTCTCGCGGACGACCGACGCGATTGCCCGCGCAACGTCGACGTCGTCGGTCGCGAGATTGACGTTGAATGCGATCAACGGCCGGCGCGCGCCCACGATGACGCCGCCCGCGCGCTCGTCGAGCCGCGACGGGCCGAAATCCGGCGCGAGCTCTCGCGCATCGATGCGACGCTGCAGCTCCACCGGCCCACCCCGGCGGAAGAACGCCGGCCCCCGGCCCGGCGCGGCGTCGCCGTAGAGAAACACTGGCAGCTGAAGCTCGCGCCCGATCCGTTCGGCGAGCGCGACCGCCGTCGCCCGAGCCCGTTCCGCGTCGGCCGGCTCGATCGGAACGATCGGCACGACGTCGGCCGCGCCGATGCGTGGGTGCGCACCTTCGTGCCCGCGAAGGTCGATCCGCTCCCGCGCGGACCCGACCCCCGCCAGCAAGGCCGAGGTAAGTGAAGCCTCGTCGCCGACGATCGTGAAGACCGAGCGGTTGTGATCGTCGTCGGTGTGCACGTCGAGCAGCCGTGCGTGCTGCGACACCGCGTCCGTCAACGCCGCGATCGTCGCGCGGTCGCGGCCTTCGGAGAAGTTCGGAACCGCTTCGAGCGGCAACCGCACGGTGCGTACTCTAGGAGCGGTGAAGACGTACTACGACCGCCGCGCGCCCGAGTACGACGAGTGGTGGCTCGGGCTCGGGCGGTTCGCCGACCGCGAGCGGCCGGGATGGGACGAGGACGTCGCTCGTCTCGCCGACGCAATCACGTCGCTGCCGGCGCGTCGGACGCTCGACATCGCATGCGGTACCGGGTTCCTCACGCAGCATCTCCGCGGTGACATCGTCGGTCTCGACGCGAGCGAGCGCATGCTCGAGATCGCGCGCCGGCGTATTCCGGAGGCGCAGTTCGTCCACGGCGACGCGCTCCAGCTGCCGTTCGCGGACGCGTCATTCGACCGGCTGTTCACGAGCTACTTCTATTGCCATCTCGAGGACGCGGATCGCGAGCGCTTCCTTGCCGAAGCCCGCCGCGTCGCGGACGAACTGGTCGTGGTCGCCTCGGTGCTCGGCGCCGGCGACGAACCGGAGCGATGGGAGGAACGCGTGCTGAACGACGGCTCGCGGTGGAGCGTCTACAAGCGCTGCTTCACGGGGCCCGACCTCGCGGCAGAGCTCGGCGGAGACGTGATCCACCGCAGCCGGTACTTCCTGATCGTCCGAGCGTGACGCGACGCCGCTCGTCGTACCGGTCGCTGTCGTCGCTGCAGCGCGATCTCCGCGCCTGCCGGGCGTGCGTCGAGGCCGGCTATCCACTGGAATCGTGGCCGGTCCGCAACGAGCGGCTCGACCAGCGTGCGTACATGTACGGCCAGGCACCGGGGATCGTCGAGGGCGAGGAGCGGCGGCCGTGGCGCGGCCGCGCCGGCAAGACGCTGCGCCGGTGGCTGGAGCTGGACGAAGACGCGTTCTACGAGACGTTCTACTGCGCGTCCGTGACGCGCTGCTACCCCGGCCGGCCGCAGTCGGGCCGCGGTGACCGGACCCCGACCCCGCGCGAGCAGGAGCTCTGCAGCTTCTGGCGCGAGTGGGAGCTCCGCATCCTCCGCCCCGGGCTGATCGTCCCGGTCGGCGGGCTCGCGATCAAGCGATTGCTCGGCCTCACCGGCCTCGACCGGTGCGTCGGCCGCCGCTACGTGCTCGACGGTGCGAGCGTCGTCCCGCTACCCCATCCGTCCGGCGCGAGCGGCTGGCTCAACGCGCCGGCAAACCGTGAGTTGACCGCACGCGCGGCAGCGCTCGTTCGTGAGGAGCTAGGCCGAATCGGCGCGGCTAGGGTTCGAGGGTGAGCGCAGTCCCCTACCGGCGTACCTTTGTCCGGCTACTCGGGTTCCTGCGCCCGTACAAGGTTTCGCTGCTGGTCTCGATCGTGCTCGCGGTCGGCTCGCAGGTCGCGCAGATCGCGCTGATCTGGGTCACGAAGCACGTGATCGACGGCGCCCTCAAGCCGCACGACTCGCACAAGCTGTGGATCTTCGTCTGGACGATCGTCGGCCTCGGCTTCGCCCGCGCGATCCTGATGGCAGCGCGGCGGCTGCTGTCGGGCCGCCAGGCGCTCGCCGTCGAGATGGACATGCGCCACGGGCTCTACGCGCACCTCGTGCGGCTCTCGTTCGGGTTCTACGACCGCCACCAGACCGGCCAGCTGATGTCGCGCGCGACCGTCGACCTCCAGGGCGTGCGGTTCTTTCTCGGCTACGGCCTCATCTTCTTCTTCCAGAACATCCTGACCGTCGTCTCGGTGACGATCGTGCTCTTGGTGTTCCAATGGAAACTCGCGCTGATTGCGCTCGCAATCACGCCCGTCCTCGTGGCGCTCGCGTACCGCTACAGCCGCGTGTCGCATCCGATCCTGCGCGAGGTTCAGCAGAAGCTCGCCGACGTCGCAACGGTCGCCGAGGAGAACATCGTCGGCGTCCACGTCGTCAAGGCGTTCGCGCAGGAGCCGCAGGAGGAGGCGAAGTTCCGCCTGCGGTCCGAGGCCGTTTTCCACGAAACCGTTCGCGCGAACCGGCAGCGTGCGCTCTACGTGCCGCTCATCGCATGGATCCCGCTCATCGCCCAGGGCGGGGTGCTGCTCATCGGTGCCCGCATGGTCGCCGACGGCAGCCTGAGCGTCGGCGGCTTCGTTGCGTTCAACCTCTATCTCGGCATGCTCGTGATGCCGTTGCGCTCGCTCGGGATGTGGATCGGCCAGGCGCAGCGCGCGACGGCCTCCGGCGAACGCATCTTCCAGGTCATCGACGAGCCCGAGGAGATCGCGGCGAAGGCGGATGCCGTCGACCTCCCGCCGGGCGGCGGACACATCCGCTTCGAGCACGTCACGTTCGCGTACATGCGGGATCGGCCGGTGCTGCACGACGTCGACCTCGACGTGCCGCCCGGCCGCACGATCGCGCTGATCGGCCATACCGGCTCGGGGAAGACCAGCCTCACTGCGCTCGTGCCGCGCTTCTATGACGTCACCGGCGGCTCCGTGACCGTCGACGGCGTCGATGTCCGTGACGTGACGCTGCGCTCACTCCGGGAGTCGATCGGCGTCATCTCCCAGGATCCGTTCCTGTTCTCAGCGACCGTACGCGAGAACATCACGTTCGGCGCGCGGGACCTCGACGACGCCGAAGTGCAGCGCGTCGCGCGGCTCGCGCAGGCGCACGAGTTCGTCGAGCGTCTTCCACAGGGGTACGACACGATGATCGGCGAACGGGGGATCACGTTGTCCGGCGGCCAGCGTCAACGACTCGCGATCGCCCGGGCGCTCGCAGTCGATCCGCGCATCCTCATCCTCGACGACGCAACGGCGTCAGTCGACGCGACGACCGAGGCGAAGATTCGGATCGGGCTGCGCGAGGCGATGCGCGGGCGGACGACGATCATCATCGCGCACCGGCTCTCGACGATCGCACTCGCCGACGAGATCGTCGTGCTGGACGACGGTCGCATCGTCGGCCGCGGCGTGCACGAGAGCCTCCTCGCGACGAGCCCCGTCTACCGCGACATCTATGAGCATGGGTTGCTCGAGCGCCAATTCGCCGACGCGGTCGAGGCTCGCGCCGAGACGGAGCCGCTGGAGGCCGCATCATGATGCGGCGATTCGGCACGGAATCGACGCAGACACGTGCGTCGAGCGTCGGTATCGTCGATGCCGTGGGTGGCGGGTTCATCCCCACCCAGGGACAGGGTGGGGGTGCGCGCGCGCGTGTACCTGGAAGAGCGCGGCGCCGATGAAGGTCTGGCAGCCGGGCGGGCATCTGATGCGCGAGCGCGGCGCGGAGGTCGAGGACTGGTCGTGGGCGCGCACGCGACGGCGGGTCGGGATGCTCGCGCGGCTCACCCGGCCCTACAAGGCCCGGACGATTCTCTCGATCTTCGCGCTGCTCGCGGCGACGGCGACCGCGTTGGCGCCGCCGTTCCTCTCGAAGTACGCGATCGACGACGGCATCCGCAACAACGACCTCGAGAAGCTGTGGTGGATCGTCGGCCTGTTCCTGCTCGCCGGCCTGCTCAACTGGGGGCTGAGCTACGCGCAGACGTACCTGACCGGCTGGGTCGGCGAGCGGATCCTCGCCGATCTGCGCATCCGTCTCTTCGGCCACCTGCAGCGGCTCTCGCTCGGCTTCTTCGAGCGCAACCGCGCGGGCGTGATCATCAGCCGGCTGACGAACGACGTCGAGGCGATCGACCAGCTGGTCACCGACGGCGTGACGACGCTCGTCCAGAGCACGCTGACGCTCGTGGGTACGGCGATTCTCCTCTTCGTCCTCGACTGGCGACTCGCACTCGCGACGCTCACCGTGATTCCGCTGATGAGCCTCGGGACGACGATCTTCCGCCGCCGCTCGTCGCGTGCATACCGCGCGGTCCGCGAGCGACTCGGCCTCGTCACGGCGACGCTCGCGGAGGACATCGCCGGCATGCGGATCGTGCAGGCGTTCACGCGCGAGCAACGCAACATGGACAACTTCCGCGACGTCGCCGAGCGCTACCGCGACTCGAACATGGAGACGGTCGTCCTCAACGGCCTGTACTTCCCGTTCGTCGACCTGCTGTCGTCGGTCGCGCTCGCCGTTGTCCTCGGCTATGGCGGCCATCTCTACTTTGCGGGCAGCGTCACGATCGGAACACTGTTCGCCTTCATGCTGTACGTGCAGAACTTCTTCGATCCGGTGCAGCAGCTGTCGCAGCTCTACAACACGTTTCTCTCTGCGACCGCCGCGCTCGACAAGATCGTCGATGTCCTCGACGAGGAGCCGCAGGTGCTCGACAAGCCGGCCGCGAAACCGCTGCCGCACGTCGACGGCCACGTTCGGTTCGACCACGTGCGCTTCGGTTACGACACCGGACCGGAGGTGCTGCACGACCTCGACGTCGACGTTCCGGCGGGAACGACGGTCGCGCTCGTCGGTCACACCGGCGCCGGCAAGTCCACGATTGCGAAGCTGCTGTCGCGGTTCTACGACCCGCGTGACGGCCGGATCACGATCGACGGGCACGACCTGCGCGACGTGACGCAGTCGTCGCTCCGGCGTCAGCTCGGGATCGTGCCGCAGGAGGGCTTCTTGTTCGCCGGGACCGTGACCGAGAACATCGCGTTCGCCCGGCCGGATGCGTCGCCGGAGGACGTCGTGCGCGCAGCGCAGGCCGTCGGCGCGCACGACTTCATCGTCAGGCTCGAGGACGGGTACGAGACGCAGCTACAGGAACGCGGCACGAGGCTCTCGCTCGGACAGCGCCAGCTCGTCGCGCTCGCACGCGCGCTGCTCGCCGACCCGCGCATCCTGATCCTCGACGAGGCGACGTCGTCGGTCGACATCGGCACCGAACGGAAGATCGAGCGCGCCCTCCGCCTGCTCCTCTCCGGCCGGACGGCGTTCATCATCGCGCACCGCCTGTCGACGATCCGCGACGCGGATCTGATCGTCGTGCTCGAGAACGGCCGCGTGATCGAGCAGGGAACGCACGACGAGCTGCTCGCGCAGAGCGGCCTGTACACGTCGCTGTACGGCGACTGGGCCGCGGCCTAGCGCGGCGGCAGGCGCAGCGTCATCCAGAGCCCGCCGTGGTCCGACGGCCAGAGGCCGCCGAGTCGCGACGACGCCGCCTCCCCGGTGACGCGGCCGCGTAGCGCGCGAAATCCGCCGCGCGTCAGCACGTAGTCGATCCGTTCGTAGAACGGCGCGCCGAGCTCGCGGAGGTCCTCCCCGTGGCAGCACGTCAGCCCGGCGGATCCGGGATACGCCTGGGCCCATGCGTCCCTGAAGCCGGCCGCGACGAAGTTCGCATAGCTCTTGGTGGTCGACCCGTCCGGTCGCGAGTTGAGGTCCCCGAGCACGATCACCGGCAGTCGCGTTCTCGCCGGGCCCGCGATCAGCTCCTCGCTCTGCGCTTCCGGAACGCTCGCCGGCTTGAAGGACTCCAGGTGCGTCACGATCACGCGGAACGTCCGTCCGCCGACGGTCGCATCGGCGGACACCCATCCTCTCGTCGCCGTAACGAGGCCGGGAATGACCGGATCGACCGTCTTGAAGGTGCCGACGCGGAGGTTCCGGACACGGACGCCGTTCTTGACGAGCAAGCCGTTGCGGACCGTCAGCCGAATGTCCATCGTCGCGGGGCTGCCGCTCGGAAGCTCTGCGTCCGTGTTGGTGTCGACGCCGACGAAGCGGTACCCGAGCTTGCGCGCGCGCAGGGCGCGCTCGAGCTCGCGTTTGTAGTCGAGGACAACGGTTTGCGCGCGTGTCTGCAGGAAGTCGGACGGCGTCTGCGTTCGGTACAGGACGAGCTCCTCGAAGCCGACAACGTCGGGACGCGCCGCCTGGAGCTCTCTCGCGATCGCGGCGGCGCGGACGCGGAAGTCGTTCGCCTGCACCAGCTGCCAGCGCGTGCTGACCGCGGCGAGTGCGTCGCCGAACGACTTCGCCTGCAGGATCGGATCGAGGTTTGCACCGAGGTACAGGTTCCGCGTCATGACCGTGACCGTCGTCCTCCGCGGCACGCGTTTCGCGGTGCCGGGCGCGGCTCCGCCGAGAACCAGCGCTGTCACGGCGACCAGCGGCACGAGCTTCGCCACGCCCGACATCCTAGACTCGGGTTCGATGGGTCTCGATCCCGAAACCGAGCAGCGAATCGAACAGCCCGTCTCGGCAGAGGCGGAGCGCGAGACGCGGCTGACGCCGGCGCAAGCGGTCGCGCAGATGCGGATCAACGTGCCGGTCCGCGGCAACCGGAAGCTCCGGCGGATTCTCGAGCGTGTCAACGACGACGCGCAGCTGAAGGCGTGGTGGCACGCGGCGAACGTGAACGCCGTCGCGCGGATGCGGATCAACGACCACTCGTGGGTTCACGTGCAGATCGTCTCCAACATCGCGCTGAAGCTGCTCCGGCAGCTGACGAAGCACCACGTCGAGCCGTCGGTCGTGACCGACTACGGCTTCGAGCCGGAAGACGCCGAGGTCGTCGTCCTGCTCGGCGCGCTCACGCACTGCATCGGCATGGCCGTCCACCGCGACGGCCACGAGGACTTCAGCCTCTTCCTCGCCGAGCCCAAGCTCCGCGAGCTGCTGGCCGGAATCTACGACGAGCCGGACCTGACCGTGATCACCGTCGAGGTGCTCCAGGCGATCACGAGCCATCGCGACTACGGAAAGCCGTTGACGCTCGAAGCCGGAATCGTCCGCGTCGCCGACGCGCTCGACATGGAGCAGGGACGCTCGCGCATCCCGTTCGCGCGCGGGTCGATCTCGATCCACTCGCTGTCGGCCGCCGCGATCGAGGACGTCGCGATCAAGGACGGTGCCGAACGACCGATCCTGATCGAGATCACGATGAACAACTCGTCCGGCATCTACCAGGTCGACGGGCTGCTGAAGGCGAAGCTGCAGGGCTCGGGCCTCGAGCCGTACGTCGAGGTGGTCGCGCACATCGACACCGAAGCGGAGAAGAAGCTCGTACCGATCTACCGGCTCGAGACCTGATTCCGGCCGCAAGACGCCGTCAGACGCGGCACCAGCGGACGAGCTCGCGCACGATCGGCTTGAGTCGCTCACCCTGGCGCGTCATCCGGTATTCGACCGCCGGCGGCCGAGAGTCGAGCACGCGACGCTCGAGCACGCCCGCCTCGACGAGGTCGTTCAACCGGGCGGTCAGCGTCGCAGGCGGGACGCGGCCGAGCGCGTCGCGGAACTCGTTGAAACGCTCGGCGCCCTCGACCGACGCGTAGAGGATCGAGAGCGTCCAACGGCGCTCGAGGAGGCCCGCCGCACGGCGAACCTCCTCGGGAACCGGATCACAGCGCCTGCAGCGCACGATCCTGAGCCTGCTCCAGTGCGACGTCGAGCACCTCGCCGACGCTCATCACCGGGTGGAACGTCAACGCCTCCCGCACGTCCTCCGGGACATCGTCGAGATCGCCCCGGTTGCGCTCGGGGATGATCACGTCGGTCAACCCCGCGGCGTGCGCGGCGAGCACTTTCTGCTTGAGCCCGCCGATCGGGAGGACCCGCCCCTGCAACGTCACCTCGCCGGTCATCGCGACCGTGTGCTTCACCGGCCGACCGGTCAAGAGCGATGCGAGGGCCGTCGTCATCGCGATCCCCGCACTCGGCCCGTCCTTCGGAATCGCCCCGGCCGGCACGTGCACGTGGTACGAGCGACGGCGTAGCTCGTCGTCCTCGATCCCGAGGTCGTCGGCGTGCGCGCGCACCCAGGAGAGCGCGATCTGCGCGGACTCCTTCATCACGTCGCCGAGTTGTCCGGTGAGCACCAGCCGCTCCTCGCCGTCCATTCGCGTCGCCTCGATGAAGAGGACGTCGCCGCCGGTACCCGTGACCGCGAGACCGGTCGCCACGCCTGGCACAGCGGTCCGTTCGGCCGCCTCCTGCCAGAACCGCTGCCGTCCGAGCGCGTCGCGGACGAGCGCCTCGTCGACGACGACCGGCGGAGACGCGTCACCGGACGCGATCCGCGTTGCCGTTTTCCGCAGGAGCTTGCCGAGCTCGCGCTCGAGCTGTCGAACGCCTGCCTCGCGGGTGTATTCGGTCACGACCGTCTGCAGCTCCGCGTCGTCGATCTCGACCTCGTCTTCGCGCAGGCCGTTGCGTTCGCGCTGCCGCGGCCAGAGGTAGCCGCGTGCGATCGCGACCTTCTCGTCGACGGTGTAGCCGTCGAAGCGAATGACCTCCATGCGGTCGAGCAGCGGACCCGGGATTGTCTCGGCGATGTTCGCGGTCGCGATGAACACGACCTGCGACAGGTCGAGCTCGACGTCGAGGTAGTGGTCGCGGAAGGAGTGGTTCTGCGCCGGGTCGAGCACCTCGAGCAGCGCCGCCGACGGGTCGCCCCGCCAGTCCGCGCCGACCTTGTCGACCTCGTCGAGCATGATCACGGGGTTCATCGTCCCGGCGTCGCGCAGCGCCCGCACGAGCCGTCCCGGCAGCGCGCCGATGTACGTGCGCCGATGGCCGCGGATCTCCGCCTCGTCGCGGACGCCGCCGAGCGACATGCGCACGAACTCACGGTTGAGCGCGCGCGCGATCGACTCGCCGATCGACGTCTTTCCGGTGCCGGGCGGCCCGATCAGTGTGAGGATCGCGCCGGAGCGCTTGTCGTCGGCGATGCCACGCTCTTCGCGCAGCTTTCGGACCGCCAGGTATTCGACGATGCGTTCCTTGACGTCGTCGAGACCCGCATGGTCCGCGTCGAGGATCTCGCGCGCGAGCTTCGGGTCGAGGCGCTCGTCGGACGTCGCGCCCCACGGAACGGCGAGCAGCCAGTCGAGGTAACTCCGGATCATCGACGCCTCTCCCGAGGCGTCGCCCATGCGCTCGAAGCGGCCGAGCTCGCGCTCGGCCTGCTCGCGCACGGCGTCCGGCATGTCGGCGTCCTCGATCTTTCGGCGGTACTCGTCGACGACCGAGCCTTCGTCCTCGCCGAGCTCCTTCCGGATCGAGTCGAGCTGCTTGCGCAGGAAATACTCGCGCTGCTGCTTCTGCGCGCCTGACTCGACGTCGTCGCGAATCCGCCGGCGAACCTGCAGCTCGGCAAGCCGGTCACGCTGCAGCGACAGCGCAAGCTCGAGCCGCTCGACGACGTCGAGCGTCTCGAGCAGCTGCATGCGCTGCTCGAAGCTCAGGTCCGGCGAGTAGGCGCACGTGTCGGCGAGCGAGCCGGCGTCCGTTACGGAGCGCAGGAACGCGCCGATCCGTGGATCCGCGTCGCGCAACTCGAGGATCTCCTCGACGACGGCGCGATACTCGGTTTCGAGCTCGCGCGTCTTCGCCGGCGCCGGAGCGTCGTCAGGGCGCTCCTCCACCTCGACGTAGAGGCGTCCGCCCGCACCGGTCTCGGCGGCGTGCAGGAGCGCGCGATGCCGACCGCTCAGCGTCACGACGGTCGCGCCGCCCGGCATCCGTCCGCTCTCGACGACGTCGGCGATCGTCCCGACCTTTGCGTAGGCGCCTTCGTGCCGCGGCACGAGGAGCACGACGCTCTCACCGGCCGCGTCGAGCGGGAGCGTCACAGTCATATTGGGAAAGACGACGGTGTCGTCCAGAGGAATGAGGAGGTATTTCTCCACGTCTAGCTTCACTCTCCTGAGTTGGTCTTACAGCAATACTAGCTACAGGAATTGAAGCTAGGCCGAGCGGGGACGATGGTCTCCACGTGGCAGGAGCCACAATCCCCCTTTTGGGGGTAGGCCGTTCGGCCCAGCGACCGATGACGGAGGTGCAGAGGACCATACGAGGGGGGATCTGGGGTGCCGCAGCCCACGGATTCCCGGCTCTCTGCCTTCCCCCGGAGGGCGGTGCTGCCTCGGCGGTGCCGCCCTCCCCCGACGCTGCCGGCGTCAGCGACCGTTCGCGGCTGCCGCCGCCGCGCGACTGACGGTGAACGTCGCGTCGACGACCGGCTTCGCAGCCGCGGAAGCAGGGAGCGCTCGAACGACCCAGCGGTAGACGCCGGCCCGGAAGCGGAACCCCCGCGGCAGGACGAGCCGCGCGCTCGCCGGGCGTCCGTCGAATACGGCATGTCCGTTCAGGAAGAAGGTCACCCGGTACCGCGCGGCCCCCGCCCGAGGCGCCCACGACCACGTGCGGCTCGGGACGAACCCGGCATGGCTTTTCGCCGTCGCAGGTTTCGCGCCGGCGGCGCGCTTCGGCTTGACGGCCGTCGTCTTGCGTCGCCGGGCGGCGGGTGGCGCCGCAGCCGCTCGCGTCGTCGTCCTCGCAGTCGCCTGGCGCGTCTTCGTTCGGCGCGTTTGGCGTTCGTGCGCGACGGTGGACCCCGATACGGTCGACGAGGCCGCCGTGCCGCGCGGCGCCTGCACCGGCACCACGGCTGCAGCGGTCGTGCGGCCGTGCCCACGCGTCGCGGCGACGTAGCCTCCGGCGCCAATTGCTGCAGCGAGGACGAGCCCGGCCGCGAGCGCGAGCCGGCGCCGACGGCTGCCGCCCCGGCGCGGCGCCGCGGCATCGTCGGCGGAAACACGGGGATATGGAGGCGGCGTCGGCCGTGCCGCGTCGGTGTCTGAGACGCGTGCTTCCGGCTCCCACGGGTGCTCCGGGAGCGCATCGCGTTGACGGCGAGCTTCCTCCGCGGTCGAGACGAGGACGAGCTCCGGGCTGACGGGATCGTGCGCGTCGTCCGTGCGGCCGGAGGTCACGGCTGTCGAACATACCGTGAGAAGATCCGCCGATGATCGACGTCGCTGTCCTCGGGCGTGTGGGAATCGACCTCTATCCGAATGAATTGCGCACGCCGCTGCGTGACGTGAGGACGTACACCCGGTTCGTCGGCGGCTTCGCGGGCAACGTCGCCACCGGCCTCGCGCGCCTCGGCCTCAGACCGGCGATCGTGTCGCGCGTCGGCCCGGACCCCCACGGCGATTTCGTACGCGCGTTCCTCTCGGGGGAAGGTGTCGACGTGCGCTTCCTCGCCGTGGACGAACGCCTGATGACGCCACCGACCTTCTGCGAGGTGTGGCCGCCGGACCGATTCCCGATCACGTTCTACCGCTATCCGACGGCACCGGACTGGCAGCTGCAGCCGAGCGAATTCGACGTCGACGAGGTCGCGGAGACGCCGTTCCTGCTCGCGACCGGCACGGGCCTCGCGCAGTCCCCGAGCCGGGAGACGACGCTTGCGGCGCTGGCGGCGCACACCGGGACGACGATCTTCGACCTCGACTGGCGGCCGTCGTTGTGGGAGGACCCGGACGAGTACCCCCAGCTCGTCCGCGAGGCGCTCGTACACGCCGACATCGTGATCGGGAACGAGGAGGAGGTACAGGCTGCCGCGGGCTCGCCCTCCGCGCTGCTCGAGCACGGCGTGCAGACGCTCGTTGTGAAGCGCGGCGAGCACGGCGCGCTCCTGATGAGCGGTGAGCAGGAAGTCGCGGTCGCAGGCCGGCCGGTCGACGTCGTCAACGGGCTCGGCGCAGGCGACGCCTTCGCCGCCGCATTCACGCATGCACTGCACCGCGGGCTCTCGACCGACGAGGCGGTCCGCCGGGGCAACGTCGCCGGCGCGCTCGTCGCGGCGCGGCTCGCGTGCTCGGAGGCGATGCCCCGCCTGGAAGAGCTCGACGAGGCGATGTCGTGACGACGCTGCTCCTGCGCGACGGCGACTGGGACGCCGTCACTCCCGAGGTCGCGGACTGGCGATACCTGTCGTTCCGCATCGAGGAGCTCGTCGAGGGCATGCCGCGCGCCCGCACCACCGGTGAGGAGGAGATCGCGCTCGTCGTCCTCGGCGGCACATGCGTCGTCGAGAGCGACGGCGAGCGCTACGAGCTGCAGGGACGCACCGACGTTTTCGCAGGCATGCCGTGGGCGCTCTACCTGCCGCGCGACCGCGACTACGTCCTCGACGGATCGGGCGAGGTCGCCGTCTGCGGCGCGCTTGCGGACGAGGTGTTCGAGCCGCAGCTGATCACGCCCGCCGACGTCGAGATCGAGACGCGCGGGTCGGGCAATGCGACGCGACAGATCAACCACATCGTCAAACCGGAGTTCCCCGCGCAGCGGCTGCTCGTCGTCGAGGTGTACACGCCGTCCGGAAACTGGTCGAGCTATCCGCCGCACAAGCACGACGAGGACCGCCCGCCGGACGAGGTGGTCCTCGAAGAGGTCTACTACTACCGCGAGCAGTCCGAGCCCGACGGTGCGTTCGCGGTGCAGCGGCTCTACAGCCCGAGGCACGGGATCGACGTCACCGAGACGGTGCGCGACGGCGACATCATGCTCGTCCCGCACGGCTACCACACGACGTGCGCCGCGCAGGGATACGACCTCTACTACCTCAACGCGCTCGCGGGCGACCGCCGCTCGATGGCAGCGGCGGACGACCCGTCGCTCGCATGGATCCGCGGGGCGTGGTCGGAGCTCGAGCTCGATCCACGCGTCCCGCTGGTCACGCAGGACGGGCGGCGCGAGTGAGGTCGCTCCGCGTCGCGAACGCGCCGTGCAGCTACGGCGCCTTCGAGATCACGGTCGGCGTCCTCCCCGACGTCCCGCCGCCCGAGACGGTGCTCGACGCGATCGCCGAGGCCGGGTACGCCGGAACCGAGCTCGGCCCTCCCGGGTACCTCGGCGACGCCGACACGCTGCGCGATCGCTTCGCGCAGCGCAGCCTCGAGCTCGTGGGCGGCTACATCCCCGTGCGCTTCAGCGAGCCGGAGCACTGGCCGGACGACCGCGACGCGATGGCGCGCACCCTCGACCTGTTCGCGGCCGCGGACGGAACGGGAGCGAAGGCCGTGCTCGCGGACGGCGGCTCGGAGCTCCGAACGCGTTTCCCCGGCCGCGCGGCGAGCGATCGGTCGATCGGCCTCGACGAGGCCGGCTGGCGCAGGCTCGCCGACGGCGTCGCACGGGCGTCGGAGCTCGCGCGCTCGCGCGGCTTCGAGCCGACGTTCCACCACCACACCGCGACGCACGTCGAGGCGCCGTGGGAGATCGAGCGCCTCCTCGAGCTCACCGACGTGCCGCTGTTGCTGGACACGGGGCACCTCGCGCTGGGCGGCGGCGATCCGACGGAGGCGATCCGTGCATGGGGCGAGCGCATCAACCACCTACACGTGAAGGACGTCCGGCGCGACGTCCTCGACGGCGTGATCGCCGACGGCGCCGACATGCCGGAGGCGTGGCGCCGGGGCGTCTTCTGCGAGCTCGGCCGCGGCGACGTCGACCTCGGCGCGTTCTTCGACGCGCTCGGCGACTCGCGCTACGACGGTTGGATCGTGGTCGAGCAGGACATGGTTCCCGAATCGCCCGCGCAGGCCGCCGACGCGGTCGCGGCGCAGATCCGGAACCGCACGTGGCTGACGCGCGAGCTCGGCGTCTAGGCCTACCCGAGCGCCCGCGTCCACGCGAGATCGCGCGCAGCGATCGGCAGGATGATCCGCGTACGCCGGCGCGTCAGGACGATTGCTCCATTGCGCGCGGTGGCGAGCCAGCGCTCGTCGGGTGACCACGTAACAGCGTCACCGCGAAGCCGCTGCGCCTGCGGCAGCGTCGGCCGGCGGGCGTCGTAGACGACGACTCCGGCCTTCGTCCGCATGACGAGGAACGTCCCGCGCGGGCTCGCACGTACCTCCCGGGCTGCGCGCGGGACGTCCAACCTCAGGGCCGCGACCTGCCTGCCGGCGAGCACCGCGAGCGCCGTGCGGGATCCTGCGATCGCGACGACCGCGCAGCGTGTCGGGCCGAGCCAGGCGATCGTGCGTACGCGAAACGGCTTCGAATGCGGAACGCCCGTCGCGCGCGCGAGCATGCCCGCGAGCTGGGCGCGCGGCCGCAGCACCTGCGCACGGCCGGTCCGAGGGAACTGCACGATCGCGCCGCGCCGCACATACGTCATCGAGCCGTCCGACCGCCACGCCGGCGCGCACCCGCCGATCATCGGGAGCGCAGGGCCGGCGCTCGCCGTGACGACGACACGCGTGCCGTCGCAGCTTGCAGCAAGCGGCGTGTCGCGCGGCCACAACGACCACCCCGGCGGCGCCGACGCCGGCGAGACGACTGCGCGGCAGCCGCCGCCGCGCGGCGCCGGTGCCGCGGCGAGGGACGGGAGCCGGACCGCCTCGAGCTCGCAGCGCTGGTCGACGAAGTACAGGACACCTTGCAAACCGGCCCGGCGCAGGCGGCCGACGAGCTGCTGTCGCTGCGGCACGAGGAGGCCGCCGACCGGTGCAGCCGTCCGCGCGGGGACGCTTTGCGTCGGGCGCGTGCGCGACGAGCCGTGGCGTACCGAATCAACGACCGCCGCACCTACGACACCGACGACCGCCGCGCCGAGGAGAAGCGCCCGTGGGCTCGGTCGCCGCATCACGGCCAAGGCCAATCCTCGCCGACCGAGCGCGCCGACCCGGCGACCGCGCTCGCCCGTGCAGCGACGCCTGCGGCGACGGCGCGCCGGTCGTCGGCGAGCGTCGGCTGGGCCGGTCGTTCGCCGAGACACGCGCCCACGAACGCTTCGAGCTCCCGCTCATACGCGCGCTGGAATCGTGCCCGATAGTCGGCCGGGAACCGATCGGCGTGGGTCGCGTCGAGGACGGCGTCGGCGCCGTCACCCGCCCCGCGAACGAAGACCGAGCCTTTGCTCCCGACCACCTCGCAGCGGACGTCGTGGCCGAATGTGCACGTCCGCGACACGTGCGTGACCGCAATCCCGCCCCGCCCGAATCGGATCGTGACGACGGCGTTGTCGAGATCGGCCGCGTCGAGCAACCCCGGATACACGAGCGCCTGACGCGTCGCGACGACCTCGACGGGCTCGTCGTCGAAGAACCAACACGCCGTGTCGTAGTCGTGCGACGCCATGTCGAGCAGGAAGCCGCCCGTGTCGCGGGGATCCTCGTCCTCGGGCCATTCCATGTCGCGGCTCGTCATGACGACGACGAGGGGCGTCCCGACCTCGCCGCCGGCGACGCGGCGATGGGCGTCCACGAACCCGTCGTCGAACCGGCGCATATATCCGATCTGGACGACCTGATCCGGGCGCCGAGCGCTCTCTGCCCGGAGCGCGTCATGGCCGGCGAGGGTCGTCGCGCCCGGCTTTTCGAGGAAGAGGTGCTTGCCGCCGCGCAGGACCTCCAGCGCGACCGTCGCGTGATCGACGGATCGGGCGGCGAGGACGATCGCCTCGACGTCGCTCCGCGAGCAGAGCTCCGGGTACGTGCAGGCATCGACGCCGAGGTCGCCGGCGACCTCCGAGGCGCGCCCCGGCCGGGCGGCCGCCACGGCGACGAGCTCGCAGCCGCCGAGCCGCGCGAGGGTCGTCGCGTGCAGCGTTCCCATCCCGCCCAGGCCGGCGACGCCGATGCGGACAGGAGTCAACCCTCTTGACACCGCGGAACCGAGTATGTCAGCGTCGGAATCGCTTGCGCAATCGATTGTCAGGGGGCTCGCCGACCGACGCACGGGAGCGCGCAGCGCGGGCCCAGGCACGGCGCAAGCCGACGCTCGCCGACGTCGCGCAGCGCGCCGGCGTTTCGACGTCGACGGCCTCACGGGCTCTGAACGGCCACACCGGGCTCGCGCCGGCGACACGCGCAGCCGTCGTCGACGCGGCGGCGCGGCTCAACTTCCACCCTTCGGCACTCGCGCGTTCGCTCCGGACGCAGCAGACGCACACTGTCGGGTTCGTCGTCCCAGACGTCGCCAGCCCCTTCTACGCCGCCGCACTCAAGGGAGCACAGGGCCGGCTCGAGCAGGCCGGATATCGCGTGATGCTGATGGACGCGAACCAGGATGTCGAGCGTGAGCTCGCCGCCCTCGAGACGCTGCTTTCGCACCAGGTCGACGGCCTGCTCGTCGCGACCGCCGGGATGCCGCGGCCGACGTTCGACGATGCCGTCTCGCCGCACCCCACGCCGGCGATCTTCTTCGACGGCGTGATCGACGGAGCAGGCGAGGGGACCGTGACGCTCGACAACGCCGGCGGCATCGCGCTGCTGGTCGAGCACCTTGCCGAACACGGCCATCGGCGGATCGCGTTCCTCGCGGGGTCCTTGCGTGAGAGCGCCGGGGCCGAACGGCTCGCTGCGTTCCGCGCTGCTGCGGCGGCGCGCGGCGTCGAGCCGCCCGAGCGCCATGTCAAGCTCTGTGAATGGGACATCGCCGCCGCCCGCCTCGCGAGTACCGAGTTGCTCGACGACCCGGACCGGCCGAGCGCCGTGATCGCCTCGAGCGCTGAGCTCGCGCTTGGTTTCCTGGCAGCCGCGGCCGCGGCGCGCGCGGCGATCCCGGACGACGTCGCACTCGTCTCGTTCGACGACCCGTACTTCGGCCGCCTCCTCGATCCGCCGTTGACGGCCATCGGGTACGACCCGTCCGAGATCGGCGCGAGTGCCGCCGGGCTCCTCGTCGACGCGATGCGGTCGGGCGACGGATCGCAACGACACGTGCGCGTTCCGGTGACGTTGGTCCGCCGCCGCTCGTGCGGCTGCGTCATGGACGAGGACGCGTGAACAGCGTTCCCGCGATCCAGTTCGTCGGCGTCACCAAGCGATACGGCGCGCAGGAAGCGCTTCGTCCGACGGATCTCGAGATCGCGGAGGGCGAGTTCTTCTGCCTGCTCGGCCCATCCGGATGCGGCAAGACGACGACACTGAACCTCGTCGGCGGCTTTGTCGCGCCGACTGCCGGCGAGATCCTCATCCGCGGCGAGAACGTGAGCCGGCTTCCGCCGTACCGCCGCGCTGTCAACACGGTGTTCCAGAACTACGCGCTCTTTCCGCACATGACCGTCCGCGACAACGTCGGATTCGGTCTGAAGATGGCGCGCGTCTCGAAGCGCGATGCGGGGGGACGGATCGAAGAAGCGCTCGCTCTGGTCGGCCTGGAGGCGTATGCCGACCGACTCCCGACCCAGCTGTCCGGCGGACAGCAGCAGCGCGTCGCCGTTGCGCGTGCCCTCGTCAACCGCCCCGCCGTCCTGTTGCTCGACGAGCCGCTCGGCGCGCTCGACCTGAAGCTGCGCAAACGTCTCCAGATCGAGCTGGCCCAGATCCACCGCGACGTCGGGACGACGTTCGTCTATGTGACGCACGATCAGGAAGAGGCGATGTCGATGGCCACGCGCATCGCCGTGATGAACGACGGTCACGTCGAGCAGGTCGGAGCGCCACACGAGATCTACCACCGGCCGAAGACCGCGTTCGTCGCCGACTTCATCGGCGAGTCGAACTTCATGGAGGTCGAGCTGCGGCCGGACGAGCGTGCCGCGCAGCTCGACAACGGCGTCGTCGTCCCGGCGCCGCCGTCGCGTGCACGGGGGCGCGCGACGCTCATGGTCCGCCCGGAGTCGATCCAGGTTCAGCGCGCGGCCGACGCCAACGGCGCCGGACTGCGCGGAAGAATCGCCCAGTCGTCGTTCCTCGGAAGCCACACGCGTGTCGCGGTCAACTGCGACGGCGTGCCGGCACCGGTCACCGCCGCGCTGTTCGGCACGGAGGGTGTCGCTGCGCAGGACCTCGTGCCCGAAACGGAGGTCGTGCTGGTGTGGGACGCGGCAGACGCAGTGCTACTGGAAGGGGTCGAGGAGAGAGAGGAGGGTGTACGTGACGTCGCTTGACGAACGGTTCTTTGCAGAACAGATGACGCGCGGTCGAATGCTGCGCCTCGGTGCGGTGAGTGCGTTGGGCGTGGTGGCGGCCGGCTGCGGTGGAAGCTCGAGCAAGTCCTCCGGAAGCGCGTCCGCAACCGGCAGGAGCTCGGACCCGGTGACGCTGAACTGGCTTACGTGGTCCGACCATTACGCGAACGACCAACTGGCGGCGGTGAAGAAGTCGACGAACGAACAGGGGCGCCCGCAGCTGTTCAGCGACAACGCGGACGCGTATCTGAAGATCAAGCAAACGGGTGACCAGTTCGACATCGTGTCGGGCGACGCCCTGTGGGTGCCGAAGTACAACCACGACAAGCTGACGAACTCGTTCGACCTTTCGTCACTGCCGGTGTCGGCACAGCTGTACTCGATCGCGCGCGACTTCCCGTTCTGGAAGGACGGCTCGAATTACATGGGCTATCCGTTCTCGTGGTCGACGGTCCAGATCTACTACAACCCGAAGTTCGTGCACACGGTGCCGGACTCGTGGCACGCGGTGCTGGACCCGAAGTACCGCGGGAAGGTCTCGCTGGAGAACATCCCGACGGACATGATGGCGATCGCCGGAAAGGCAACCGGTGCGAAGGAGCCGTACAGCATGACGACGGCAGAGATCGCGGACGCCAAGGGTTGGCTGAAGCAGTTCAAGCCGAACGTCCTGAAGCTGGCGTCGCAGAACAACGAGGTCGTGCGAGCGCTCGCCGACGGCTCGGCGTGGATCGGGATCACGAACCTCGGAACCGACGACCGCGTGAAGGACGCCGGCGGGCCGGTTGTCAAGCCGGCCTACCCACGTGAAGGGACGATCGGGTTCATCGACTCCGAGCAGATGGTCAAGGCGTCGAAGAACCAGGATGCGTTCCCACGGTTCATCAACGCGATGCAACAGGCCCCGTATATCGCGCAGAACTTCTTGACGAACGGCCGGCCGCTGTTCAACGAGAAGAGCTACAAGATGCTCGTCGCCCAGGGCCACGGCGACCGCGCGCAGCGGCTGCTGTACAACCAGCCCGAGAAGGCGCTGAAGATGACGCTGAAGGGCCCGTCCGGCAACGAGCAGGCCTACACCGACGCGTTCAACGAGGTCTTCGGCGCGTAGATGCGGCCTCCAGGCTCCGTAGGCGCGGCAACGACGGCAGATGCACCGCTGCCGTCGCGCCGCGCCTCGGGCCGCTGGTCGTCGCGACTCGGGCAGTACGCGGGCTTCGGCCCTGCGCTCGTGCTCTTCGGGCTCTTCTTCCTGGTCCCGCTCGGGCTGATCGTCTGTTACAGCTTCTGGCAGGTCATCGACTACAACGTCGTCCACGACTGGACGATCGGGAACTACCGCTATTTCTTCAGCGTCCCGACGTACGTCTCGACGCTGTGGGCGACGGTATGGGTCGCCGTTCTCGCGACGGCGCTGACGCTGCTGATCGCGTTTCCGTTCGCGTACTGGCTCGCGCGCTACGTCCCGAAGCGGCTGCAGAAGATCTTGCTCGTGCTCGTGATCCTGCCGTTCTGGACGAGCTATCTCCTCCGCGTCTACTCGTGGCTGACGATCCTCGGGCCGAAGGGGGCGGTCAACCGCTTCCTCGAATGGACCGGCGCGACGTCGAAGCCCGTCTCCTTCTTTCTGTACGACCGGCCGGCGGTCGTGCTCGTGCTCGTGTACCTCTATTTCCCGTTCGCCGCGTTGACGCTGTACGCATCGCTCGAGCGATTCGACTGGAACCAGTTCCGCGCGGCAATGGACCTCGGCGCGACTCCGGCCCGGGCGATGTGGAAGATCCTCCTCCCGCAGGTCCGCCCCGGCATGACGACCGCCGTGATCTTCGTGTTCATCCCGATCCTCGGCGAGTACCTGACGCCACAGCTCGTCGGCGGCGCGCGGGGCGTGATGATCGGGAACCTGATCGTGAACTTCTTCCAGGGCGCGCAGTACACGCGCGGCGCCGCAGCCGCGCTGCTGATCGCCGCGCTGATCGTGCTTCTGCTCGTGATCTTCCGGCGCTCGCTCGAGGTCGAGGACGTCTATGGCGCGTGACCTCGACGTCGTCTCGCCGCGCGGCCGCGTCGTCCGCGGTGCGTTGAGCGTCTGGGCGATCCTGATCTATGCGTTCCTGTTCGCGCCGATCATCCTGCTCGTCGTGTTCAGCTTCAACGCGAACCGCTACGGGACGTTCCCGATCACAGGCTGGACCGGCAAGTGGTACAGCCAGGTGTTCCACGACTACCAGATCCGTGACGCGCTGACGACGACGCTGCAGGTTGCGCTCGAGGTCACCCTGGTCAGCACGATCGTCGGCACCGCAGCGGCGTTCCCGCTCGTGCGATCGCGCCTGCCGTTCCGCAGCGGGATTCGGATCGTGATGGTGCTGCCGATCATGATCCCCGGCCTCCTGATCGGGATCAGCCTGCTCGTCCTGCTGACGAGCGTCTTCCACTGGACCCTGTCGCCGACGACGGCCGTGATCGGGCAGAGCGTGTACACGACGCCGTTCGTCATGCTCCTCGTCGCCGCGCGCCTCCAGGGATTCGACGTCAGCCTCGAGCGCGCCGCGAGCGATCTCGGCGCGAACACGGTGCAAAGGTTGCGTTACGTCGTCTTGCCGCTGATCGCGCCGGCGATCCTGGCCGGCGCGCTCTTCGCATTCACGCTGTCGCTCGACGAGTTCATCATCACGCTGTTTCTGATCGGCAGCCACAACACGCTCCCGATCTACATCTACACGCAGGTCAAGTTCGGAATCACGCCGGAGGTCAACGCGCTTGCGTCGCTCCTGCTCGCGGCGTCGCTGTTCCTGCTCGCACTGGCTGTAGTCCTTCCCGGCTCGATTCGCCGCGTCGCCCGCCGCGTGCCGCGACGCGCCGCCGCGTCGGCCTAACCGACCTGCGTCCAGCGACCACCCGCCTCGGCGCTCTCGACAGCTGCCGCCAGCAAGCGCATGCCGCGGTCGCCGTCGGCGAGCGTCGGGAACGGTCCGTGCTCTGCGCCCGTCATCGCGCCGTACGCAGCGCCGACGATGTTCCGGAACGCATCGCCGTAGCCTTCTGCGTGCCCCGCCGGCCAGCGCGCGAACGACGCCGCCGGCCCGGCGTTTGCGGCCGGATCCTTGACGACGATCTCCGTCGGCGCCGTGGCGTGCCGCCGGTAGAGGGCATTCGGCTCCTCCTGGTCCCACGTGAAACCGCCCTCGCTCCCTTCCAGCTCGAACACGAGCTGGTTCTTCCGGCCGGGCGCGAGCGCACTGAAGGTCGCAGCACCGGTTGCGCCGTTGTCGAAGTGCAGCAGGAGCGTTGCGTGGTCTTCGAGCTCCCGGCCCGGGACGACGGTCCGGAAGTCGGCGAGCAGCTCGACGATGCGCGCGCCGGTCGCGTGCTCGGCAAGATCGAGCCAGTGAGCGCCGAGGTCGCCCGTCACGTACGTCGGCCCGGAGCGCGCCCGCTCTACGCGCCAGCCGCCCGATGTGACGAGCGCGTCGTCGCAGACGTACCGGCCGTGGACGACCCGGACGTCTCCGATGTCGCCTCGCTCGACGGCCGTGCGCATCTCCGCGACGAGCGGATAGCCCCGGACGTGGTACGCGACCGCGCCGACGCGTCCTGACGACTCGGCCGCGGCGATCATCTGCTCGCTCTCGGCAGTGCTCGTCGCGAGTGGCTTCTCGCAGACGACGTGCGCGTCGCGCTCGAATGCGAGGACCGTCTGCTCTGCGTGAAGGGCGTTTGGCGTGCAGACGTGGAGAACGTCGATGCGCTCGCGCTCGAGCATCTCGACGAGCGAGGTATACGCCCGCGCATCCGCGAGCTCGCGCGCGAACGTCTCGGCGCCGTCATCCGTACGACTGCACACGGCGACGACACTGCCGCCGATCGAGCGCACGGCCGCGGCGTGGACACGGGCGACGAACCCCGAGCCGACGATCCCGGTGCGCAGCGACGCTGCGTCGTTCACGCGCGGCCGCGGGCGGCCAGGAACATCCTGGTCAGGACATCCATATCGAGCCTCGCCTGCTGGGGCGGCGTGCGGCACTCGACGCCGCGGGTGACGCAGTCGTGGAAATGGACGAGCTCGCGGGCGAAGCTCTCCTCGTAGCTCTCGAACGATTCCGTGACGCGCGCGCCGTCGCGCGCGCGGGAGACTTCGTAGAGCGTCGGGGACTGCTTCAGCCACGGCGACGGGAACGTCAGCGAGTGAACCTCCTCCGCGAAGAAGAACGACACCGACTCGCGGTATTCGAAGATGTCGAGCAGCTGGATCCACGCGCTGTCCCACCGCGCGCCGTTCGCGAGCCGCACCGAACCCGTGACGGCCGCGCCGCCGTTCCACCAGTCGCCGTCGACGACCTCGCCGGGGAGCGGCTCCCCGAGCCGCTCCAGCAGCCCGTGCACCAGGTTGACGTCGTGCACGAGGCTCCCCAGGAAGGCCTCCGAAAAGGCATAGACCTCCTCCGGCGAATCGGCTCCGGTTGCGTCGCGGACCTGCGCCGCGAGCGCATCCCGGCCGGTCGCGACGATCTCCGGTGCAACGTCGCCGCGGATCAGGTCGCCGGGCGCGAAGAACGGCCCGAACTCCGGGTCGTGGACGACGACGCGGATGTACCGCAGATCGTCGGCCGACGCCGGTAGCGACTCCAGCATCCGCTCCCAGGCACGGTCGTAGCGCTTCATGTAGCCGACCTGCACGACGCGGTCGCTCGAGCGGCTCGCCTCGACGATCCGGTCCGCGTCCGCGAGCGAGATGCACATCGGCTTTTCGACAAAGACGTGCAGACCGGCGGCGAGCGCGTCGAGCGCGACGTCGGCATGGGTCTGCGCCGGTGAGCAGATGACGACGGCATCGAGCTCGGTCTCCGCGAGCATGGTCCGGTGGTCGGCGTAGACGCGCTCGAGCTTGTAACGCGCCTGCAGTCCCCGACGCACGGCCTCGGACGGATCGACGACGGTGGTGAGCTCGAAGCGGTCCCCGAACGCGGCGAGGAAGTGAATGTGCATCGCCTGCGCGACGAGACCGCCGCCGACGACCCCGACGCGCAGCCTCACGGGAGGACCTGCGTTGCCACCTTCTCGAACGCGAACGCGATTTCGTCGAGATCTTGCTCGGTGCAGAGCGGTGACACGTCGACGTGGATCGACCGCTCGAGGAGTGCGAGTGTCCGAGGGCACTCGGGTGCGGGAGCGCCGGCGGCTTCGATCGCGGCGAGCACGGGCGCCCAGTACGGGTACACGTGCAGGTCAGGTGTGGCCGGGTCGTAGATCCGCATCGCGAGGACGCCCTCGGCGATCAGCGCGTCGACCGCGTCCTTCGCGCGCTCGGCGTCGTCGGCGAAGGCGATCAGCGCGATGCCCGCGTCGCCGTCGGCGTCGTTTGCACGCCGAAGCGTCAACCCGGGGAGATCCTTGGTCCGAGCGACGAGCGTCGCGTGGCTCGCGCGCATGCGCTCGAGCAGGCCGTCGAGGCGACGTAGCTGGACGCGCGCCATTGCGCCCGTCAGCTCCGACGCACGGAAGTTCCACCCGGCGAACTTCGGAAGCCCGACGCCTCGCCGGACCGAGTTCGCGCAGTCGTGAACGTCGAGCGCGAGGTCGAGGAGGTCGTCGCGGTCGGTGATCAGTGCGCCGCCCTCGCCCGTCGTGATGATCTTGTTGAACTGAAGGCTGAACGCGCCGGCGTCGCCGAACGTCCCGAGCCGCCGTCCGCGGAACGTCGCCCCTGCCGCCTGGCAGACGTCCTCGACGAGCACGAGGTCGTGCCGGGCAGCGAGCTCCACGAGGGAATCCATCGCCGCAGGCGCGCCGCGCATGTGCACCGGGAGGATCGCGCGCGTCCTGTCTGTGATCCGCCGCTCGACGTCGGCCGGATCGAGCGTCAGGGACTCGTCGACCTCGGCGAGTACGGGTAGCGCCCGGGTCGCGAGCACGGCGTTCGGCGTCGCATTCCATGTGTACGCCGGAACGATGACCTCGTCCCCCTCGCCGACGCCGGCGCCGATCAGACCGCAGATGAGCGCGGACGAGCCCGCGTTGACGCAGAGCGCATGCTTCGCGCCCATGGCTTCAGCGAGCTCGCGTTCGAACGACGCGACCTCGTCGGGCCCGGCGCCGACGCCGTAGTAGCGGAAGAGGTTCTTGCTCTCGATCACGCGCCGGAGCGCATCGATCTCCTCGGCTCCGACCTCCATCCCGCCCGGGAACATCGGCGCCTCGGGGCGAGTCCGTGCCGGCGCCCCGCCGTCCCGTGCGAGCGTCAGGTCCCGGCGGGTCTCGGTCGGCGTCGCCATCGGTGGCCCATTCTGGACATGAAATCGATTGCGATCAAGCGCAGGCTAGGCGCCGTGACGGTCGTAGTCGGCCCGCGCCGCGCGCACGGACTCGACTGCCGAGACCTCTGCGACGGGAACGTCCCACCACGACTCGTATCCCGGAACTCCCTCGTAGCGGTCGACCTCGATCGTCAGGACGACCGTCTCGTCCAAGCGCTTCGCCTGCTCGAGCCCTGCGCGCAAGTCGTCGATCGTCCGGCACCGGACGACGGTGGCGCCGAGCGACTCGGCGTTCGCGGCCAGGTCGACCGGGAGCACCGGCGGCGGCGAGCCGTCGCTGTCGACGCCGAGCGTTCCGTTGCGCCGGAAGCGGTACTGGGTGCCGAACCCGTCCGTGCCCAGAGAGCGCGAGAGGGCGCCGATCGAGTTGAACCCGTGGTTGTCGACGAGGACGATCGTCAGCTTCAGCCCCTCCTGCACGGCCGTGACGATCTCGGTCCCGAGCATCAGGTACGACCCGTCACCGACGAGCACATAGACCTCGCGGTCGGGTGCTGCGAGCTTGACGCCTAGCCCCCCGGCGATCTCGTACCCCATGCACGAGTACCCGTACTCCACGTGATAGCCCTTCGCGTCGCGGGCTCGCCAGAGCTTGTGGAGGTCGCCTGGCATCGACCCCGCCGCGCACACGACGACGTCGCGCTCGCCGGACGCCGCGTTGACGGCGCCGAGGACCTCGCTCTGCGCCGGCAACGGCGTACGCGCGAGCGTGTAGAGGCGCTCGACCTCGCGGTCCCAATCGTCGTGGAGGCGGGCAACCTCATCGCGGTACAGGCCGTCGATCGACCATCCGTGCAGCGCCTCCGCGAGCAACTCGATTGTCGCCCGCGCGTCGCCGACGAGCGCGAGGCCCGCTTGCTTCGCGGCGTCGAAGTCGGCGATGTTGACGTTCACGTACGCGACGTTGGGGTTGCGGAAGCCGGTCTGCGACTGCGTCGTGAAGTCCGTCCAGCGCGTCCCGATGCCGATCACGACGTCCGCGTCGGCTGCGATCCGATTCGCCGCGAGCGTTCCGGTGACGCCGAGCGCGCCGAGCGACGACGGGTGGTCGTAGCGAAGCGAGCCTTTGCCGGCCTGCGTCTCGCCCACGGGGATCCCCGTCGCGCCGCACAGGAGGCGAAGCGCGTCGGTCGCCTCCGAATAGATGACGCCTCCCCCTGCGACGACGAGCGGCCGGCGCGCGCCGCGAATGAGCGCCGCCGCCTCCGCGACGGCGCGCGCGTCCGGCACGGGCCGCGCGACGTGCCAGACACGCTTCTCGAACAGCTCCGCGCGGAAGTCGTGTGCCTCCGCCTGAACGTCCTGCGGGAACGCGAGCGTGACGGCGCCGGTCTCGGCCTGGTTGACGAGGACTCGCATCGCCTGCGTCGCGGCGGGCACGACCTGCTCGGGGCGCCAGATCCGGTCGAAGTAGCGGGAAACGGGGCGGAAGCAATCGTTCACGGAGACGTCTCCCGACCACGGAACCTCGAGCTGCTGGAGCACGGGCTCGGGCCGGCGCGACGCGAAGATGTCGCCGGGAACGAGCAGGACGGGGACACGGTTGACCGTCGCGAGCGCGGCACCGGTGACCATGTTCGTCGCTCCGGGCCCGATCGAGGTCGTGCATACGAGCGCGCCGAGCCGGTTCTTCATCCGAGCGTATGCCGCAGCCGCGTGCACCATCGCCTGCTCGTTCCGCGACTGGTAGTAGGTCAGCAGCTCGGGCGACTCGTACAGCGCTTCGCCGACGCCCGCGACGTTGCCGTGGCCGAAGATGCCGAAGCATCCGCCGAAGAAGCGCTCCTCCACCCCGTCGCGCTCGACGTACTGCGCAGCGAGGAAGCGGAGCAGCGCCTGTGCCGCGGTCAGACGAACCGTTCGGGCCACGGTGCGGACTGTAGAACAAGCGTCGAGGTGCTTCTCCGGCCCGGCAGCAACAGCAGCTCGAATCCGACGCACGCATAGGCGTTGCCGGTCATAGTTCGCGTTATGCGAGCTGCGGCGCTCGTGACATTTCTCGCTGCTGCTGCTGTTCTAGCGGCGGCGACGAAGCCGGTTTCGGCACGTCGGGCGGCGCCCGCGTGCGGGCATGACCTCTTCGACCTGAAGACGTTCAGCGACGCACGCCGGAACCTCGTCTATCTGCGGCCTGTGCAAACGACGGTCGGCGCGATTGCCGCGCGGCGACGGCCGCGACAAACGCCGACCGCGCGCGCCCGCGGCTTCGAACGTCACGTCTTGCGCGTGACTGCCGAGATCACGGAGTACAAGCTCGAGCCGGACAGCGACATCCACATGATCCTCTTCGACAAGGGCGTCTACATGATCGCCGAGATGCCGTCTCCGGCGTGCTTGCCGAGGACGACGCGTCAACGTCGCGCGATCACCAATGCACGGAAGTACTTCGAGCAACGCTGCGGTGCAGCAACGAATCAGTGGCGCAGCCTCGGCGCCGTCGCCGATATTTCGGGCGTCGGGTTCTGGGACACGCCGCACGGCCAGCGCGGGCACGCACCGAACTACGCCGAGCTACATCCGGTGACACACATCGAACTGATCGCCGGCTGCGCCTGACGACCTGCGGCGCGAGTGCCGGCGGTCGTGTCGCCTAGCTTTCGTCCTGGTCGCGGACGAGCTCGAGCGTCGCGCAATGCAGCCCGGCGATCGCGAATCGGTGGCTCTCCGAGAAGTCGACCTGGATCACCTCGACGTCGTGTCGTTCGAGCGCCTTCAGCACCGTCGGTGAGCCGGCGTTCATGACGACCTTTCCCGGCGCGAGCGTGACGCCGTTCAGTGCGAGGTCCCAGTATTCGTCGACGGGTACCTCGATGATCGTGAAGTCGCGCTTGACCAGCTCGCGCACGAACCCGTAGTTGACGAGGTGCGGCGCAAGGAGGCACTTCCGCTCGTCGACGGTCAGCATCACCATGTCCATGTGCGAGGTGCCGATGTTCCCGTGGCCGGTCGAGTCGTACCAGCCGGGGCTGTGGGCGACGACCAGCTCGATCCCGAGGTTCGAGAGCACGAACTCGAGCTGGCGCAGACCGTCTTCGTTCGCGACGACGGACTCGTTGAATGCGAAGGTCCGCGAGTCGAGCCACCGTCCGGCGCCGGGCTCGCAGATGCCCTGGCCGTGGATCGTCAGGTAGATCGGGACGTTCAACGCGGCAAGCGTCTTCTCCCAGATGACCTCGCGGCCACGCTGCCACGACCCGAGGCCGTAGCGATGGAGGATCGCGCCGCCGTGCACGACGAGGCCGCCGCCGGCGAGCGTGACGAGATTCTTGATCCAGCCGTAAGCGCCGATCGCGGGCACCGGCGGCTCGACATAGTTGACACGCACGCCGTTCGACTCGAGCACGTCGTAGTACTCGTCGAACTGCGCCTGGAGCTTTCCGAGGTCCGCGTTTCCGGCCGCGCTCGAGTAGTAGTACTGCCATTCGTCCGCGTACTCCGGCCGCACCTCGTTTTCGGTCGGGCGCGAGACGAGCACCTCCCGGAGCGTGCCGATCCCCTCGGCGCCCCAGCGACGGCCCCAGATCTGCTCGACCTCGTCGTAGAAGTCCGTCTCGTGGAGCATGTAATTCCGGAGCGGCTTCCCGGACTCGAACCACGGCAGGGTCTCGAGCACCGCGCGCTCGTCGTGCGACGCCGCAGTCCGCGGCGAGGAGTACTCGAGCTCGACGTCGACGCCGTCGGCGGTACGAACGCGGAACGGGACGGACTCGCGAGTGGACGCTTCGGTTTCGGTCACGGCCATCGGACGACCTCCATAGGAGCAGGCTTAGGACCCTCGGCGACCCGCTCGCGGCGCGGTCGCCGGAAGATCTTAATCGCCGTGCGTCGGTCCGACCATTCGCCGACGTGCCGCGGCTCGTCCCTCAGGCGACCCACCGCGACGTGACGAATTCAAGGGTGAAGTAGACGCCCAGCACCGCGCTTCCGAGCACCCAGGCGGCAATCGCCGTGTTGCTTCGCGTCAGCAAGCGACCGAGAACGGCGAACAACGGGATCGCGGCCAGCGAGTAACGGCCGTAGGACGTGAGCGCAACGTCTGGGCTTCCGACGACGAGCGGTGCGGCCGCCACCGCAACGCTGTAGACGGTGGCCGAGCGTGGCAGCTGCCGAAGCCCGAGCACCAAAAGGGCGCCGACGAGGACGAGGAAAACGACATTCAGCGTGTCGGCAAGCAAGAACGGCGGGTTCGCCGACGCGGTGCCGAAGACGCGTCCGGGATGAAAGAGATAGCCCCACCCGTTGCCGACGCGATCCCAACCATGCTGGATGCTGACCAGGGGGTTCGTCAGCGACCGCCCCCACGTACGCTTCGCCGCCTCCGAGAACAGCAGTGGCTGGTTCGCCACTCTCCAGAGGTAGAGACAGTAGGCCGCGAGCCCTGCAACGGGAAGGACGACGCCCAGCACTGCCTCTCTGCGGATCTGGCGCCGGCAACGGATGTACTCGTACGCGATCGGGACGACAAGCAGCACGCCGACGTTGCGCGTGACGGCCGCGAGGTAGCCGAACGCCCCGGCCAGCAGGAGGTCGCGGCGGACATACAGCGCCCAGAGCGCACCGCCCGACAGCGCGAGGAAGAGCGATTCGCTGTACACGGCGCTCAGAAAGAAGGCCGACGGGAAGAATGCGAGCGCGATCGTCGCGCCGCGCGCGGCGCGTCGATCGAACCAGTGCTCGGCGAGGCGATAGACGAAAAAGAGGGCCACGAAGGCGGCGGCGTTCGAGACGAGCAGGCCGGCGACCGCGGGGCTGACGCCGGCCGCTGTTACGCCACGGGTCGCGAGCGGGTACGCAGGAAAGAACTCGGTGGTACTGACGCTGTCGTATCCGTGCCCGGCGATATGCAAGTACCACGCGCCGTCCCAATGCGCCCAGTAGGACAACGCCCCGTGCGGCGGTCGATACGCGCCGACGAAGTCCGCGCTCGCAAGGAACGCGTGGCCCAGCGCGCCTGCGACGAACCAACACGCGCGCGAAAGACCCCACACGAGTGCGACATCGCGCCACACCGCGCGCCGGACCCGTGCCGTTTCCCCACCACGCGCGTCCATCGACGCGAGACGCTAGATCCAGTCGGAAACCGCTGCGTCAGCTGCGCGGCGCCGCCACCAGCTGAAGCGAAAGCCTGCTGGAACGGGGACGAATCCCCCTTACGGGTGATATCGCCCCGGCTCCCCGGTGCCGATCCTCCATAGAAGGCATCGAACCGAGGGGGATCGGGATGCCGTTTTGGGGATGGCTGGTGGTGGGACTCGGAGCGTGGCTCGTCGCCGCCGCGTTGATCGTGCTGGCTCTCTCTGTCTTCTTCCGCGGGGTCGGGCGCATCGTCAGCGACGAGCACGAGGCGGAATCGTGGGCGACCACGGGACCGCTGCGCGGCGATCGCGAAGAGGAGCCGATGCAGACGCGGCGGCTCCATCGCGTTCGCGTGCGACGACGCTGAATGCATACGTCCCGGAGCGCGCGTCCTGAGGGCCGTTCGAAGGGCGAGCGTCTGAGCCTTGTCCTTGGCAACCACCCGTACTAGCGTGCTGCTGGTGCTGCAATGGACAGACGGGCAACGAGGCGGTGGAGTCCTGAACCAGCTCCGCCTTGCGGTTGCATCGTCGGGGGCCTCGTTTCTGGCCGCCGTGGTGGTCGTCGCGGTTACGGCCGTTGGCCTCCTGTTCATCTGGACGCTCTACCACATCGTCAGCGGCGCTCCACAGTAGCCGGGAACGGCCCGGCGGTTCCGGCGTTCTGCAGCGCTCACGACGATGATTGTTCTCGACCGATGTGAGCGCGACCGGGGAATCCAGCCCGACTCGATCGAAGAGTCCGCAGCGGCGAAGACCGTGGCTTCGGTCGGGCTCGGCGACCGGCGACACAAGACGATCGTTCGCGAGCTCCACGCAGCCACCGCACGCTAGTCGCAACGTGCCCGCGTGCCGCAGAACTCAGGGCGCCTGACGCAACGAGGGGCTGCACCTCCGTCGCCGTGATCCTCTCTCGGCGACATTTGATGAATGGTGATTAGACCCGTGCTGCGACGACGCGGAACGTCCATCTGGCGACGGGATGCCCGCTGACGTACCACGTGCCGCGGTACCTACCGGGCCGACGTGGCGCGGCGGCGTAGATGATGCTCCGCGTTTCCGTCGCCCCTGTCTGACCTTTCCAGCAGCGTGCCGCGTGGCTGGCGCGTTCGCGCCAGCAGAACCGGTAGCGCGTGGCGGTGCCGTACTCGTCCAGGAACGTAACGCCGAGGCTGGTTCGGGCCACATAGATGTGGAGTTGGTTGTGTCCGGCCGGGTTGACGCCCGGCCCCTCGTAGTCAATCGAGCCAAAGAACCGCTGAGGCGGCGCCGCGCTCGCGACGCCAATCAGCAGGAGCGCCGCAACACAACATGCGACCTGAGTAGCGGCGATGCGCATGGATCGACGGTGACCCTCCGATCGCGACAAGTCAAGCGGTCGACTTGCCGCAGCAGCAGTAAGGGCGACCTGCATGATCGAGTGAGAAAGAACCCGCCGTTTCCAGCGGGCTCCTGAGGCTGCGGGGCAGGGACTCGAACCCCGACTACCTGATCCAGAGTCAGGCGTCCTACCATTAGACGACCCCGCAACGGGCCACATTCTAGCCGGGGCTAGGTTCGGTCGTTCTCGCGCCGTTCCTCCGCGCTCTCGTCTTCC
>JBJMJS010000133.1:0-8240 GCA_045806225.1 Gaiellaceae bacterium
GACCGGGAGCGTGCTCAGCGCGCGCCCGCGCGTGAAGAGCGCGATCGGCTGCGCGGCCGCGGTCGGCGCCCAGCCGTGCTGGCGGAGACCGCGGAGCGCGAAGTAGCGGCGGTCGGGAACTGCGCCGTTCCGCGTGAACAGCCCACCGTGGACCGAGATCGCGGTGACGCCGAGACGGTCGAGCAGACCTTTCGTGCCGCCCGACCAGTCGCCGCAGTTCAGGCGCTCGAGCCGCCGTGCCAGCTCCTTGGCCGCCGTCGGCGCAGTCGTGGAGTACCCGCCGAGGCGCTGCCGCCGGGCGTGCGTGTCGTACCAGAGATAGACCGAGCCATAGTGGACGCCGGGGTCGAACACCGGCAGTTCGAGCAGGCGGCCCGGCGGCGCCGTGTGGACAGCCGCGTAAGCCGCACCACCGCTGTCGGCGGCGGACTTCCCGTACACGCGCGCGTGCAGGTCGACGAAGATCACGGCGATCGCGACGACGGCGACCGCAACGGATGCCGTGCGCGCGATCGCGTACGCGACGAGCGCCGCGATGCAAAGGCATGCGATCGGCAGCAGGCGTTCCGGCACGCGCGGGAACCGGAACGGTGGCAGCGCGTGCCAGAGCGCGGCGTACACCGGCAGGTGGGTCCCGACCGCGAGCAACAGCGGCACGAGCGCGCCGATCCCGAGAAGCGCCGCGAGACCGAACCGTCGCGTCCGGACGAGAACGATGAGGCCGGCGAGCGCGATCAGCGGCGTCGCCCAGCCGAAGAACGTGAACTGCTCGCTGCGCGCATGGTCGATGTGACGCGCCACGAAGTCACCCCACCGCGCCGAGTAGTGACTCACCTCCTCGAGCGAGCGGCCGCCGGCCTGCGTCGAGCGCGCGATGACGGTCTGCCGGACGACGATGCCGGCGCCGATCGCGGCGAGCGTCGCCGCGACGATTGCGAGCCACGCGCGCGGGAGCCGGACGAGCGCGTACGCGAAAAAGAACGGAATCGCACCGAGGGCGAGGTGCACCTGACCCGATAGCGGAATCGACGCGATCGCGGCGCCTGCGAGCGCGATCCACCACGCAGAACCGCGACGTGCACGCTCGACCGCCCAGAGCGCGAGCGGCAGCAGGACCGAGATCGGGCCGAGCAGGTGCCCGACGCTCTGCGCCACCCGGTACGGCGCGATCGCGAACGCAAGGCCGCCGACGAGCGCGGGCGCGCGCGCGAGCCCGAGCTCGCGCAGCCATGCGCACGCGAGCAGACCGGCGAGCGCGTAGCACACGATCTGCATCGCGTTCCACGCGACGACGAGACCGAACAACGCGCCGAGCGGCCAAAACAGGAAACCGAACGGCCAGCCGGGGAAGTTCGGCTGCGCACCGGCCTCGGGCCGGAAGGAAAAGGGATCGAGCCACGGCGCATGGCCGTGTTGCACCTGATCGCCGACGAGCCACCAGTGGTACAGCGTCTGCAGATGATCGCCGGGCGAGGCCTCACCGTGACCGGACGCACCGCCGGAAAGAAAGTGCGACCGCGCGTGGAGGATTGCCGGCCACGTCGCCGACACGCCGGCGGCGACGTAGAGGGCGCTCGCGATCGCTAGGTAGCCCGCGCCGCTGCGAGCAGCACGTCGAAGTCCGGCAGCTCGCCCGTTCCATAGCGCCATGCGCCGCGCACCGTACCGTCCTCGTCGACGAGGAACGCCGATCTTTCGGCGACGTCGGCGAAGCCGCGAAACTCGTGTGCGATCCCGAATGCGTGCACCGCTTCCGCGTTCCAGTCCGAGAGCAGCGGGAAGTTCAGATCGAGCGCCTGCGCCCACGCGATGTGCGTCCACGGCGAGTCGCGGGACACGCCGAACACACGCACGCCCGCCGCGGCGAACTGCTCGCTCCTGTCACGCAGGAGCTCCATCTCGTTCGTTCAGGTCGACGACCAGTCGAAGAGATAGAAGAGGAAGAGCGCTGCTCCGTCCGAGTGCAGCTCGGCGAGCGAGCGTCGCTCGCCCGGCGCGGTCCACAGCTCCACGTCCGGTACCCGGTCACCCTCGGCCAACATCGCGCGGGACACTAGACCAGCGACGCGACTCGACGCGCCTCATGGCCGCGACGCGGCGGCCGATCTATGCCGGGACGGACGCGGCGACCTCCGTCGCGTTCGCGATCTCGCGCACGACTTCGACGATGTCGCGGTTCGCGTTGAAGATCCGGAGCTGGCGGTCGGCGCCGTTGCCGCGCGCGAGGATCTCGGTGACACCCTGCAGCTCGCCGTCGGCGCCGAGCTCGCGGGCATGCGGCTCGATCTCCTTCAGCGTCCGCCGGATCAGCTGCGCGACCGGGACGCGGTTGCGCCGGCCGGTCGCGAGGTCCATCACCGGCGCCTCGAGCCCGTAGCGCGCGGCGAGCCACTTGTTCTCGGTCGTGAGGATCCGGTGGTACGACGGGATCGCACGCCTCGCCTCGTAGACCTCGCAGTAGTGCTTGACGAGCGCCTGGCAGTACGCCGTCAGCGCCACGACGTCGTCGAGCCGCGTGGTCGCGTCGCAGATCCGGACCTCGATCGTGCCGAGCCGCGGGTGCAGCCGGATGTCCCACCAGATGTGCGTGTAGTCCGCGATGCACCCCGTTCGCTCCAGCTGCCCGACGACGGCGGCGTAGTCGGCGTAGTCCTTGAACCGCGGGGGTGGCCCTGAGCGCGGAAACGCGGCGAACACCATCTGCCGTGACGACGAGAGCCCGGTCGGCTCGCCCCGCCAGAACGGCGACGATGCCGACAGCGCGAGCAGCTGCGGAAGATGGGCGAGGAGCCCGTTCACCACCTGGACCGCTTTTTCCGCGTCGTCCACGGCAACGTGCACGTGCATGCCGAAGATCAGCTCGCGTCGGGCGACGTACTGCAGCTGGTCGACGAGGTTCCGGTAACGATCGCGCGCCGTGATCCGTTGGCGCTCGAACAGCGAGAACGGATGCGTCCCGGCGGAGCCGACGCGCATTCCTTCGGCGCGCGCGATGTCCGAGACGTAACCGCGGATCTTCCGAAGTTGTTCCTCCACCGCGGAGGGCGTCCGGCAGACGGGCGTCGCGATCTCGAGCACTGACTGCATGAGCTCAGGGTTGATGCGCGGCTCGAGCTCGTGCCCGCTCACGGCGGCGAGAACCGTGTCGATGTGCTGCACGAGGTCGAAGGTCTCGCCGTCGAGGAGCATGTACTCCTCCTCGACGCCGAGCGTGTACGGGTCGCTCTCGCCGAAGGCGTGATCGAGCACGCTTCCGCCGGTGGCGAGCCCCGCTCCCTTTCCCGTGATCGACGCTGGATAGATCTGCTTCATCGGTTGGACGGAAGTATCGCCTCCGCCTCGATCTCGACGAACCACCGGGGGTCGAGGAGCTCGGTCACGATCGCCGTCGTCGCCGGGCGCGCGACTGCAAACGCTTCGGCGTGGGCCCGCCCGACGTCGTCGATCGCGTCGGCGCTCGTCACGTAGATCCGCGTCCGCACCACGTCGTCGAGCGTGGCGCCGGCCTCGGCGAGCGCGGCGGCGACGATGTCGAGGCAGCGGCGCGCCTGGCCGTAGGCATCAGCCGGCGGATCGGCGTCGTCGGGCATGATCGGCGCCGTCCCCGAGACCCAGACGTGGCCGTCGACGGCGACGGCGCGCGAGTAGCCCACGCGCGCCTCGAACGCCGAGCCCGACGAGATCACCCGGCGCTCCACGCCAATAGCATCGCGCCGGTGGAGGCCCTGCGGCAAGTCGACGCGTGGCCGGCGGCGAGCGTCGCCGTGGGTGCCGCCCGTGGGGGCACGGTCGCCGCGACCCACGGCGATCCGGAGCGCGAGTACCGCTGGGCGTCGGTCACCAAGCTCGTGACCGCGCTCGCCGCCCTCGTCGCTGCAGAGGAAGGGACGATCGACCTCGACGAGCCGGCAGGGCCGGAGGGCTCGACCGTCCGCCACCTCCTCGCTCACGCGTCCGGCTTGCCGTTCGAGGCCGGACCGCCTATCGGCCGCGTCGGCCGCAGGCGCATCTACTCGAACGTCGGCTTTGAGGTCCTCGCGGACCACATCGCCGCCCGCGCAGGGATGCCGTTCGACCGGTATCTGCGCGAAGCGGTGCTGCTGCCGCTCGAGCTGGGAGCCGAGCTTCGCGGCTCGCCCGCGTCCGAGCTCCACGGAACGCTCGGTGACCTGCTTCTCCTCGCGTGCGAGCTCCAACGGCCACGGTTGATCGCTGACGAGACGCTCGCCGAGGCGACGGCGGTGCAGTTCCCGGGCCTGAGCGGCGTGCTCCCGGACGTCGGTCGAATGGATCCGAACGACTGGGGGCTCGGGTTCGAGCTCCGCGATGCGAAGTCCCCGCACTGGACCGGCTCGCGCAACTCGCCGCGGACGTTCGGCCACTTCGGCGGCAGCGGGACGTTCCTCTGGGTCGACCCTGAAGCCGGGCTCGCGCTCGCCTGTCTCACGGACCTCGACTTCGGCGACTGGGCGCTCGAGGCGTGGCCGCACCTGTCGGACGCGGTGCTCACGGACCCCGGCTAGGGGCTCGCCGCCGTCCACGCCGGGAACTCGGTCAGCCCGAGCGCCGACGTAAGAACGTGATCGTCAGTCCCGTCGAGCTTCACCGAGCGGATCTCGCTGTGGTTGTAGTCCGGTTCGGCTTCGTACAGCAATCGCGTTCCGTCCCGCGACCACGCAGGGCGGAGGAGGCTCGTGGTGTGCGGCATCACGACGCGCCGGAGGCCGGTTCCGTCGGCGTTGATGACATAGATGTACGAGCCGGCGAGATCTTCGGTGCCGAAGAAGGCGATCCTCGCCCCGTCGGGCGACCACGCGGGGTCGCTCGCGAAGGGCAGAGTCGTCAGCTGCATGGGGGCCGTTCCGTCGCGGTCGATGACGAAGAGGGCACGGTCGCTCCCCGGCGCCTGATCGACGTAGGCGATCCGTTTGCCGTCGGGGGACCAGCTCGGCAGGTCGGCGGTCGTCTGCTGCGGCGGCGTCAGCGGCGTCACTCGGGTGCCCGACGGATCGGTGAGGAAGATGCGCTCGGGCCCTCCTGAGTCGTTCCGCCAGCGGCTGAACGCGATCGCGCCGGAGTCCGGTGACCACGCCGGGTGATGATCGTCGCCGGTCGTCAGGCGTGTCTCGGTGCCGGTTGCGACGTCGTAGGTGAACAAGCCCGAGGGGGTGCGGTCGATCGCTCGCTCGCCTTCGTCGACGATCGTCGTGCCGTCCGGCGACCAGGACGGCGCGGTGTCGTCGAACGTGTTGTTCGTCAGTTGGTGCACGCCGCTGCCGTCGGGCCGCATCGTGAAAAGCTCGAGGTCGTTGCGATACTGGAACCCGTCGTAGACGACGGATCGCGAATCTTTCGTCCAGGCGAGGCTCGTGAAGGTGAACCAGGGGTCGAGGTCCGTCAACCGCACGGTTCGCGTGCCGTCGACGCTCTTCACGAAGACGTTCCGGATCGGCGTGTTCGGATCGTTGGCAGTGAACGCGATCCGCTTTCCGTTCGGAGACCAGCGCGCCAATGACGGCTCCCGGCGGCCGGTCGGCGCGACGAGCGCGTGGACGCGGCGGCCCTCGGCATCGAGGACCTGCAGTGCGGTGCCCCCACGCATCAGCGACGTCGTCACGACCGCGAGCCGCTTGCCGTTCGGCGACCACGACGCGGGCTCGGACAAGAAGCGGCGGAGCAATACGCGCACGCCTCGATGTCCAGGGATGACGAGCTGGACTCCGTGCGGGCCGCGATACGCGATTCCCCACCCGCGGGTCGACCACGCCGGCATCTCTCCCGGGGCGAGCGGCGTCGGCGCGCCGCCACGAACGCGGGCGTACGAGACGAACGGCGAGTCGCGGACCATGCCGAAAAACGCGAGCTCGCGGCTGTCGGGCGACCACGATGGCCCGCGCGCGTGGAGGCTGACCTCGTGCAGCCGCGTTCCGTCCGCGCGGACGGCCCAGAGGTCGTAGATGTTGCAGCCGGGACGGCCGACGCCGCGGCCGCAGGCGACGTCGACGACGATCGCGAGCCAGCGGCTGTTCGGCGACCAGACGAGCTGCGAGATCCTCGGGACGGTCTCGTCGGTCGCTGCGTATGTCGCGATGCGGTGCGTCTCGCCGCTCGGAATCGAGCGCACGTCGACCGTCAACGTCCCCTTCGCGTTGGTCGAGAAGAATGCGATCGCGCGTCCGCTTGGAGCGGGCGTCCCTTCCGGCTTGGGCAGCTCGAGCGTCTGTCGCGTCGCGACGCGCGTCCCCCAGCGGTGGCTGGTGTAAAGCGCCGGCGAGCGGTCGCTCGCGAAGACGATCGGGCCGCTCGCGCTCGTGACTCCGGCGCCTGCCGGTGCGAGAACGAGCGCTCCCACGACGACCGCGGCGGCGCGACCTCTCACACGCCGAGGGTAGCGCCGCGGTGTTAGACCGCTGTTAGCGAAGGATGCCCGTGTGCCCGAGCGAATACCGCCCCGGCTGAGGCCAGACGCAGACGCCGTGAGGGCTCGACCCGACGGGGATCTTCGCGAGCAGCCGCCCGCTCCGTGTATCGATGGCGTAGACGACGTTGTTCCACCGGCCCGACAGCCAGAGAACCGTGCCGTCGGCCGACACGTTCCCCATGTCGGGACTGCCGCCGCCGGGGATCCGCCAGATCTTCACGACGCGGCGCGTTCTGAAGCTGACGACCGAGATGCTTCCTTCGCCGCGGTTCGTCACGTAGAGGAAGCGCGCGTCGCGGCTCGGGTAGAGGCCGTGCGCGCCGCCGCCGGTCGGGAGGAAGCCGAGGATCACCCAGCGGTCGCCGTCGATCTTCCAGATGCCGCCGCGTGCCATGTCCGCCACGTAGAAGACGCGGCCGTCGGGTGAGAGCTTCACGTCCTGCGGCGAGGAGCCGACGCGGAGGTACATGACGCGGACGACGCGCTCCCGGGCGATGTCGAGCTTGACCAACGCTCCGGAGAATTCGCAGCTCGCGACCGCATAACGGCCGTCGGCCGAGAAATCCATGTGGTCGACGCCCGCGCAAGGAACAGCGACAGACCTGTGGAGCTTGAACGTGTGCGCGTCGCGGAAGTCGAGGCGGTGCAGCCGTTCGGCGACGACGATCGCGTAGCGGCCGTCGGGCGTGAAATACATGTTGTAGGGGTCGGCGACCGGAATCGAGCGACGAGGGACGCCGGTGCGCGGGTCGATCGGCGTGACGCTGTTGCCGATGTCGTTGAGCACGTAGAGCGTCTTGAGGTCCCACGACGGCGTGACGTGCTGCGGCAGAGTCCCCACTGCGAAGCGACGCACGACGCGGTCGGTGTGCGGATCGATCTCGTCGACCGTGTTACTCATGCTGTTCGGGACGTACACGAGCGGACGCGCACTGCGCACGGCGTCGCTGAGCATGCCGACGCGGTCGGCGGCGTACACGTTCGACACCGGCGCCGCCGACGCCAGACGAGTGTGCGCGCGCGACGCCGGGATGAGCTCGTCGAGAGTCGCGACCGTTCCGTCGGCGGATCGCCCGCCCGCGAGAACGATCTTCCCGCCGACGGCGACCGCCGCCAGGTCGGACCGCGCGACGGAGAGACGACCGGCAGCGCGGACGGGCCGCATGTGCGCATGGGCGTCGACGGCGACGATTCGCGCAGTCGCGGAGCCGGCCGAGTCGCCGCGACCGCCGATCACGTACGTGACGCTGCCGAGGGTCGCGGCGGCGGCATGCGTCGTCGGCCGAGGCAGCGCGCCGAGTCGTGCGAGGCGGTGCGTCTGTGTGTCGAATCCGTAGACGGCGCGAGACGCGGTGCCGTCCGGCATCGAGCCGCCGGCGATCACGAGCGTGCCGCCGTCGGCCGCGACTGCGGCGTACCTGACCGGCGTCGGCATGTGCCCGACGACGCGTGGCGCATTGCCCGGCCGCCACGCGACGATCGAATCGAGCCAACGCGTGCCGGTATAGCCGCCGACGACATACGCGGTCCCGCCGATCGCCGCCGCAGCCACGTCGGACGCAGCGAGCGGGAGGGTGGCGACTCGCGTGACTGCTCCGCTTCGAGGATCGACGCGAAGGATGCCGTCGAGTTGCGCGACACCGTTGCCGCCGCCGAACAGGTAGGCGTCCCGGCCGAGCCGGACGGCGGCGGCGTCGTGCAGCGCTCCCGGCAGCCGGCCGCGTCGCGCGTCGGAGTTGCCGCCGACGACGTCGACGCCGTCCGTCGACGCATCGCCGACGTCGAGGCCGCCGAGCAGGACGACCCTCCGCGCGCCGGC
>JBJMJS010000134.1:0-17737 GCA_045806225.1 Gaiellaceae bacterium
GCCGGCGAGCGCGAGACGTACGAGCTGGAGCTCGCCCCCCGCTCCGGATACGTTCTCAGCGGGGACGCCCGGACCAAGTGGCAGCATCACGTACCACCGACGAAGAGCCTGCGCTACTCGATCACGTTTCGCACACTCAGGAATCCCGAGCGATGGACCGCGAACCGCCAGCCCCCATGACCGAGGCGGAGCTCCGCGCCGCGACGGTCGGCGAGCTCGCGGCGCACGACGCGCCGGTGACACTCGTCGACTACGACCCCGACTGGCCGCGGCTGTACGCGCGCGAGGGCCAGCGGATCAGGGGCGCGCTCGGTAACCGCGTCGTCGCGCTCGAGCACGTCGGCTCGACGTCCGTTCCGGGGCTCGCCGCCAAGCCGATCATCGACATCCTGCTCGTGGTGGCGGACTCGGTGGACGAGGCGGCTTACGTCCCGCAACTCGAAGGAGCCGGCTACGTCCTTCGCCTCCGCGAGCCCGGCTGGTTCGAACACAGGATGCTCAAAGGCCCCGATACGAACGCGAACCTCCACGTCCTCCCGCGGAACTGCGTCGAGATCGAGCGCATGATCCGCTTCAGGGACCACCTCCGCAGCAGCGACGACGATCGACAGCTGTACGAGCGAACCAAACGAGACCTCGCGGTGCGCGAATGGAAGTACGTGCAGAACTACGCGGACGCGAAGAGCGACGTCGTCGGAGAGATCATGCGGCGCGCGCTGCCGACCGGCTCCTGACCGCCGTCCTGCGGTCGCGCCCTCGCTCGCATACGTTTCCTGCTGCATGTTCGCGCGGGTGCACACAACCGAGACGACACCGGCCCAGCACGACGAGGGGCTCGAGCTCCTGCGCGAAGAGATCCTGCCGTGGCTGCGCGACAGCACCGGCTTCCGCGGCATCCTCCGGCTGACCACTCCCGACCGCTCGAAGACGATCGTCGTCAGCCTGTGGGCGGACGAGGAGTCGATGCGCGCGAGCGCGGAGGCCGGGCGCGGCCTCGGCAGGCTCAGCACCGAGGCGATCGGATCGACGTACGTCGCGCTCGAGGATTACGAGGTGACCTTCTTCGACGCGCACGTCACGCCCGGTGAACGCCCATCGTGATCGAGGCGACGTACGCAGCTCCACTTCGACGCAATGCGACGAGCGAGCGCTTGCCGCCGTTGCGATAGATCGCATCGTCCGGGTTCCGTGTCGTCCGTGACGGACGCGTGTTGTACGGCGCCGTGCGATACGCGGCGTCGGTGATCGCGTCCGGGAAGTACAGCTGGCCGGTGTGGACGACGTTTCCGCCGACGTGCACCTTCACGTGGATGTGGACCGCGCGGCCCGGGTACCACCCGGGATAGACGCTGCGAAACGCCGCGAGGCCGCGTGCGTCCGTTCGCTGCACGCCGCGCATGAACGTGTGGTTCTGAGCGCCGGCGCCGAACCCGGAGTAGACGCCGAGCGCGTCGGCGTGCCAGATGTCGACGGCAGCGCCGCGGATTGCCCGGCACGTCGACGCGTCGACGACGGTCGTCCGCAAGAGGAGCGGCCTGCCGGGCCGGCCTTCGGTGATGTTGCGGCGCACGAGCTCGCCGGGGATGTAATACGGCCCCTCGGTCTGTTCCGGCGCGAGGACGCATCGAACCGCGCCCGATGCGACGGCGGCCGGGCCGGCGCCCTCGGACGGCGTGCCCCGCCATGCATCGAGGCCGAGGATGCCGGCGGCGAGGCCGCCGAGCCGGAGAAGGGAGTTGCGGCGGGAGAACCGCGCGTCTTCCATGCGCATCAGGAAACCGGACCCGGCTGTGAGACGGCTGAGAACCGCCGGTGAGTTTGCTCGATTCGGCGTGCGGGCGAATCTCAAAGGGTCAGACGCTCCGGGTCTGATCCTCTTTCGCACCACACGACGCTCCGTTCGGCGTCGTCCCCCTCAGCGCGCGGCGTCGCCGTCGAGCGGCAGCGTTATCTCGAACGCGGCCCCTTCCCCGGCCGCTGACTCGACCGACACGTCCCCGCCGTGTGCCTTCGTCACTGCGGACACGATCGCAAGGCCGAGGCCCGCGCCTCCTCGCGTGCGTGCGCGCGACGGATCGGCGCGATAGAAGCGCTCGAAGACGCGCTCGCGCTGCTCGTGCGTCAGCCCCGGTCCCCCGTCCTCGACCCGGATCACGGCGCTGCCGTTTCGTTTCGCGAGCGAAACGTGCACGGCCGCGTCCGCCGGCGTATGCGCGCGCGTGTTGTTGAGCAGGTTGTCGACGACCTGGCGCAGCCGCTGGCGGTCGCCGATCACCTCGATCCGCTGCACGTCGAGGTCGAGCCGACGTTCAGGCTCCATTGCGCGTGCCGTTTCGACGGCGTCGGCGACGACGTCGGCGAGCTGCACGGGCTTACGTTCGAGCGGCCGTCCCTCGTCGAGCCGTGCGAGCAGCAGCAGGTCGTCGACGAGCAGGCTCATCCGCGCGGATTCGCGGCTGATTCCATCCATTGCGCGCTGGAGGTCCTCCGGCCGCCGGTCGGCGCCCCGTTTGAACAGCTCGGCGTAGGCGCGGACGGCGGCGAGCGGCGTCCGCAGCTCGTGCGACGCGTCGGCGACGAAACGGCGCAACCGTTGCTCGGACGTCTCGCGAGCCTTGAACGCCGCCTCGATCTGTCCGAGCATCGCGTTGAGCGCGGCGCCCAGACGTCCGACCTCCGTTCGCTCCGGAGCGACGTCGACACGTCGCGTGAGATCGCCGGCCGCAATCGCCGCCGCCGTCTCGCCCATCGCGTCGAGCGGGCGAAGGCTGCGGCGCACGAGCCACAATCCGATCACCGCGATCCCGAGGATGACGCCGAGCGTCACCAGCACCTCGATCAGCAGCAGGCGGTGCAGCGTGCTGTCGACGTCGGCGAGCGAGGTCCCGACGATCAGCACGAACGGCGAGCCTGGATCGAGGGAGGCACGGAGGCGGTAGCGGGTTCCGCCTTCCGTCGCGGGAGCGGTGAAGTACGAGACCTGGTCGGGATCGTTGCCGGTGGCCGGGCGCAGGTTGATCGACTTCGGCAGATCCGGCGGCGAGACGTCTTTTTCCGTCTCGCGGAACGGGCTCACCTGCGCGCTCGACAGGACGTTGCCCGACAGCGTCCGCGTCTGGACGAACAGCCCCGGCAGCGTCCGCGCGAGCGCGAGCAACCTCCCAGGCCCGCCCTCGCCGCCGCGCAGCTGCGCTTCGACCTCGCGGTGCTGCGCGGCCAGCGTGTTGTCCGTTCGCTTGATCAGGAACGAGTCGAGCGACGTGTAGGTGACGATGTCGGCCGTTGCGAGGCCGACGAGCGCCAGCGCGAGGACCGAGAGCAGGAGACGTGCGCGGAGCGAAAGGGAGCGGAACATCTACGGTGCGCCGTCGAGCATGTAGCCCGCCTGCCGGACCGTTTTGATCAGCGGTGGACCGGTTGAGTCGAGCTTCTTGCGGAGGTAGCTGACATAGGTCTCGACCACGTTCGAATTCCCGCCGAAGTCGTAGCGCCACACGTTCTGCAGGATCTGCGTCTTCGAGAGCACGCGCCGCGGGTTCAGCATGAAGTAGCGCAAGAGTGAGAACTCCGTCCCGGTCAGTGGGATCTCCGTCTCGCCGCGAAGAACCTCGTGACGCCCCTCGTCGAGCATCAGGTCGCCGAAGCGCAGCACGTCGCCGGGAAGCTCACCGCCGGACCGGCGCAGAATCGCCTGCACGCGCGCAACGACCTCGGCCAGGCTGAACGGCTTCGTCACGTAGTCGTCGCCGCCGGCGCGGAGCGCTTCGACCTTGTTCTCGGTCCCGTCCTTCGCCGTCAGGAAGAGGACTGCGGTCTTGAACCCCTGCGCGCGAAGTCGCCTGCCGACCTCGATTCCGTCCAGGTCGGGAAGCATCCAGTCGAGCACGACGAGGTCGGGCTCGGCCCGCGCGATCGCGCTCAGCGCGGTGCGCCCCGTCGTCGCCTCCTCCACGTCATAGCCCTCGTACCGGAGGGCCGTCGCGACGGCGTCGACGATCGACGGCTCGTCGTCGACGACGAGGATTCGCTGCCCGCTCACCGCTGCATGGTGGCAGCGATTCCTGTGAGCCGGCTGAGAAAGCTACTTGTCCGCGCGAAGCCGCTGGGCGAAGCCGGTATTCGGCGCATGGACGTTCAGCAGTCGGAGCTCGCCCGCCCCGGCATTGCGAAAACCGTGGACCGTCCCGATCGGCGCGGCGACATAGGTCCCCGGGCCGCCGCGCACCACGTCGTCGCCGACGGTGAACTCGGCCTCGCCCTCGAGCACGTAGAAGGAGTCGACGTGGTCGGCGTGCGTATGCGGCTCGACCACGATGTCCGGCCCGAAGTGCAGGTCGATCACCTCGAGCTCCGGAAGCTCCGCCAGCACGCGGTGGTACCGCGGCCCGCGGGGGACGCGCTCGCCCCCATCCGGTGGGACGTGGATGCCGCTCATCGCGGCGATCCTCTCACGCGGCCCGAAAGCGCGGTGTCGAGAGCATGGTCCCGTCGTCGAGGATCACCAGCGCGTCGTACCCGTGCAGACGCGCCGCCCAGCGCGGACCCGCGGAACGCGCCGCTACGAGCGGCGCTCGATGAACTCGAGCGTGCGGCGCCACGCGTCGCTGGACGCGTCCGCGAACTCCTCCTGCTTGCGGTCGAAGAAGGAGTGCGGCGCGCCGTCGTACGACACGAGCTCGTGCTCGACGCCTGCGGCCGCCAATGCGTGCTCGAACGCGGCGTTGTCCTCGGCCGTGATGTTCTGATCGGCGCCGGCCTGAAGCGCGAGGATCGGCGCCTGCATGTCCCCTGCACGCTGCGCAGGGCCGTCGGAGCCGTCCTGCGCCGGGCCGGGACGACCGTAGAAACCGACGGCGCCGGCCAGCCGGTGCCCCGATGCAGCCGCGAGCCACGACTGGCGGCCACCGAAGCAGAAGCCGACCGTGAACAGGGAGCGGCAGCCGAGCTCCCGCAGCGCCGCGACCGCCGCGCGCGTATCGGCCTGGACTCCTTCGGTCGTCGTCAACGGAACGTGCTCCATGTACTCGAAGTCCTCGTCGCGCTTCGCCGCGCCTGCCGTCCGTCCGAAGTAGTCGATTGCGATCGCCGCGTACTCGCGCTCGGCGAAACGGAGCGCGACCTCCTCGTAGAAGCGATACAGGCCGCGGACGTCGGGGAGGACGACGACGCCCACGCTTGCCTCACCGTCCGGCGTCGCGACGAAGGCGGCGAAGCGGTTGCCGTCGGCTGCCTCCAGCTCGATGTCGTCGTGTGAGACGGCTGCGCCGACGATCCGCGGGATCGGCGGCTCGGAGTCGAGGTCGAAGCACATGCGCGACGACCTTACTCGCAGATGCGACGAGGGGCCGCAGGTGCGGCCCCTCGATCGTCGATGGTCGTCGCGTTCAGCAGCCGGCGACGACGTAGTTCGCGTTCGGGCCGCCGCTGTCGACCGTCTGCAACGAGCCGGCGAGGACGCCCGCGCGGATGTACGACGTCGCCGCCGGGCTCTCGAGCACCTGACCCGCGGTCAGGGCGCCGACGTTCGCGACGGGGACGTCGACCTCGACCGTCCCGTTCGGGCCAGGCGTGATGACCCCCTTGTCGACGTGGAGCTGCTGGAAGCGCGTCTCGAGCGACACGTGCAGCACTTCCCCGTCGTATGCGTTCACGACGCCGCCCGGGAGGACGGCGAGCTGGGTGAAGTACTGCACGCCGTTCAGCGACCACACGAAGTTGTAGTCGTTCTCCGTCCCCGGAGCGGGGATGTCGGTCGTCAGGTTGCGGACGGTCAGGATCGTCCGAAGCGTCGTGCCGTCCGGGGTGAGCCGCATCTGGCCGTCCAGGATGTCCAGCTGCGGCTGCGCGCCCTGGGCACCGAGCGTCTGGTTCTCGACGATCAGCTTGTCGTCGCCCGACGCGTCCGTGAAGAGGCTCGTGCATGACGTGGTCGGCGTCGGAGTCGCCGGGACCGGGGCCGCGACGTTCTTCGCGGGTGTGAGCCGGCCGGTCAGGTCCTGCATCAGATGCGCAACGTCGGGCGTTCCCCAGCCGGTGACGTTGTCCCACCCAGGCCCGGCCGCGTACGGGACATTGTCCCCGACGGTCACGTCGAAGAAGTCATTGCCGTAGGCCGAGCTCTTGCCGGCCTTGTAGAGGCTGTAGTTCGCGAACCCGAGGCCCTTCTTCGCCGCCGCGGCCTGGATCCGCGTCCACATGCCGAGCCAGAGCGGCGAGGAGAGGCTCGTGCCGGCGCCCTGCTGGTCGGCGCCGTCGCCGTCCGTGATCATCATCCCGTTCCCGGTCGCGACGTCGCCCGAGATCGCGGCAACGTCGGGCGTCGCGCGGCACAGCGGCGCCGTTCCGGGGACGTACGGGGTGCCGGTTGCGTCGGTCGCGCAATGCGTCGGGGCGACGCCGGTCTGGTAGCTCCCGGCGGGAATGACGGTGCTGTTGCCGCCGCCCGTGAACTCCCAGCCGGTCTCGCTGAACCGCTTCGGCGGGTTGGCGCCGTCGCTGTTCAGGACCGTGCCGCCGACGGCGACCGCGTACGGGCTCGCCGACGGATAGTTGAGGCCCGGATACGCCTGCGTGGCGACGCCGTTCGTGTTCGCCGGGATCACGGGGCACGACGACCCTGTGTCGCCGGTCGACGAGAACAGCGTGCGGCCCTCGATCGCCGCCTGCTTCAGCGCAGCATCGCCGGGCGCTTCCATCCCGTCGGTGCCGATCACCGGCTGCGCCGCGGGGATGTTCTCGCACTCACCGTACGAGGCGCTTCCCTGCGACGGCCCCTTCCGGTCGTTCACCCACGCGACGATCGACGCGAGGACGTCCGCGTCCGTGTTGTGGTGGCCGAAGTAGAGCGTCTCCGACAAGACGTCGGGCGCCATTCCGGTCGATGCGTCGACGTCGAGGTCCCACTCCGTCTGCGCGCCGTCGTTCGTGTCGGGCGTGTCGGTCGCGCCGTAGTAGTTGATCGAGACGGGGACCTGCGGCAAGCCGAACTCGCTCTCGTACGCACGCAGGTGCGTGATCGTGTCAGGCGTCGTCCCCCACCCGAAGATCGCCATGCTCTGGCCGTTGCCGCGGTTCGTCGCGGGCTGGTCGTAGATCGACCACAACGCCTTCGGGCTCAGCAGGCCCGTGACGGGGACGTTCGTCGCCGACGGAACCGGTTGCGCGGTCGTCGACGGCTTGCCCGTCGCCGCGACACGCGGCGTCGTGAAGAAGTTCAGGTTGTTGAGGCCGAGCACCGTGAGCACCTGCAGCGACGACGGAACCGCGGGCGCCTGCGCGTTCGCGTAGAACGTCCGGCCACCCGCCGCGTAGCGGTTCAGCGGCGTCGCGAACAGCGTCGACACCTGCGCCGCCGTCCCGGACGCGAGCAGGTAGTTCGTCGCCCCGCCGACCGTCGCGACCTTCAGCCCACCGCCGGCGAGCCAGCTCTGCGCGGCCTGGACCGTCGCGGCGGGCACGCCGAACTGCTGGTTGAACGCGTCGGGGTCGAGGAACTGCTGGTACGAGGGGCTGCTCGGGTCGTAAAGGGCCTTCAGATAGGCATCCTCACCCGCCTCGTTCGGATTGCGGAGCGACACGCCGACCGTGATCTGCTGACCGCTCGGAACGGGGCCGAGCAGCGTGGCCGCGTCGAGGTGATGCACGACGTCCTGCGTCAGCCGGACCGTCGCATCGGCGCCGGCGGGCGCAGACGGTCCTACGAGCGCGGCGACGAGGACGCCGAACAGGGCGAGCTTACGACGCATTGATTGTCCCCTCCTAGACGAGATTGACCCGGAAACAGCGGGCGGCAGGATGCCACGTCATTTCGCCCTTCGCAACAAAATACAAACGAAAAATCTCAACCTACTTACCGACGGGTTATTGACTGACCATTCAATCGCGAATTCTCGCGCAGGTTCGTGCGCCGAAGCTGAAGAAACCTGTCGTCAGCGGCGCAGGAGGCCGCCGACGACGCGCGGGATGCGTCTCCGTGCAGTCGCGAGCGCTTCGCGAAACGGTGCCTCTGCCCCGCCGAGGACGCCCTCGCCGTGCCCGCAGAGGACGACCTCGGGATCGACGCCGCCGAGCCGGCGGCGCGGCGGGATCGGCCGCAGCAGCGGGTGGACACCGAGCCGCTCCCCGGGTGCGACGAAGTAGCCGACCGTGCCGAGCGCGTCGCCGACGACGAGGACGCGGCGGGCCGGCCACCACAGCGCGACCTCCTTCCACGTCCAGCCCTTGCGGACGACGAGGAACTCGAACGGTGCGTCCTCGATCAGCTCGACGGGAACGACGTGCAGTGGGACGCGAAGCCGGTCGGCGACCGCGCGGCAATCGCGATTGTGACGGTCGAGCAGCTGGATGACCCCGGCGGGCTCGCCCGCGGCGCGCATCCGCTCCTCGACGGTGTCACCGTCGACGGGGTCGACGACCCAGACCCGGCCGTCGACGACGAGTGCGTGGGAGCAGCGCTGCAGTCGCTCCGCGACGATCCACCCGAAGCCACCGTCGAATTCGTCGCAGAAGCGGATGTTCACGCGGTCCGCCACTTCCGCGCGAAGTCTTCCGCGTGCGGCATTCCACTCGCGCGCGTCGCGGCGGCGACGGAGCTCGCATCGAACTCGACGCGGCGAAACTCGACGCCGAACCGGTCGTCCGTCGCCGTGAGCACGGCGTATTCCGCCCACGGCTCGAACGGCTGCGCATCGTCCATCCGCCGGTGGTCGTAGACGAGCCCTGCGCTGCCCGCGCAGAACCACAATGAGGGGCCGACGCGCGCGAGCCACTGGCGATGGACGTGACCGCACGCGACCACGTCGGCGCTGCCGAGCGCTTGCTCGAGGTTCTCCGCCGGCGTCTCCGGCACGATCACCTCCTCGTTCGACGTCGGCGTTGCGTGGCAGCAGACGACCGTGCGCCCCTCGACGTCCAACGTGATCGTGGGCTCGAACGCGTGCAAGAAGTCGAGCCTCTCCGGCCCGAGTTGTTCCGCCGACCAGGTCAGGACATCGACGATCCGCGCCGCCTCCGCCGCGTCGACCTCCTCGGCGCCGAGGTCGAACGTCAGGAGGAGCTCGTCCGAGTTTCCGAACACGCAACGCCAACCGAGCGCGCGGAGCCGGTCGACGACCTCCGCCGGTTGCGGGCCGCCCTGCGCGACATCGCCGAGGGAGACGACCTCGTCGACGTCGTCGCGTTCGAGATCCGCGACGACCGCGTCGAGCCCGATCGCGTTCCCGTGCATGTCGGCGACGAAGGCGATGCGCACGGACGGCAGCCTACGCGGCGACGGCCGCGCACTCCGCCGCGTCGTAGCGCGCACCCAGGCCGTCGAGCGCGCGCGGCAGCCAGAGCTCGAGCGGTCGCGCATGCGATGCACGCCAGCCCTGCTCGTGCTCGATCACAGTTCCCCAGAGGAGCACGCGACCGAGGACGCGCGCGACGGTTCCCGGGTCGTTGCGGCCGCGGAGGTACGGCAGCGCGGGAGCCGGGTCACGCGCGGCGTGGATGCCGCACAGGCACGTCTCGTGCGGCGCCGAATGGCGTTCGCGGCACGCGGCGACCGCCGGGGCGCCGACCTCCCACACGTGGTCATGGATGACGGACGCGAGCCGGAGACCGGACGGTGTGTCGACGACGCACCAGACGCGCCAGCCGGTCAGCGCGTCGGCATAGTCGGGAGCGCGCACGGTCGCGCAACCGGGTCCTTCGGGCTCGCGGGGGAGGCGTGCTTGCGCGGCTCGACCGGCTCGACGACCACGCGGCGCAGTGGCTTGCCGAGCTCCATCACGCGACCTGCCGCGGCAGGCTGCGCGGCTGCATGATTCCGTCGGCGAGGCCGTAATCGACCGCTTCCTGCGGCGTCATGAAGCGATCGCGGTCGATGTCTTTCATCACCTGCTCGAGCGGCTGACGGGAGTGGCGCGCGATGATCTCGCCCATCCGCTGCGTCATCTCGAGGATCTCCTTCGCGGCGATCTGGATGTCGGCGGGCGTGCCGCGGAACCCGCCCGAGCCCTGATGGATCATCACCTTGGCGTTGGGAAGGACGTAACGCTTCCCGGCGGCGCCGCCGCAGAGGATCATCGCGCCGGCCGACATCGCCATCCCGATCGCGTACGTCGCGACGTCCGCATGCACGAACTGCATCGCGTCGTAGATCGCCATGCCGGCGTACGACGATCCGCCCGGCGAGTTGATGTACAGCGAGATGTCCTTGCCGGGATCCTCCGCGTCGAGGAACAAGAGCTGTGCCGTGATCAGGTTCGCGATCTGATCCTCGACCTCCTGGCCGAGGAAAACGATCCGCTCGCGCAACAGACGCGAGTAGATGTCGAACGAGCGCTCGAAGCGTCCGTCCTGCTCCACCACCATCGGTACGAGCGGCATGTGACCCTCCTGGTAAAGTGCAACCTTCTGGTTGCGCTCAGTATACGCAACTGAACGGTTGCGGATTGGAGGTCATCGTGGAGTTCACGCGCGAGGTCGATTTTCCCGCTTCCCCGGACGAGGTCTGGGACGCACTCACCGATCCCGACCAGCTCGAGGAGTGGTTCGCGAACGACGTCGAGCTCGACGCGCGCGAGGGCGGCGAAGGTGTCTTCCGCTGGGACGACGGCGAGGAGCGCCGCGCCACCGTCGTCGTCGCGGAGCCTCCGGAGCGACTCGTGATCGACTGGGACGACGAGGGTGAGACCGAGTTCACGCTCGAGCAGACGGAACACGGGACGAAGCTCCACGTGCGGGAATCGACGCCGCACTTCTCCACCGCGCTCGCACTGCGCGCGCTCGCGTTCGCCCACGCGTGACGGACGCAACCGGGCGCGTCTTCGACGCGCTTGCGGATCCGAACCGCCGCTACGTCGTGCAGGCGCTCGCAGAGCGCGGCGCGGCAACGGCGACCGAGCTCGCGTCCGAGCTCCAGGTCAGCCGACAGGCGGTCTCGAAGCACTTCGCGGCGCTGAGCGAGGCCGGCCTCGTGGAGTCGCATCGCGAAGGACGCGAGACGCTCTACGAGCTGACGCCGCAGCCGCTCGCCGCAGCGCTCGACTGGATGGCCGACGTCGGCGGGAAATGGGACCGTCGCCTTTCGGCGCTCAGGCGCCACCTCGTCAGCGGCGGATCCCGTACCGACGCAGACGAGACGAAGCGCCGGGGATGACGCGGTCGAGCTCGTCGAGCAGGTTCGAGGGCTGCGCGATGGCGTACGCCTCGCGCGCGGCGTAGAGCCGCAAGGCGCAATCGACACGCCGCGGCGCCCGCAACGACGTCAATGCCTGGAGCCCGCCGCCGTACACCTCGCGGAAGTAGTCGGACTGGCGCCCGGCGAAGAACGACATCGGCGAGCCAACGTGCCTCGGCCGGGCGCCCGTCACGGGTGCTCCGGGAAACCCGCTACGGAGATGCACCTGCGCCCACGTTGCGAGCGCCTCGTCGAGCCAGGGGTCGCGCTCTTGGTCATTCCCGACGAGCGAGTAGAACCACTGGTGCGCCGTCTCGTGCTGGACGATCGTCGTGATGAAATCGCTCCCGCCGATGAAGACGAGCGTCGGATACTCGATGCCGACGTCGTGCAGGTCCGGCGAAACGACGAGCGTGTACGTCTTCCACGGATAGGCGCCGTAGCGGCGCGAGAGCGCGCGCAACGAATTCGCCGCGACGGTGAGGATGTCCCGCGGAACCTGTGTGTGCGGAGCGGCCTCCACGCGCACCGTGACGGCGTTCGGCACGTGCACCGTTCCGACGGCCGGCCGGAAGCGGCCGACTGCAACGGCGACGTCGCGGACGGCGCGCGCGTGCCACCGGCCCGGCGACGCGGGCGTCCCCGAGACGACCGCGGTGTAGCCGGCCGGTGCCCGAACACGGACGTCGAAGTCGGCGGTCGGCGATGTCGAGCTTTCCCCGAGGATCCGCGCGGCGGGGTCGATGAGCCATCCACGTTTCGCGTCCCACGGAAGGATCGGGAAGAACGAGCCGAGCCGAAGCCCTGTCTGCCACCGCCCGATCCTGTCCGCGCTCCTCGCGACGCGCAGGCGCCACGCGAGCCGGATCGTCGCGGTCTGGTTTCGTGCGACGCCGTGCGGCAGGACCATCGTCGTCGGCGACGGCATCCGTCCGCGCACGCGCACGCCGTCCACGCGCACGCTGCGCACGTCCAGGTTCGACCCGTAGTGCGGGCTGTTCGCCCAGAGGCGGAAGACGATCCGCTTCGTCGGGCGATTCGCGGTGAAGCGCACGGACTCCGTGCCGTCGACGATCGCGAGGCCGGGGCGGACGCGAACATGCAGCGCGTAGCGCGGCCGGTGTGCGGGCGGCGATGGAGACGGCGGCGACGGTGGACATGCGAACACGAAAGGAATCGTGCCCGACGCTCGTAGAATCGTGCGGTGGAGCATCGAGCACTCGTCGAAAGCGGCGTCGAGTTGTCCCGCGTCGTGCTCGGCGGCGGCAACTTCGGCGGCGTCGGGTCGGCGCCCGAATGGTTCGGCAAGGGCGAATCCGACGAAGCCGCGTTTCGGATCATGGATGCCGCGTGGGCGCTCGGGATCACGGCGTTCGACACCGCCGATGCCTACGGAGGCGGGCGCAGCGAGACGGCGATCGGCGCGTGGATGCGCTCGACCGGCAATCGGCCGACGCTGACGACGAAGACGTTCAACCCGATGAGGAACGGCGGCGACCGTGGCCTCTCGCGCCCGCGGATCGTTCGGCAGATCGAGTCGAGCCTCGACCGGCTCGGCGTCGAATCCGTCGACCTGTATCTCGCACACGACTTCGATCCGGACACGCCGCTCGAGGAGACCGTCACGACGTTCGAGGGCCTCGTCGGAACCGGCTTGGTCAAGGCGTGGGGCGTGAGCAACTTCGACGGCGCGCGGTTGCGCGAGACGCTGAAGGTGGGCCGGCCCGCCGTCGTGCAAAACTCGTACTCGCTGCTCGACCGTCGCGACGACGCCGACGTGATCCCGCTCTGCGTCGAGTTCGGCGTCGCGTACGAGGCATACAGCCCGCTCGCGGGCGGCTGGCTGACCGGCAAGTACCAGCGTGGCGAAGCGCCTCCGGCCGATTCGCGGATGACGCAGCGGCCCGAGCCGTACGAGCATCTCCGCACGGGCGAGGTGTTCGACGGGCTCGAGGAGCTCGGCAAGCGCGCCGCCGCGAGGGGTGTCGAGGTTGCGGCGCTCGCCCTGGCGTGGGTCCTGTCGCACCCCGCCGTCGCCGCGGTCGTCACAGGACCGCGCCGGCCCGAGCATCTCGCTCCCGCAGTGGCGGCGCTCGCGACGTCCCTGTCGCCCGACGAGCGGGCCGATTTCGCCGCGTTGCTCCCCGGATAGCCGGCGAGGCTACGGAGAGAGACGCTCGATCAGCCAGCCGTCGCCGTCGCGGCGGTAGCGCAGCCGATCGTGAAGCCGGTTCTCGCGGTGCTGCCAGAACTCGTACGTCTCCGGGCGGATGCGGAAGCCGCCCCATGCCGGAGGCACCGGCACGTCGCGGCCGTCGAGGTCCGACTCGAGCCGGGCGAACCGCGCGTCGATGTCGTCGCGCGACGCGATCACGCCGCTCTGGTTCGACGCGAGCGCAGCGATCTGGCTGCCGCGCGGACGCGAGTGAAAGTAGCGCTCCGTCTCCTCGGCCGACGTTCGCTCGACGGGGCCTTCGATCCGAATCTGCCGCCCGAGGGGGTCCCAGTAGAAGAGCAGCGCCGCGCGCGGGTTCGCCGCGAGGTCGTTTCCCTTGCGGCTCTCGTAGCCGGTGAAGAAGACGAAGCCGTCCGTGCCGTAGTCCTTCAGCAACACCATGCGCAGCGACGGCCGGCCCTCGGGATCCGCGGTCGCGACTGCCATCGCTTCCGGCGCGCGCACACCGGCAGCTGCCGCGGCGGAGAACCAGCGCTCGAACTGGCGCGCCGGGTCCGGATCGAGCTCGTCCTCGAGCAGCGGCCGGGCACGTCCCTCCACAGGCAGGAGCCTACTGTCGCCGCGGGAACGTCTCACCGTGCGCCGCGTCGTCTTGCTCCTGCCACTCGCGGTCGTCGCCGGCGGGTGTGGCCATTCGTCGAAGGACGCGGCGACCGCACCGCCGGCTTCGACACCGACGGCCACCGCAGCGACGTCGACGTCCGCGACAACGACCACCGTGCAGACGCAGCCGGCACAGACGCTCGAGCTCCGCGTGTACTTCCTGCGCGACGGCAAGGTCGCGCCGGTGGCGCGCTCGATTCCGGCGACCGAAGCGGTCGCCGCCGCCGCACTGCAGGCTTTGGCCGCCGGCCCGACCGAGCGCGGGCTGACGACCGCGATCCCCGCGGGAACGTCGTTTCCGCCGATCAGCGTCGACGGCGGCGTCGCGACAGTCGGCTTCCCCGGTGGCCTGTCGCACGCTGCGATCGCGCAGGTCGTCTATACGCTGACGCAGTTCCCGACCGTCCGCGGCGTGCGTCCGAAACGCTCGCTGGACGGCAAGACCCTGACGCGCGCCGACTTCGAAGACGTGACGCCGTCGATCCTGGTCGAGTCGCCGCTCCCCGGCGAGCGCGTCACGAGCCCGCTGCGCGCGCGCGGATCGGCGAACACGTTCGAAGCGACCTTCGTGCTCGAGGTCCGCGATTCGTCGAACCGGATGCTCGCGCGCAAGACGGCGACCGCGACGTCGGGATCGGGGACGCGCGGAACGTTCGACGAGACGGTCCCCTTCACCGCCGCCGGCCCGATCTGGCTGGTCGCCTACGAACCGTCGGCCGAGAACGGCCGGCCGCTCCACAGCGTCCGAATCCCCCTCGTCACGGGCTGACATGCCCCGGTGAGCCGGGTCGCGGGTCTGACCCGGGACCTGTCCGCCGGCGTGAACGGTTCGGAACGATTTCGTCACGGGACGGTGTCGGCGCAAGCGGCGTCCCGAGGAACCATGCGGTTCGCCGCGCACCCTGGTCCGTCGGAGCCACGGCCCGGGTCTGACCCCGGCCGTGGCGGTTCTGGACGTGGTCGGGTTAGCGGAAGAGGTCGCGCTCGCGGGGCATCGCGAGGTCGCGCGCACGGCCGTCGCCGCCGACCGAGAGGCCACGGACGACGGCGCCCGGGACGCCGTTCACCTTGCCCATCACGAGCTCGGCCGCCGAGGCGATCTCGTCTGCGACGGCGATCGTCGTCGCGTGCAGCTCGTACCCGACGCGGTCGCGCGTGCCGCGCAGGTCGAGCAGCACCTGCACGCCCGCGGCGCCGATCGCGACGTCGATCGTCCCCTGTCGCCAGGGTCGTCCGAACGAGTCCGTGATGATCACGCCGACCGTTCGCCCGGTCAGCTCGTGGAGCCGCGCGCGAATCGCATCAGCCGACGCATCGGGATCTTCGGGGAGCAAGACGAGCATTCCGGGCTCGGGTGCGTTCGACGAGTCCACGCCTGCGGACGCACAGATGAAGCCGTGCCGCGTCCGCGCAATGATCAGCGGCGGCCGGACGCGCACGATCTCCGCCGACTCACGCAGGATCGCCTCGACGCGCCGCGCGTCGAGGTCGCCGGCGAGCTCGAGCGCGCGCGCCGACGGCTCGAGCTCGTCGAGCCGCACGACACGCCCTTCCGACTTCGAAACGATCTTCTGTGCGAGCACGACGACGTCGTCGTCCTCGAGCTCGACGGCCGCCGTGACGAGCGCGGCGACGTCGTCGCCGTTCTCGACCTCCGGAATCCCTTCGAGCGGGATGACCCGCAGCTCAGCCAATACCGGTAAGGCGAATCCCCGCGTGCGCCTTGTACGTGCGATTGACGTTGACGATCACCGCGGTCATCCCTTCGAGCGCGCGCGCAACCGACAGTGGCCCCGTGTCGATCGCGCGCCCGGAGACGACGAGGGCCGCGAGCCGCAGGGCGAGCTCCTTCGCCTCGGCGTCGTTGCCGCAGACGAGCGCGTCCTCGTCCGGCTTCTCGCGCGCGAGCTTCCCGGCTGCGAGCGAATGCAGACCAGCAGCGACCGGCACGTCGACGATCTCGGAAATCCGCTCGGCGAGCGCCCGCGTGTCCGCGCGGGGACGCGCCGTTCCGGCCGCGAACTCCAGCTCGCTCGCGACGGAAAGCAGGGGCGACCGGAGCCAGTCGCGCACCGCATGTGCCGTCGCCGTCGCCGCGTCGGCGTTCACGGCGAGGACCGCGAGATCCATCCCGGCAAGCGCGCCTTCGTTGCGGAGGCCGATACACCCGATCTCGCCGGCGACGGCGCGCGCACGCTCCGGGTCGCGCGAACCGATGACGACTTCGACGTTCTCTGCGACGAGCCGCGTCGCGAGGCCGCGCCCGAACGGACCGGTGCCGCCGAGGATCGCGACCTTCACGCGACGGCCACGGCGTCGAGCGCGGCCTCCGCGAGGCGGCGGCGCGACGCACCGTCGTGCATCAACGTCCGCGTGACGATCGGTCTGACCCCCCGCTCGCGGACAATCCCGGCTGCGGCCGCGTCGGCCTCGTCGAACACGAGCGCATCGACGAGCCCGGCGTAGCAGTCGGCGACGTGCGCCGGGGTCGTTCCGCCCTGGAGCCGCCGGAGCATGTCGGCGGCGGGTCCTCTGACCGCCCGCCCGCCGATGAGCGGGCTGACGGCGATCGCCGGGACGCGCCGTCGCTCGAGCGCGCGGCGGATTCGCTCGACGGCGAGAATCGGCCCGATCGAGACGAACGGGTTGCTCGGCGCGATCAGGATCGCGTCGGCCTCGTGGAACGCCTCGAGGACGCCTGGCGCCGGCATCGCCTGGGCCGCCCCCTCGAACCGCACGCGGGACACCGGATCGCGATGCCCCCGCGCGACGAACCACTCCTGGAACGGAAAGCTGCCGTTCGGCGTCTCGAGCCAGGTCCGGAGCCGGTCGTCCGTCGCAGGCAGCAGCGCTGCCTCCACGCCCGCGGCTGCCGCGAGCCGCGCCGTCACGGCTGACAGCGGCTTGCCGAGCCGGAGTGCCTGCGTGCGCACGAGGTGCAGGCCGAGATCGCGATCGCCGAGCTTGAACCACGCTTCGCCGCCGAATGTCGCGGCTTCGTCGATCGCGTGCCACGTCTCGTCGGCGCGTCCCCAACCGCGTTCCTCGTCAGCGAGCCCCGCGAGTGCGTACAGCACGCTGTCGAGATCCGGCGACACCGCAAGGCCGAGGACCTCGACGTCGTCGCCGACGTTGACGACGGCTGTGACCTCCGCTCCGTCGACGACGTCGACGACGCCGCGCAGAAAGCGTGCCCCGCCGACTCCGCCACTGAGGACGACGACCTTCATCCGCGGGTCTCGAGATAGGTCCGCGTGTGGCTGCCGACGTGTTCCCGGATCCGTTCCAGGTCCTCCCACGTGTCAACGTCGTCACGCAATCCCGGGAGGTCGATCGGCTGCGCGCGCAAAGCCTCGATGAAGCGCGCGGCGCTCCCCGGTCCATACAGCGGCACGAATTCGCGCGCGTCGCGCAATGCGATCGCGTTCGTCGTCCCGTCGCGCGCAGGCGCGATCGCCGGCGCGGCCGCGCTCAACTGCTTCAGCTCGTCGGAGGTTGCGCACGGCAGGTCGGAGTTGACGATCGTGACCGGCCCGTCGTGCGACGAAAGGGCGCCCTCCACGGCCTCGCCCTGACCGCCGGGCGTGCCGACGACCATGACGTCGACGGGATCTGCGGCCTCGCACGCCGCGAGGACGTCCGACATCATCGCGTCCGCGAGGCGCGGATCGCCGAGCCGCGTCTTGCCGACCGAACGGTACGGAATGACATACGTGACCACGCGGAGAGACTAA